>JAOZMX010000036.1 GCA_029934065.1 Bacteroidales bacterium
CCTGTTCCGTTAGAAAAACGAAGCATCCGCTGTTTCTTAAAACAGAACTTTCCAAGTCCGACGCAAGGAGACCAAGGAAACGTTTAATAGGAACACCACGCTTCAGACGTTTCCATCTTCATCCGGCTTCCGCTGTCGCTCCACCCGCATTTCGATGGAAAGCCCCGCCCTGTTCCGTTAGAAAAACGAAGCATCCGCTGTTTCTTAAAACAGAACTTTCCTTGGCAGACATCAGGATGCCAAGGAAACGTTTAATAAATAATAGAAAAAAAAAGTATAAAAAAATCTTTTATTACCTTTGACGGGATGAGGAGTTGCATATTTGTAATAATGTTGATTTTAATACATGCGGAAATTCTCGGGCAGACGAATTTTGCCGGGAATGACGATTTTCGCCGGATACAACAGGCCTTTTACGACGGCTTTCAGGGAGATGATGCGGATACTGCCGAATGGAGCGAATTCAACCGGTTCAAAAGATGGGAGATGTTTTGGGGGCCGCGCAGCATGCCATCCGGAAAGATAAATGATGCCGTTGCCCGGTACTCCGAAGCGTCGCAACGGTTGCTCCGTGATTTGAAAAATATCGAGGCTGAAAAAGCCGTCTGGGCGGAGCTGGGCCCCAAAAGAAACGGACTGGGCGGCATCGGCAGGATTGATGCCATTGCTTTTCATCCCGTCGACACCGGCGTTATTTATGTCGCCTCTCCTGTGGGAGGTGTTTGGATAAGCTATGACGGTGGCGGAAACTGGCAAAACCTCAACACCGACGGGCAGCTTCCTGTTATAGGGGTATCCTCCATTGCCATCGACGCAAACAATCCCGGCGTTCTTTTCATTGCCACGGGTGATGTTGACAGCCAATACACTTATTCCTGCGGCATTTACCGATCGACGGATGCGGGACAAAGCTGGGCTCCTGCGGGATTGAACGAGCTGCCCGGAAATTTTACCATCGGAAAAATATTGCTTCATCCTGTCGAGCCGGAAGTTGCTCTCGCCGCCACCTCACTGGGAATTTACCGGACATTGAACCGCAATGATGTTACTCCGCAATGGCAAAAAGTATATCCGGCAGAACCCGACAGCTTTGTATTGATTCGAAATATTGCTTTTCACCCCGACGATCCTTTGACGCTTTATGCTGCCGGAATTGACATTCTTTCCTCGGCACAAGGCGGGACAACCGGAACATGGAATAGTATTGCAACAGCCGGAAACGGACTGGATTTTGCCGGAACACCGTGGCCGGCGGTTTTTAACGGCGAAGAATATGTTTCGTGCCTGAATCTGGCGGTTGCTCCGCAAGGCGATTTTTTATACGTGAATTGCATCACCCGCGACGACCCGCCGCCGCACAACTGGCAGTCGGCTGTGCATAAACATATTTTCAGATACGACATTGCCGCTGACCTTTGGGAGATCATGCCCACGGCATATTTGTACAGCGGCATCACGCCCGGACGGATGGAAATGGCCGTATCGCCACAGGATTCAAAACGGGTTTATTGCGGAGGCGTCAGGCTCAAAGTTTTCGATCCCGATACGCCGGAACATCCGTGGAACATGGTTGATTTCAACTCTCACATCGACTTCCACGAACTGGTATTTTCGCCATGGGAAGAAAATGTGTTGTATGCCGGAACCGACGGAGGACTTTACAAAAAAAACCTTACCGAAGGACCGGCGTTTATTGACGGTGCCGGTGGGGACAACGGCTCGCAAAACAGCGACGGCGGATTTTACCGGAAAGGCTCAACGGGCATGGCCGGCACCTATCCAACCGTTGAACTGAACAACGGTTTGGGCATCTCCACCATGTACAACTTTGCCAGCTCTCCGTTGGATCCTTATCAAATCCTTGCCGGCTATCAGGATTGCGGCATTTGCTATTTGAAGGATAACATCTGGCGGATGCAGGAAAATCCCTCCGACGGTTTTCAATGCTTGATGGATGCAACCGACAGCAATTTGATGTATTGCACCATTTATCATCCTACCAACGGGTCGCTTTACAGGTCGGTGAGCGATACGGATGACCCGTCGTGGCAAAATATTCTCAACGGTCAGGCGCCCGTCAACGAACCGTCATGGTTCGGGGCATCGCTGGTGGCCGACCCTGCCGATACCAAAACACTCTTTCAGGCGCGTATCAATCTTTGGAAAACCGACGATGCTTCCACGGCAACCATCTTCGACTGGTACAAGATCACCGATGTGGATTTGCTTACATCGGCCTTGTGGGGAAACGACAATTGTGTCATCTTTGCCATGGAAATAGCGCCTTCCGATCCGGATGTCATTTATTTTACCGGAGTAAAAGTAGATAGCTGGGTGACCCAGTTCGATGCCAACCGGGTGTTTAAAACCACAACCGGCGGAGGAATCAATGCCGGTGACTGGATTGATATTACGCCGCCCACACCCGGAAATCCGCTCGGTACGTATTTCATCACCGATGTTGCAGTCAGCAGTACCTCACCCGAAGAAATCTGGATTTCCTACAGCGGTTTCCTCCAGAATTATAAAGTGAAACATTTTGACGGAACAGACTGGTTCGACATGAACGAAGGTTTGCCCAATGTGCCGGTAAATTGCATTGTATATGTCAGCGGCAGCAACGATGCGCTCTTTGCCGGAACCGATCTGGGAGTATATTTTCGTGATGCTTCTTTAGATCACTGGGAAAGGTACGGTTCGGGTTTACCCAATGTAAAAGTTACCTGGCTTGAAATAAACCACACCAATCAAAAACTCCGGGCGGGGACTTTCGGGCGCGGGTTGTGGGAAACGGATATCCCTTTGACGAGCATTGAAAAAGTAGTCAACGGCATTGGCGCAATTCCGGCGGGAGCCATGCCGGAGAAAATAAAATACGGTTTAAATGCTGCCGGCGTATCTGTTGATGTCTCGCCCAATCCCGCCGGTGGAGACCGCTCTGAAGTGTCTGTCGAAATACAAACTCCGGAGCGTTTTCAAATGATCTCCTTACGCATTTTGAATTTGAACGGCATCGTAATGATTGATAAAAAGCTGGCGGCAGGTAGCCGGCGGCAGGTAATTGACGTTTCGCAATGGCCGGGCGGAGTATATTTTGCCATGGTATTCAATGGAACGGCGTTGGCAGGAAAAACAAAGTTTGTGTTGTATTAACGAAAAAGCAGTAAACAATCCACTTTTCGTTGGATTGAACCGGTGAGTATAAATGACCTCTTAACCCACAGCTTCATACCGCTGATTGCGCCGGTAAGGCGTAAATCCTGCGTCCCTGATGGCCCTTTGGATGCCCTCTTCGTCGAACACATAAGAGGCTCCGGCTACCGACACCACATTTTCTTCGATCATGATGGAGCCGAAGTCGTCGGCACCGCCGTGCAGGCAAAGTTGTGCCACATCCTTTCCGGTGGTGAGCCACGAAGCCTGAATGTGCCGGATGTTAGGCAGCATGATCCTGCTGACGGCCACCAGCCTGATGTAATCGTCCGCGGTGGTTTCGTTTCTCACGCCGAGCTTCCTGCGCAAAGCCGTGTCTTCGTCCTGAAAAGGCCAGGGAGTAAAAGAGATAAATCCCACGGCTCCCGCCGGTTTTTCCGATTGCACTTCCCTGAGTTTTATAAGATGTTCGATCCTTTCGGCTTTGGTTTCGATATGGCCGAACATCATGGTAGCCGAAGTGATAAGGCCCATTTTGTGGGCTTCACGCATCACATCCAGCCAAACCTTGGCCGAACATTTTCTTTTTGAAACAATGTTTCGTACCCGGTCCGACAATATCTCTGCCCCCGCACCCGGAAGGCTGTCAAGTCCGGCCTCGGTCAATGCTTTCAGCACATAGGAATAGGACTTTCCCTCAAGTTCCGCAATATGTGCAATCTCGGGCGGGCCAAGAGCATGAAGCTTCAATTGCGGGTAACGCTGCTTCAGCCGCGAAAACAACCCGGCGTAAAAATCCAGCCCGAGCCGCGGATGCAATCCCCCCTGCAACAGCAACTGATCGCCGCCCCTTGCCAGAGTCTCTTCAATCTTTTGCTCGTATTCTTCCATGGAGGTTACGTAAGCTTCCGGTGATTTTTCTCCACGGTAAAAATTGCAAAACAAACAACCCGACACACAAATGTTGGTGATGTTCACATTGCGGTCGATGATCCACCCCACACGATTCCCCGGATTGATCTTTTGTCGCAGCGCATCGGCTACGGCCATCAGCTCCGAGGTCGGAACATTTTCATAAAGGAACAATCCTTCTCCGGCCGATAAAAAACCGCCCGACAGTATCTTTTCGAATATATTATCGCTTTTTTCCAATTTCTTTACCTTTGCCGCCAAAAATACAACTAATTATGCGCATAAAAGTTCAAAAAGCCACACGTATTTCCAAAAATGCAAATCTGATCATTCTGGCAACCGCTCCCGACGACCTTGACACCCGTTTTCTTTCAAAAAAAGAAATTGCCTACATCAGGGAACAGAAAGAAAAAAACAAGATCTCTTCGTTTGCCTTCAACCGGTTAAAAAACCAGGTATTTGTCAATTTTATCAATGACGAAAAAACGGGGGCACAACGATTGGAAAGTTGCCGTATCACCGGCGATTTGTTGCAAGATGAACTCAACAAAATAAAAGCCGAATCGGTAACGGTAATGCCTGCCGGCGCCTATCCCGACGAACTGGCATGCCTTGTCGAGGGAATGGTATTGGGAGGTTACCGGTTTTTGAAATATAAAAAAGACCCGGCGGAAAAGGAAAATGCACTGCGCAAAATTTCCGTTGTTGACGACCGCATCACCACGCAAGATATGGACAGGCTCAACCTTGTGTGCGACGCTGTCTGTCGGTGCCGCGACATGGTGAACGAACCGGTGGCGCAACTCAATGCGGTGAAGCTTGCCGCCACTTTATCAAAAATGGGAAAAGAGGCCGGAATAAAGGTCGAAGTCTTTTCGAAAAAGAAAATCGAAAGTCTGAAAATGGGAGGCCTGCTGGCCGTAAACAAAGGCAGCGTTGATCCACCCACATTCACCGTGATGGAATGGAAACCGCGTAACGCCGTCAACGAAAAACCCGTGGTACTGGTAGGTAAAGGTGTGGTTTACGACACCGGAGGGCTCAACATCAAAACGGGCAGCTTTATGGAAAACATGAAAATGGACATGGGCGGTGCCGCCACCATGGGTTCTGTGATCTATGCCGTTGCCAAAGCAAAACTCCCCGTCCATCTCATTGCGCTGATCCCAGCCACCGACAACCGTCCCAACGGCAATGCCTATGCTTCGGGCGACGTGATCACCATGCACAACGGCCTCCACGTGGAGGTGATCAACACCGACGCCGAAGGCCGCATGATCCTTGCCGATGCGTTGAGCTACGCCCGGAAATTCGATCCCGAGCTGGTGATCGATGCCGCCACACTTACGGGTTCGGCCCATCGCGCCATCGGAAAATTCGGCGTGGTGGCCATGCATGCCAAAGCCCAACAGGCCATGGAACAGCTCAAACACAGCGGCGAGAAAACCTATGAACGCGTGGCGGAATTTCCATTCTGGGACGAATACGGCGAACTGCTCAAGTCCGACATAGCCGACTTGAAAAACCTCGGCCCGCCCGAAGCCGGCATGATCACCGCCGGGAAGTTCCTCGAAAAATTTACCGATTACCCTTATATCCATCTTGATATTGCTGGAGTGGCTTTTGCCGAAAAACGCGACAGCTACCGCAACGTGGGCGGAACGGGATTCGGCGTCAGATTGCTGTTCGACTTTATCGGACAGTTTGCCGGATGATGTTCCCGGTCATGAATAATCCTTTGATGAAATGAACGAGGCAGTCTTACAGGAGGATGGCTTCCGCTTTTTCTGATTTTTTGTTAATAAAAACGACATACTTATCAATTAAATGAAAATAGTAAATTTTTTCCTGGCGCTCGTTACTTTTCTTTTTATCATTTTGATCGGGATCATGCCGTTTTTCATTCTGTATCTGTTTTCCGGTCTGGTCTATTTCTTTCTTTATCACGTATTCGGATACAGAAAAAAGATTGTCTATGATAATATCCGTCAATCTTTCCCTGAACTTCAGGAAAATGAGATCAGAAAAATTGTATCGCTCTCGTATAAAAACCTGTCGGATATTCTTGTGGAGGGTTTCAAAGGTTTTACACTGACAAAAAACCAGATCAAGAAACACCACAAGGTGATCAACCCCGAAATATTTGAAAAGTATTACGATAAAGGCATCAGCGTCATTGCGCTCCCGAATCATTACGGGAACTGGGAATGGGGGGCAATGTCCCCTTCGTTATACACAAAACACCGGATCGTTGCTTTGTACAAGCCGCTCAGTAATCAATTCCTCGACGGTTTTATGCGAAAAAACAGATCACGCACAGGGGCACATCTCAAATCCATTTACGAAACCGCAAAAGTATTTCAGGAATTCACCGAAGGAAAACCCTCCCTGTTTGTTTTGGCCGCCGACCAAAGTCCTTCAAACCCAAAAAAAGCACACTGGGTAAAGTTTCTTGGTAGAGATACCGCTTTTCTGCACGGGCCGGAGACTTATGCCCGGAAACACGATCTTCCGGTCTTCTTTGTTGACATCCAAAGGGTAAAACGCGGATTTTATGAACTGGAGCTGATACTTCTCACCGAAAAGCCCGACGAACTTGCTCCGGGTGAGTTAACCCAGATGTATGCGGCAAAATTAGAAGCTGTGATCAGAAAGAAACCCGAAAACTGTTTGTGGTCGCACCGCAGATGGAAATTAAAAAGGTAGCCCCTTGGGAAGCAAAACTAACCAACATGTTGTTTAAGTGAAAAGGGAAAGTAACAATAGAGACCTTTGGCGATGAACAACCAGTGGCCTTTTGCGCCAGCAATGATTATGATAAAACGAGAAAGAAAAACCTTAACCATCCAAGCGTCCATTTATTCGATCATCTGAACATGGATCTTCTTCAAAAAATTCCTCATTCAAACAAAATCTCCCCCTTTCCGGTTACATTTTTCGAAAATTAAATACAAAGCCAAATACAATCTCATTGCAAAAGTTTGTACTTTTGAGAAAATCATCAACATTAACAGTCTTTCTATGAAAAAAAATCTATTACTTTTCGTTGCACTAATCACGGTATTTTTCATGCCGCTGCGGGCACAAGAAACAACAGCAAAAGAATCTGTACCGGTAGCCCGGTCGTTTTTGGATATTCACAAACGCAATTTAACCATTCGATCGGCAGAAGCATTTTCGCCGGACGGCGAATTGCTGGCATGGGTGGTTGATCTCGAACCGAAAGGTTTTGTGTTGGTATCGCCAACCCGGAAAATAAGGCCCGTCATTGCCTATTCCTACGAAAGCCCCTGGCTGATAGGCGGAAAAAGAGGAGAAGCCTATTTAACCCTGATGAAATCCTATTTGAAATCCATTCTCGAAGGCACGCAACAGACGGAAAGTTATCGTCAAACATGCCGGTCGGAATGGGAGATGTACCTCTCGGGAGCACTTTCCGGAGTGCGCTTCGAGCAATGGCCGCCCGAAGGCACCACACCCACCGGCGGCTGGCTTTTCACCAACTGGAGTCAGGGCTCGCCGTACAACAGCATGTGTCCCGTTGACCCCAACACCAATGTCAGAAGCTATACAGGTTGTCCGGCCACGGCCATGGCACAGATCCTCAATTGTATCATCACCATCAACAACACCCTGCTGGATGACGGCGACGACTATTACCACAGCTTCGGATCGGGAAACCAATACTGGATTGACGACGACTGGCAGCAACACGGATTTCCCTATTTTGATTCGCTGAATGTTTATCTGCAAAGCCTCGAAGAAAACTACGCCTCCAACAAGACACCGACGGAAGAGGAGATCGCCGCACTGAATTTTGCCTGCGGCGTGGCCATGAAACAGGTGTACAGCTCATCGGTTTCGGGAACTTACGGCATTCAGCAGGCACTGACGGGATACCACCGCTTCGGGTTTGAGGAGGCACGGCTGGTTTACGATTCCGACACCAATCTCACTGCCGACCTTGCCCAAAACATCAAAGACGGAAACCCCGCACATCTCGGTCTCGTCAACCCGCAGTACACCGTGGGGCATAACGTGGTGGTTGACGGTTACAACACCGACAACTTCTTTCATCTTAACTTCGGCTGGAGCGGAAGCTCCAACGGATGGTACACCATGCCTCCCATGTCGGCCCCCTACAACCTTACCGTTATCGAAGGGGTTGTGCTGGATATTTTCGGGAACAATCCGCATGTTTCGATTACGGAAATTGCAAAACCCGGAAATAGTGTAACGGTCTCTTTCGATCAACAAAGCCATTTGATCAAGGTAACAAATAATTCACCCGGAATCCTCCGTCCCGGAATCAGCATCTTCGACGGTACCGGCCGCCTGCTGAAACAAACCAACATTTTTCTTGGTTGCAAAGGAGAAACCGTTGAAATTCCCCGGCCTTCCCTCTCCGGAAGTTTTTTTATGGTGAAAGTTTTTTACCCTTCAGGAAAAACAGCCGAAACTTATAAGTTCATCAACATTTGCCGGTAGGGTCATCAAGCAATGTTAATAATTTCCCCGTATTTTTTAATTTTTATATCTGTTAAAAAACATTCATTCCGTTTGTTTTCCATACACCCTATTCATTGTGTTTTTAATGAATCATCCTCATGTAACGGCAAAACAACTCTAATTGTGAATTTATGTATTCTAACGCACTTTATGTGAACGGAATTCGTTTATCTTTGCAAAAAAATGCGTTATGACCAGTGTTTTGAACCGAGCAAAAAGCGACTCACACGTGAGGATAGGATTTACTCACGGCGACATCAACGGGATCGGCTATGAGATCATCATCAAATCTTTGATTGACAATCAAATTAACGACCTGATCACTCCCATTGTTTTCGGGATATCCAAGGTGGCATCTTACCACAGAAAGACATTAGGCTTGAAAGATTTCAATTTTAACCTGATCAAGCGTGTGGATGCTGCGAATCCGAAACGGCCTAACATCATCAACATTTACGACCGGGAAGTGAAGATTGATCTGGGCACAATGACCGACATTGCCGGCCAGATGGCATATCTTTCGCTGAAAGCGGCCATCAACGCACTGGATCACGGTGAGATCGACGCCATTGTTACGGCACCCATCAACAAAAAAAACATCCAGTCGAAAGACTTTAACTTCCCGGGACACACCGAATTTTTTGCCAATTACTACAATGTCCACGATTATTTGATGCTGATGGTAAGCAACAGTTTGCGTATCGGCGTCATCACGGGACATATTCCGTTGCGGGAAGTCTCCAGTGCCCTGAATGAGGACCTGGTGATGCGCAAGATCAGGATCATGCACGATTCGCTGCGGCGCGATTTTGCCATTCAAAAGCCGAAGATTGCCATTCTCGGGCTGAATCCCCATGCCGGTGACAACGGCCTACTGGGCAATGAAGAGCAGGAAATACTGACCCCGGTGATCAACAAGGCGCAGGAAGATAATATGCTGGTTTACGGCCCCTACGCTTCGGACGGCTTTTTCGGTTCGCCCAATTACAAAAAATTCGATGGTATCCTCGCCATCTATCACGACCAGGGGATGATCCCGTTTAAAACCCTGGCCTTTGATAACGGCGTAAACTTCACGGCGGGATTGCCCATCGTAAGGACATCGCCGGCTCACGGCACGGCATTCGACATTGCCGGACAGGACAAAGCCGATCCCGGCTCGATGCGTGCCGCAATTTACCTGGCCTGTGATATTTTCAGAAACCGCGTTGAGTACGACCGGTTAAATGCCAATCCATTGCATCCCGGAAAGGATCAGCAACCGGATACTGCGGACGACGAATCCCTCGAAGAGAACCACACGGAATGATCCGGTATCAAGCCACTGAAAAACTAATCACACATGCCTTGTTCAGATGATCCGACATAAATTCAGCATCTCCGAAATCCAGCAGGTCGTCAAAGGCAGGTTTTTGCCCGAAATGGCCTTCGATGCGGCCATTAACGACATCCTCATCGACAGCCGGCGTTTGTTCAAGGTTGAGAACACGCTCTTCTTTGCACTGCCTGCCAGGCACAACGACGGACATCGTTTTATCGGAGAACTGTACCGCAAAGGGCTCCGGAATTTTATCATTTCAAATCCCTCATTTGAGGTTGACAAATATCCGGGTGCCAATTTTATATTGGTGCACAACACATTGGATGCTTTGCAACTGCTTGCATCAACCTACAGAAAAAGATTCGACATTCCCGTTATCGGCATCACGGGCAGCAATGGCAAAACCATCGTCAAAGAGTGGTTGTATCAATTGATATCGAAAGACCGCCATGTGATCAGAAGTCCGAAAAGTTACAACTCGCAGATCGGCGTCCCCCTGTCGGTATGGCAGCTTGAAGAAGATTACGATCTGGCCGTTTTCGAGGCAGGCATCTCCGAACCTGACGAGATGGAACGGCTTCAGCAGATCATCCGGCCCACCGTCGGCATCTTTACGAACATCGGCGAAGCACACAGCGAAAATTTTATCAACCGCAAACAAAAGATCGGCGAAAAACTGAAACTCTTCACCAAAGTCAACACGTTGGTTTATTGTATCGACCATGCCGAAATACAAGAGGTGATCATCAAGTCGCAAATCCTCGACGGCATCCGTTCATTTACCTGGAGCCGGAAGCAAGAAGCCGACCTGCAAATAACGTCGGTAAAAAAGCACGGCAAGGAAAAGACAACCATTGACGGGATCATCAACGGTGAGAAATTATCGGTTACCATTCCTTTTGTTGATGACGCATCGGTTGAAAACGCCGTTCACTGCTGGGCTACCATGCACGTACTTGGTTACGATGCCGGAACAATTGCGGAGCGAATGCAGCAACTCACTCCCATTGCCATGCGGCTTGAGCTGAAAGAAGGGATCAACAATTGCACGATCATCAACGACAGTTACAACTCCGACATCAATTCGCTGGCCATCGCACTGGATTTTCTCAACCAGCAAACCCAGCAGATGGACAAGACGGTGATCCTCTCCGACATCCTGCAAAGTGGTAAAAGCGATGTTTATCTCTATGGAAAGATTGCCGAAATGCTGGTGCAAAAGGACATTAAAAAACTCATCGGCATCGGGCCGGCCATTTCGAGACAAGCCGAACAATTCACCATCGAAAAGGAATTTTACAAATCCACGGAAGAATTTCTGAAGAGGTTTTCGTTCACCCGTTTTCAAAATCAGGGTATTTTGCTGAAAGGGGCAAGGGTATTCGAATTTGAACAGATCAGCAAAGCATTGCAGCAAAAGGCCCACGAAACTGTCTTTGAGATCAACCTGAACGCTCTGGTGCACAACCTGAACTTTTACCGTTCGCAGCTTCAGCCCGGCACCAAACTGATGGCAATGGTCAAAGCCGGTTCGTACGGCAACGGCAGCTTTGAGATCGCCAATGCGCTCCAGTTCCATAATGTGGATTATCTTGCCACGGCCTATGCCGACGAAGGGATTGAACTGCGCAAAGCCGGCATCAGGACACCCATCATGGTGATGAACCCCGATGCCGAAAGCTTCGACGGCATCATTGCCCACAACCTCGAACCCGAGATATACAGCTTCAGGGTGCTGGAAATGCTTGAAAGAGCCATCCGCAGAAACATCATTCCGCGCAACAAACCGGTAAAAGTGCATATCAAGATGGATACCGGCATGCACCGTCTGGGCTTCGACGAAAATGAGATTGACACGCTTATTGCAAGGATACAAACCAACAGCAGGCTTTATGTGCAAAGCATCTTCACCCATCTTGCCGCCAGCGAAGACCCCGGTGAAAGAGCATTTACCGAGCAACAGATCACCACATTCGACCGCATCAGCCGGAAAATGACCGACAGGCTCGGATACAACGTTATCCGCCATGCCCTGAACACGGCAGGCATCACGGAATACCCCCATGCCCGGTTCGACATGGTGCGTCTCGGCATCGGCCTGTACGGCATCTCGCCGGTTGAGCAACTGCAATCGCAACTCGAAAATGTGAGCACCATGCGCTCGATCATCTCGCAGATCAAGACGATCCCGGAGGGCGAAACCATCGGGTACGGCCGTTCGGGGAAAGCCGAACACGAAATGAAGCTGGCAACCGTCCCCATCGGATACGCCGACGGATTGAGCAGAATATTGAGCGACGGACGGGGACATCTTGTGGTCGCCGGACACACCGTACCGATTGTTGGAAAAATATGCATGGACATGTGTATGGTGGACGTCACCGGCCTGAACGTGAAGGAGGGCGATAAAGTGATCGTTTTCGGCAAAGAAAGAAGCATCGTCAGACTTGCCGAAGAAATGAACACCATCCCTTACGAAATCCTTACCGGAATTTCAAAACGGGTGAAACGAATCTATTTTCAGGAATGATCAGCATAAAAATTCGGGATTGAATCGAAATCAATATGGAACAAAAATTATTAAGCATCATCATCCCTGCTTACAACGAGGAAGCGTTTATCGCTCAAATCCTCCGGAAAGTTATTGCCGTTAAACCGGAATATGATTTCCGCAAGGAGATACTTGTTGTTGACGATGCATCCACCGACAATACCGTTGCCATCATCAACGATTTTATCCAAAAACATCCCGCCCATCCGGTAAGGTTGATTGAACAACCGCACAACATGGGCAAAGGGGCGGCCATCCACCGCGGCATCAAAGAAGCTGCGGGAGACTATCTTCTGGTACAGGATGCCGACCTTGAGTACGACCCGCAGGAGTACAACCTGTTGCTCAAGCCCGCAGTGGTAGCGGAAGCCGATGTGGTTTACGGCTCGCGGTTCATGGGTCATCAGCCGCACCGCATTTTGTTTTTCTGGCACTCCATCGGCAACAAGTTCCTTACTTTTCTCTCCAACATGTTCACCAACCTCAACCTCACGGACATGGAGACCTGTTACAAGCTCTTCAGAACAGATATTATCAAAAACATCAATCTCCGCGAAAAACGCTTCGGCTTCGAGCCGGAGGTTACCGCAAAGATCTCACGAATCCCCGGCATTCGCATTTATGAAGTAGGCATTTCGTATTACGGACGTACTTACGACGAAGGCAAAAAGATCAACTGGAAAGACGGAATGCGTGCCGTTTGGTGTGTATTCAAATACAATATTTTCAGCCGGAAGTAGAAAACGAGAGCGGGATCAATTTCTGCCGGAATCCGGAAAGCATACGATTTGTCTCATCATAATTTTCGGTGAATCCCAGCAAAAAACCGCCGCCTCCCGAGCCGTTCAGTTTCAAATAATAAGTGTCGTTGTTGAGGCCGGCCCGCCAAACGTCAGCAAACGAATCCGGGATCATCGGCCGGAAATGTTCGAACAGAAAACCGGAAAGTAATTTCAGTTGCCGCAAAAAAGTCTCTTTATCCCCGTTGATCAGCGCTTGAATACATCCGTTGGTGTATGGGATCATTTCGTTTTTGATGCGCCAAAGAAAATCCTCATCCTTGCACCGGTTGAAAAAGAGTTTCACCAATGGCCCTGTTTTGCCCGGTTTTCCGGTGTCGATCAGAAAAAAACCTCCCTCTTCCGATATCTTCGCAGGCAGTGATACTGTTGTAATGCCATGGCCGGGATTGATAAGCAAAGGCTTTTTGATGTAACAATTCAGCGGATCCAGTCCCGAGCTGACGCCATGGAATAAAGATTCGAGCACGGCAAATATATTTTTCAGCTTTCGCAACCCGTCGCGATCTGATCCTGCATCCGCATCAATCTTATTGAGCGCATACCGGTCGTAAACGGCGGCACACAATGCTCCCGAACTGCCAACGCCATATCCCTGCGGGATGTTTGATCTGAAGAATAATCCCCGGCGGATGTCCTTGCGTAATGCTTCCAGATCGAGTGCTGCCGGCATTTCACCGTTGTTTTCCAACCTTTCAAGATAATCCAGAAAATTTTTCAGTGCCCGGTTGGATTTACCGGCAGATTGTGTGCCGGAGGATTCCTCAGCATTGAAATGGCCGAGCCTGCCCGCAAACCTGTAATAAGGCACCGTCAGCGCCATTGAATCGCACAAAATGCCGTATTCGCCAAACAGCAGGATTTTAGCATAAAACATTCCGGTTTCATTTTTCATCGTCACATCGGCCATTTTTCAGGTTAATCTTACCGGCCCCTCTCCCATGCGATCGCGGATCACCATCCCGTCAACACAATAAGCCACGAGCTCCTCGTTGATAAATTTTTCGATCTTTTCGCTCTCTTCCGCCGGATAAAGCAGATGTACATTCGGCCCCGCATCCATGGTAAAACAGACTTTGGCTCCCGTTTGTGCGCGGAAATGCCGGACTTTTCGAATGATCTCCAGCGACGGGCTTTTAAGCAGAATAAAACCCGGTTGCGAGGACATCATCAGGGCATGAAGACTCAGGGCCTCATTCTCCACCGTTTCGGAAAATGCCGAAAAGTCGCCCGCCCTGACGGCTTCAATGATCTTTTCAAGATTTTTGTTTGCCTGTTTAAAACGTGCTTCGGCATAAGGATGACCGTTCATCATGGCATGTCCGGCACTGCTTGAGACCTCTTTCTCATCCCTGCCGACAACAAGAATGCTGTCGTGCAACGTCCGGAAAAGAGGGTGAATATTTCCGGGCAAGGGTCCGGCAAAAGAATCGGACGAGCCGGGGATCAATGATGTTTGCCCCCAGGTCACCCATCCGCCGAAAACACTCCTTGCGGCACTGCCCGATCCGAGGCGTGCCAGCTCCGACGCCCGACGGTAAAACGCTTCGTCTTGATTCTCTTCCCCTTCATCCAACTGTTGCTCCATACTGCTTAAACACAACGCCAGGGCACTGAACGCCGAGGCAGAAGAAGCCATCCCTGCAGAATGCGGGAAAGTATTTTTGCTCCTGATGGTAAAATGATAATGGCAAATAAACGGCAGTTCGCCAATGAGCCCCTCAAAATATCTCCTGATCCTCTTTTCAAAGGCCGGTTTCTGCTCTCCTTCGAAAAAGAAATCGAGCGATAAATTTCCCATGGAGGGGGCAAAAACATATTCAAGACCGGTTTCGGTGACCGATTGCGAAAGGGTCAGGCTCACCGACGGATTGGACGGCAACTGCAAACCTTTTTTTCCCCAGTATTTGATCAAGGCAATGTTTCCGGGGCTTTGCCAGGTAATTTTATTTTTCGATCCAAACATATTTTACAAATTCATTTTTATGAAAACAAAACCAGCTCATCATACGAAAAAAATGTATTCAATCCTTTTGCAGCAATATACTCTGCCAGGGTTTCTCTGCCATCCCTCCATGTGAGCAAGGCAAAATCGCCACCCCAGGCACCCAATGATTTCACCACCCCCGGAAAATCATCGAACAGTTTTTCCTTCAGGGTTTTTACGCCCAATATTTCCGACAGGATATTTTCGTGTTCGATCATCTTTTTTTCAAAAACTTCGAGTGTTCCGGCCGATACGATATCGTCGGTAATTTTTGATACGGCAGCTGTTCCTGCAAGGTGACGCCCTGTTATTTCCCCGAAATTCCTGATACTTTCCGCCGAATCCTGTTTACGTCCGAGGTAAACGAAAAAAAGATGTTTCGAAAATGCCGGTTTGAAGGCTACAGGTTTTACAAGGGGTTCTCTTTTTCCGGTAAGCCGGTAAAACAAGGGGCCGTCAGCACGGGCGCAGGCAATGTCGAATCCCGACCCCTGCGAAAGCCGGAAATGAAGCCCGAAAGGATCAACATCAAACCAGTACGCCAGATTGGAGATCAACGAAGAACTGCTTCCGAATCCCCACCGGAGATCAAATTCCACATCGGCAATCACATCAAAACCCGTACTGTTTTTCAATAATCCGGGGTTCATCTGATGAGCAGCCACAAGAAACCTGCGCAATGCTTCCGCCCTGCTCCCTTCGGTAGCTTTTTTGATGGTCAGATCACGCAAACCGAAGACGGCCTCCAGCCATTGTTTTCCCTGCGAACGCGTCATCCAGTTTATCCTGCCGGAATGATTTTCCGTCACCGAAAGCGATTGTCCTGTTTTCAGCGGGACAGCCAGCGCTTTGGCACCTTTCAGAACAAAGTACTCGCCTGTGATCAACAATTTTCCATGGGAATAATACCGGGATGTTTTCAAGATTTATCAGATTTATCAGTATGATTCTGCCTTAACGATTCAATAAACTTATGCACCGACACATAAGAGACCTTCCGGTTTGCAAAATGAGCCATGGCAAGTTTTTTTTCATTTTCAGCCACTTTCAACGTATTGAGGATATTCAACAGATGCATTTTCATGTGTCCGGCCTGGATGCCCCGTGTCACCAGCGAGCGTATGGCGGCGAAGTTGTTGGCCAGACCCGCCGAAGCGGCAATCGTCATCAACTCTTTGGCCGAAGGATTACCCAACAGTTTCAACGAAAATCCCGCCAGCGGATGCAACGAAGTGAGCCCGCCCACAGTACCGAGGGCCAGCGGTACGGTAAGGCTGTACCGGAATTTACCGCCCGACACCTCCACATCCGTAAGCGAACGGTAGCGTCCGCCATGCGCCGCATAAGCATGGCCGCTGGCTTCGATGGCCCGGAAATCGTTCCCCGTTGCCAGAGCCACCGCATCAATGCCGTTGAAAATGCCTTTGTTGTGCGTGGCGGCACGATAGGGATCAATCTGAGCAATTCTTACCGCTTTTTCAAATTTCCAGACAAAATGTCCCGGATCGTTCACATCGTCGGCATCTTTCAGGCTCCTCACCGAACACTCCACCGATGTTTTTACAAGACATTCGGGTGTATAGTTGGATAAAATCGACATGATGACATGACACTGCTTCTCTTCGCCGGTATAGTAATCCACATTGGAAAAATGGTTTTTCAAAATAACGGCAAACTCTTCCAGACAGGAGTTGATAAAATTGGCGCCCATGGCATCGCGGGTATCGAAAGTGGCTTTCAACTGGTAATAATGTTCCATTTCGGCGGTCATGTCCACCAGTTCAATATCCAAGATCCCGCCGCCGCGCTTCTCCATGTTTTCGGTAATGTATTTCGTTTTGGCAATCAGGTCATTTTTCAGCATCGGAAAAAGGGCCTTCAGCTTTTCCAGGTCACCTTTCCAGATAAAATGTACCTGGCCAACCTTCACGGTGGAGATCACCTCGGCGCTGAAACCGCCTTTGGTGGCCCAGTACTTGGCGCTGTTGGACGCCGCCGCCACCACCGAACTCTCCTCGATGACCATCGGCACGAGATACATCCTGCCGTTGATCAAAAAATTAGGAGCAATGCCAAAAGGAAAATAAAAATTGGAGATCGTGTTTTCGCTGATCTCATCAAAAAGTTTTTGCAGTTTGTCATCCTGATGCAAAAAACTCCTCAATATGCCGGCCACTTCTCCGCTGTTGTCAAACCTGCCGGCGATCAGATCGATTTTCGCGTCCTTCGACAGTTTCGAAAATCCCGTTAAGATTTTATTTTTACTCATTGACAGAGGTTAAAAATTCCGCCCAAAATTACTCTTTTAGTTTCGAAACAAATTCCGGCATTGATTGATGAAGCATCAGCCATTAAAAAATCTTTATTGAACAATAAGTTTGCGCGAGCATTTCACATCGCCCGATTCCTCAATAAAATTCAAAACATAATTCCCCGGCTGCAAACCCGACACATCCCACGTTTTCTGATTTTCATGGTTTTGGTTACCGATTTCAAACACATTTTTTCCCGAAGAGTCGAACACCAACACTTTGGAAATCTCAAGCGTTCCGAAGTCGATCACCACCTCATGGGAGGCCGGATTCGGAAACACCACCACCTCATTGTCAAATCCATGTTCCCCACTGCTCACCCCCACATACATCTCATCCCACACAGCCAGGGTATAATCCCCTTTTTGCAGGTGCGGCACGTTGATGTAGCCCACATTGCTGTTTCCCGTCCGGGTAAAAGATACCGGTTGCCAATCAACAGCGGGGGAAGGCCGGAACAAAATGACCAGCGAATCGTCTGGGTCGGTAAGCAGGGTATTGTCGAGGTAATTGTACTTGTTGTAAAAAAAGCTCCCCGTGGCATCGAAACCGTCGGGAAAAATACCGTCAATCCGCCAGTGGCGATAGCCCGACAGCGTGAGACCCTGTACCGGTGTCAGCAACGGATCGGGAGCCACCCAGCGATGGGTGATCCTGACAAAAGCCGAATCGCCGGCAGGCATTTCATCAACGGTAACCTCGGCGTACACCTCCGAAAAATTCGTACTTCCGGTTTGTTTCAGCACCTTAGCCTCATCCGTAGTGGCATCGGCCACCTTATCGAAATAATCCGGCAATACCGCCACCGGATTGATGGCCGTGGTAAAAGTCTCACTTCCCGTTTCGCCCGAAAACTCCATCAGGTGCGTATCGGTTTGCCACTGGCTGTCCATAAAGGTCACCTCAACCCTGTTGGAGTTGTAAAATGCCGTGGCCCCCTTCAGTTTTTGCTTCATGTAAACGGTAACATCAAAATTCGCTCCATCGGGCTGTACCGCAAACGAATCCACCGAAAATTCGGGAAATCCCGGAGCAAAAACCCACCCGTCAAAAAAATCGGTCAGGTCAACCCCCGACTCATCCGACAACACATCACGCAGGTTCCACGACGAAGCATAATCGTATTTGTAAGTATCGAGGTAAGCTCTTACGGCAGGAAAGAACAGGCTGTCGCCAAGATAATACCGTAGTGTCCGTGTAACGAGGCAACCTTTCTGATACACCGTTGTGCCGTAGGTATATTCCGTGGGAATACCGTACAGGGCAAGGTATCCGCCGTCGTCAATATGGGCTTTGTGGAGCACCTCCTGGTGTTTGTCGCGATATTCGGCTTTTGCGGCATCGGGCCCGTAAATGGCCTCCAGATACATCAACTCGTTGAAGACCGCCCAGCCTTCGTTGAGCCACATGTCCTCTGCCGATTCGCAGGTCACCATGTCGCCGAAATACATGTGCGAAAGCTCGTGCGCCCACAAAGTTTCGTACGACAAAGTACCGTTGATGCAAAAATTGGGATAGGCAATGCTGGTGACATGCTCCATGGCGCCGATGGCTGTTCCCACATAGCCCACACGCTCCCAGCCGTAAGGGCCCCAATAGCTTTCGTAAGCTTCGAGGGTTTGCACCAAAGTGGCAAACGAACCGGCTACTTTGGAAGTATCGGAAGGATGAACATAAATGCCGATGGGGATCTCTTGGCCGGTCATGGACTGAAAAGTCATGGGAACATTTTCGTAATTGCCGATGGCCACCGAAGCAAGGTAGGTTGGAATGTCGTTGTTGAGCTTCCAGTGAAAGGTGTTTGTCCCGTTGCCGTTGTTGATCACTTCGAGCAAAGTGCCTCCGCAAACCGCCATTTTAGGTTCTTCCAGGGTAACGAAGACTTCGTAAAACGCCCTGTCGTGAAAATCGTCAATGCAGGGAAACCACGCTTTGCCGAGATTATGCGGGTCGGAAACAAAACCCACCCCCAGATTGAAAGCATAACTGCCGCTAAAATGAAATCCGCCCCAATCTTCGTGA
This sequence comes from Bacteroidales bacterium, assembly GCA_029934065.1. Lineage (GTDB taxonomy): Bacteria > Bacteroidota > Bacteroidia > Bacteroidales > 4484-276 > 4484-276. Next base: position 19,568 of record JAOZMX010000036.1, read on the forward strand.
AACGGCTGCCCGTGATACTCAACTTTTACCTCAACCTCATCGCCGTTCTGCAACGGGTTCTGGAGCGGGATCGTCAGCCACGGACTTTCATGGATAAAATCCGTCACAGGCTGATTATCAACCCAAACAGCATCCACAGTCAGTTCCAGCAATTCCAGCTTGATCTCGTTCAGATCATCAACTTTCGATTTTAATTGGACAATGGTATATGCATCAATGGTTTTTAACGTTGTATTTATTTCGTTCAGATGTATCTCGTAATTCAGCGCATCAAGCGTATCGCTGATCAACGAACGCTGAAAGCTCTGGCGATGAGTGCAACGAAAATGTTTTTGTTGTGTTTGCGTGAAAAGCAGTTGCTGAAATGCGATGCTGAAAATGATGATAAAGACCAGTTTTTTCATGATGAGATTATTTTGTGGTATCGGAAAACGATTTTTTAAATTTAAACATGTTTGCAAAATTAACGAATCTCCGGTGTTTTTTTCATGTAATTTCAAATTACATTTGTTCAGCATTTAACAATTTGTTTACTTTACCGGATATTTGATGACGGCAATTTAATGTTAAAAATAATAATTTTCTAAAAAGCAATGATTTACACATCACATTACACATTGCCATTCAAAAGAATAACTATTTTTGTTCAATGATAATTTTCATTTAAAACTAAACAGTGAGTTAAAAATTCAAGTGGTATGAAGCAAATCAATCGAATTAAAACGCTTGTTTTTGTCCTGCTCTCCGTTTTCATGTTGACCGGTCCGGGACATCTTACGGCACAGCAAAGACTATGGAATTTGGAAGATTGCATCAATTATGCAATTGAAAACAACATTCAGATCAAACAAAGTGAGCTCAACATCGAATCCATGAAAGCCGACCTGCTTCAAAGTAAGCTAAGTTTGTTGCCTACCCTTAACGGCAGCACCAACTTTAGCTGGAGCTGGGGCCGTACCCTCGACCAGACGACCTATGTTTATTTCAACCAGCAAACCAATCAGGGGAGCATGGGAGTGGATGTTGGGCTGATGCTCTTCAGGGGTTTGCAATACCAAAACAGGATCAAACAAAGTAAAATTGACTTTGAGATCACCCAGTACAATGCCGACAAAATGCGGGATGACATTTCGCTGATGCTCACCAAGGCTTACCTTCAGATCCTGTTCGACAAGGAATTGCTCCGTGTTGCGCGCGAACAGGTTGCCATCACACAGGAACAGATCGACCGGACCTCCAAAATGGTGGAAGCGGGAACCCTTGCCCGGGGAAGCCTGCTCGAAATACAGGCGCAGGGATCAAAAGAAGAACTTACCGTCATCAACTATGAAAACCAGCTGAATCTGGCTTACCTCGACCTGCGTCAGATCCTCGACCTGGAAGCCGACGCCGACTTCGACATCGAAATCCCCGTTCTGGATGTGGAGGTCATCAACAACATCCTGCCGGTGAAAGATGTTTACGAAGCCGCACTGATGAACCAACCCGTCATCAAAAGTGCCGAGCTGCAGGTTGAAAGTTCGCAAAAAAGCGTTGCCATTGCCAAAGGTGACCGCAGCCCCGTATTATCGTTAGGTGGCGGATGGCGAACCAACTATTCCAACCAGTACAGAAAATACGATCCCGAAACGGGAACTTTTATCGGCGACATCCCCCTCGGCGACCAGATCAAAGACAACCAAAGCGAATACCTCGGCTTCAGCCTTTCGATCCCCATCTTCAACGGTTATCAGGTTTCCACAAGGGTCAACAAAGCAAAGATCAATGCAGCCAACTCGGAGTACAATCTGGAGCTGACCAGGAACACCCTGCGCAAACAGATCGAACAGGCATGGAACGACGCCATGGCAGCCTACAAAAGCTATGACGCCACACAAAACTCCGTGAACTCTTTCAAGGAATCGTTTCGCTATACCGAGCAAAAATTCAATGTGGGCATGGCCAACTCGGTGGATTACAATCTTGCCAAAACCCAGCTGACATCCGCCGAATCGGAATTGCTCAGGGCAAAATACGATTACATCTTCAAGACCAAAATTCTTGATTTTTACATGGGGAAACCGCTTTCGCTGAATTATTAATAATTAACAATGTTTTTGAAAGCCATCAACTGAATAAATCTATTTTTGAACATAATTCTGATTTTTTAATCATACCAAGCACAACCGAATTACAATGAAAAAGAAAAAAACGCTCATCATCATTTCCGCCATTGTCATCCTCATCATCATTCTCGCTGTTTTGAAAAGCAAAGGTGTGATTGGCTCGGATGACATTCAGAAAGTGACAACCGATTTTGTAAAACGCACCACCATCATCGAAACCGTTTCGGCCAACGGCAAGATACAACCCGAAAAAGAGGTCAAGATCACACCGTACATTTCCGGTGAAGTCGTTGAGCTGAACGTTAAAGAGGGTGATCTTGTGGAAGAGGGAAAACTGCTGGCAAGGATCGATCCAGAGATTTACCGTTCGAACTACGAAAAGATGGAAGCATCCCTGCAATCGCAAAAAGCCAGTCTGGCCAACGCCAGGGCACGTCTGGCACAAACGAAGGCACAGTTCACCAATGCAAAGCTCTCGTTTGAACGGAATGAAAAACTCTGGAAACAACATGTCATTTCCGACGCCGACTTTGATGCCGCCAAATCACAATTCGAAGTGGCCAAAGCCGAGGTGAAGGCCTCCGAAGAAAGTGTGAAAGCTTCCGAATACCAGGTTGCCAGCGCCGAGGCCTCCCTGCGCGAGGCCAAAGAAAACCTCACCAAGACCGCCATTTACGCGCCCGTAGGCGGAACGGTCTCCAAACTGATCGTCGAAAAAGGAGAACGGGTTGCCGGGGCTTCCCAGTTCTCGGCCGGCACCGAGATGATGCGCATTGCCAACATGAACACCATGGAAGCGGTGGTGTCGGTGAACGAAAACGACATCGTACGCGTCACCCTCGGCGACACCACCCTCATCGAAGTGGATGCTTACCTCAACCGCAAATTCAAGGGCATCGTCACCGAAATAGCCACCTCTGCCGATGTAACCGGCGCCAATGCCGATCAGGTCACCAACTTCGAGGTGAAGATCAGAATCCTGAAAGATTCGTATGAAGACCTGATCCCCGAGGACAATCCCTCCTATTCTCCTTTCAGGCCCGGCATGTCAACCGCCGTGGAAATCCAAACCGAAGTTAAACCGGACATCCTTGCCGTTCCCATTCAGGCCGTCACAACCCGCAGCGACAGCACGGGCAGATCAACAAAAGCAAGGATGGACAAAGATATGAACGCCGGAAAAGATTCAAAGGATGGCTCCGAAAAAGCAACCAGCGAAATCAAAGAATATGTCTTTGTTTACGACAACGGCATTGCCGATATGAAACGCGTGAAATCCGGCATTCAGGACAACACCAACATCGAGATCCTCGAAGGCCTTGAAGAGGGCGAAGAGATCATTGTCGGCCCCTATCGTGCCGTATCCCGCACACTGAAAAACGGTGAAAAGGTGGAGAAAGTCTCAAAAGATAAGTTGTTTAAAAAAGACTGATCCTTCCGTCGCTTGCAATGAGATACCGATCCAAGTGGCTTAACCGGTGAATCCGGAAATAGAATTTTCCTTTTGGTTTTTTTCAAAAAAAAACACTTACCTTTGGTTCCTGTTTGTCAGCCGTTTAAATGCCAAAAATGTAACTGACCGGGCGGAGCTGTATCCGGGGAAGGGAAAGCACAAAACATAGCGTAACGCACTGATAGCATGTCTTTGGCAAACATGGGGCTCATAAATTCTAAAAAGTTTTTTTTCGCTTCTGTTATTTAAAATCCTGATTTTTTTTTGAAGGAAAAACCGGCAGGATGATACCCGTTCCGATTGCACAAAAGTTAAATCCCGGATAACACAATGGTTGTACACCCGTTCTTTGACATATCATT
>JAOZMX010000181.1 GCA_029934065.1 Bacteroidales bacterium
CATTAAAACCTTACAGCATTCCAAAATTAAATAAAGACAATTTTTTAAACAACAGTAAAACCAATAATAAACCGGACAGGTGGTAACGTACTTTCTTTTTGCTTCAGGATTTGTCATTTTGCTTGTCGGGGCAAATTTGCTTGTTGACGGGGCAAGTTCCATCGGCAGAAAAATGGATCTTTCGCCTGTGGTCATCGGATTTACCATTGTTGCCCTCGGGACGTCGCTGCCCGAACTGTTCATCAATATTTTTGCAAGCATTGGCGGCAATACCGATCTTGCCGTCTCCAACGTACTGGGGAGCAACATCATCAACACACTCTTCATCATCGGAGCAGCAGCAGTGATTTTCCCCATCAAATCCCCAAAAAAAACCACCAACTCGCTAATCCCAATCAGCCTTGCTTCGGCATTGATACTCGGCTTGTTTGCCAATTTCAGCGTATTTCCCTTTAGTAAGGCCAATACCATCAGCCGCATCGAAGGTGGCGTAATGGTTTTGTTAATCATCGGTTTCCTAATTTATTCCTATCATTTTGCAAAATCGGAAAAAGATGAGCAGGCAACACCCGGCATAAAAGAAATGTCTCTGTTCAAATCTTTGATTTTTGTAGCAGCCGGTATCGCCGGTTTGTATTTCGGAGGCAACTGGGTTGTTGACGGTGCCACCTTCATTGCATCCGAATTCGGCATCAGTCAGGCACTTATCGGTATCACTATCGTTGCCGTCGCCACATCGCTGCCCGAACTGGTCACTTCCATGGTAGCCGCCTTAAAAAAAAATGCCGGCCTTGCGCTGGGCAATGCCCTCGGCTCGAATATTTTCAATGTTTTTCTGGTGCTCGGCGTCAGTGCGCTCATCAAGCCGCTGCCATTTACGGGCTCTCTCAATGTTGACCTCGGAATGGTGATCATCAGCAACCTGTTCTTATTTGCAGCCATTAAAATCGGAAAAGGAAAAATGGTCAGCCGAGGCGAAGGAGTAATCTTTATGCTTATTTACATCGGATACATTATCTATTCCATCATGCAAACCGGTTGAACCGTCCTAAAAAACGCAAAATAAGATATTGAAAAACCATCCATTTTTTCATATTGTCAATCAAATCCTTACACCTTATCAAAATATTTTTTATTTATTTTCAACAGAAGTTAATATGTAACCATAATTTTCGGAGATTTGCTTCGCAGATTTTCACAAATGATAACCTGAAAAATCATGGACATTTATCTCATTATCGTAGTAGTACTTCTCGCACTGGCCATCTCCGATCTAATTGTCGGAGTGAGTAACGACGCGGTCAACTTTCTGAACTCGGCCATCGGTTCCAAAGTAGCTCCGATGAAGGTCATCATGCTGGTTGCCAGCCTCGGCGTATTGATCGGCGCTTCATTTTCGAGCGGGATGATGGAGGTTGCACGGAAAGGCATCTTTCATCCCGAACAGTTTTATTTTTCGGAGATCATGGTCATTTTTCTTGCCGTGATGGTAACCGACATCATTTTGCTGGACGCTTTCAATACGATGGGCATGCCCACTTCCACCACGGTCTCCATTGTATTTGAACTGCTCGGTTCGGCCGTTGCCGTATCGGTGATTAAAATTTATCAAACGCCGGACGAAACGCTTTTGAACATCGGCAAGTACATCAACTCCGAAAAAGCCCTCGCCATCATCTTCGGCATTTTACTCTCGGTGATTGTTGCATTTATTTTCGGTGCCGTCATCCAGTACATCTCAAGGATAATTTTCAGTTTTAAATACAACAAAACATTAAAATATTTCGGTTCGATATGGGGTGGAATGGCCATCACCGTTATCACCTACTTTATGCTGATCAAAGGGGTTAAAGGAGCCTCGTTCATCACGCCGGAAACTTCCGACTGGATCAAAAGCCACTCCACAACCATCATCACTTACAGTTTTGTAGCCTGGACCATCATACTGCAATTGCTGTACTGGCTTTTCAGGGTGAGCATCCCCAAAGTGATCATCCTTGTGGGTACATTTGCATTGGCCATGGCTTTTGCGGGCAACGACCTGGTGAATTTTATCGGTGTACCGCTTGCCGGTTTGCAATCCTATCAGGATATCATCTCCACTCCCGGAGCCACTCCCGACAGTTACCTGATGACTTCGCTGACTTTGCCGGTAAAAACCAATACTTATCTTTTGCTGATCGCCGGAGCCATTATGATCATCACGTTGTGGTTTTCGAAAAAAGCCCGCTCGGTGATCGCCACCACCATTGATTTGAGCCGGCAGGGGCACGGGGAAGAGCGCTTCGGCACTTCGGTATTGAGCCGAACCATCGTCAGGAGTTCACACAAAGCCAACAAAGCCATTTCATCGGTCATCCCGTCACCGGTAAGACAGTTTATCGACAGCAGGTTCCAGGTGCCGAAGAAAGAAAAGAAAAATTCCTCCGAGGAAGCAGCCGTATCTTTCGACCTCATCAGGGCATCGGTCAATCTGGTGGTGGCAAGTATATTGATTGCTTTCGGAACTTCGCTCAAACTTCCTTTATCAACTACTTACGTAACATTTATGGTAGCCATGGGGACTTCACTGGCCGACCGTGCATGGGGTCGAGACGATGCCGTTTACCGCATTCAGGGCGTGTTTTCGGTCATTGGCGGATGGTTCCTCACTGCCATCGTCGCTTTTATCGTTTCCTTCATCATTGCCAACATCATTTACTGGGGCGGCATCATCGCCATCGTCATCATTCTCGGTTTTGTTTTATACCTCATCTATCGCACACATATCCTGCATAAAAACAGGGAAGCCGAAAAACTGGAAGATCAGGACACGGAATTTACGGAAGAGATATTAAGCGCTTCGGTAGTACTTAAAAAATGTCAGAACCACGCCGTTAAAATCCTGTTGCAGGTACCCGGATTTTATGAAAATCTGGTGAAAGGCCTGAAAAACGAAGATCGCCAGTTGCTGAAGGAGCTGACCAAAGATGTGAAGAAATTCAACAAAAAGGTCAAAAAGATCAAGGACAATGTCAATGATATGGTCATCAAACTTAAGGCCGATCAGATTGACACGGGAGCCTTTTATGTTCAAAGTGTGGATTACATGCGCGAAATTGCCCACTGTGTCACTTACATGGCCGTACCGAGCTTTGAGCACATTGAAAACAATCACGACGGGATAGAAGAAGAACAGGCCAAAGAATTGAGAGAACTGGCCACCGGCATCAGGGAACTTTTCGGTATCATCGTTGATACAATTCGTTCCGGCAATTACGATAATCTGGAAACGATCATCGGAAAGCAACAAAAATTGCTGGATCAGATCAATAAAATAAGGAAGAACCAACTGAAGCGCATCAAAGCACATGAATTGCAAACACGACGCAGTTTATTGTTCCTCGATCTGCTGGCAGAAACCAAAAACCTGCTGCTCTATTCCATTAACTTACTGAAATCACAAAGGGATTTTATCCTTGAAATAAACAAAACAAATCAGGAATAACATGAAAATAATAAGCGGAGGACAAACAGGAGCTGACAGGGCTGCACTCGATTTTGCATTGTGTAACAATATGCTTGTTTCGGGGTGGTGTCCACAGGGATGTACGGCCGAAGACGGGTTTATCCTGCCGGTTTATCCGCTTTGCGATACTTTTGCGGCATCCCCGCTGGTACGCACACAATACAACGTTATTGAGAGCGACGGCGTGCTGATCCTCATCTTCGACAAGATGGACACCGGCACACAACAAACTTACGATATGGCACACTTTTACGGCAAACCCGTCTTTGTATGGCGTATCGGGATCAACAACAACTTCTATCAGTTTCGCAACTGGCTGCATAAAAACAGCATCAATGCACTGAACATTGCCGGCCCGCGCGAAAGCAACCAACCGGGAATTTATTCGGAAACGTTGAATATTCTGGATGAATTGCTGGCCGAGAAGATACCCTGGCGGGCATGAAGATAATGCCCGGGGAAGTTTCAACCGGAGAGAAGTGATCACCAAATCCTGAATTCCAGATTCAGAAACAGGAAAGCATAATGATCCTGTTCGGTATTTTCGTCGGGATACCAGTCCTGATAATCCAGTGCAAGTTTCACTTTGGGAATGGGAGTGTATTGAATACCGGCAATCAGTCCCGTTCCGTCCTGATCGAAAACCGGGAGATCGTCTTCCATTTCCGGCACATCCGAAACAATGTTATCAAACCGGGCAAAAAGCTGAAACTTCTCCGTGAAATCCCATGAAGCATAAGCAGAAAACGCATTGCGCCGGTACCCGTCAATAAACCGAAAATTGTCCATCATGTCGTACTCCACGCCGGCACTCATTTTTTCGTTGATACGATATCCGACAAAAGTCACAACCAACATCTGCATCACCGTTTTGGTGATCCCGTCGGCATAGCCTCTCACAACAAGGCCTTTCCATGGATGCAGGGTTACTCCGGCACCAATCTTGAACGACTCGTCGGCCTGAAGCCGCGAATACCCTTCACCGTTCATCACTGTCAGATCAATCTCAACCATGTCGTTCACCTTATAATTTGCCGAAGCACCCAGATCGGCCGTGAAGGCCATCTTATGCCCGTCAAGAATCGTTTTGGCAATGTAGCGATGTCCCCATAACTTTTCCTGCAATTTGAATTCCTGTACGGGAATGATCCCGAATTTAAAATTGAATTTCCCTTTTGCATACTGAAGATACACATTCTTGAAATAGGCAAATCGCCGGAGCAGTGAAAAACTCGAGATATCATTGGGGCTGCCGATATCGAGTTCTATTTTTGTGCTGAAACCTTTGTTAAGGTTAAACTGATAGCCCAGATAAGCCCTCCTGACCTCAAAACCGGCGGGATTATTACCCTGATTAAGCCCCGTATGGAAATTGGCAAAAACCAGCCCGATGGGTTTACCGTTTGAGAAGAAATTATTTTTGGACTCCTGCGATCGAACCGAAGAGGCAAAGAGAAACAAACCAATCATCACAGGGACAAGAAGTAAGCGCTTTTTCATATCTGAAATTCGGATTTTGGTATATGCCGGCAAAAATAAATCTTGCCACGGCTTTTCCAACAATTTTCAGCAAGAAGCGCTTTATTTAGTTTTAATATAAATTCCGGAAACCGCCGGGGAAGATTAATCCAGTTTAAGAACGGCAAGGAAAGCCGATTGCGGAACTTCCACATTGCCCACCTGACGCATCCGTTTTTTGCCTTTTTTCTGTTTTTCCAGAAGTTTTCGCTTTCGTGTGATGTCACCGCCATAACATTTTGCCGTCACATCTTTTCGTACGGCTTTAACGGTTTCGCGGGCTATGATCTTGGCACCGATGGCTGCCTGAATAGCCACATCGAACTGCTGGCGCGGGATCAGCTCTTTTAACTTTTCGCACATCCGGCGGCCGAACTGATAGGCGTTAGCAGAATGTATCAGCGTGGAAAGGGCGTCCACCCGTTCGCCGTTAAGCAGGATATCGAGGCGTACCAGTTTTGCCGGTTTGTACCCCACCACATGATAATCGAATGACGCGTACCCTTTGGAAATGCTTTTCAGCTTATCGTAAAAATCAAAGACGATCTCGGCAAGGGGAAGCTCGAAGGTGATCTCAACACGATCGCTGGTCAGGTAAACCTGATTTTTCAGCTCACCCCTGCGGTCGATGCACAAGTTCATGATCGGCCCCACATAATCGGATTTTGAAATGATCTGGGCGTGTATGTATGGTTCTTCGATGTGATCCAGCAGATTTTGATCGGGCAGCCCCGAGGGGTTATGCACCTCGGTCATCACCCCCTTTGTAGTGTATGCCTTATACGAAACATTGGGAACGGTGGTGATGACATCCATGTCGAACTCCCTGTCGAGACGCTCCTGGATGATCTCCATGTGCAACAATCCGAGAAAACCGCATCGGAAGCCAAACCCCAGCGCTGCCGAGGATTCGGGCTCGAAAGTGAGCGATGCATCGTTGAGTTGCAATTTTTCCATGGAGGCCCTGAGCTCTTCATAGTCGTCGGCATCAACAGGATAAATGCCGGCAAACACCATGGGTTTGACATGCTCAAATCCGGAGATGGCTTCACTGCACGGATTTTTAACATGCGTCACCGTGTCGCCTACTTTTACTTCCTTTGAGGTTTTAATGCCCGAGATAATGTATCCCACATCGCCGGCAGCCAATGTCTTTTTACTTTGAAGGCCCAGTTTCAGTACACCTATTTCATCCGCTTCGTATTCTTTGCCGGTGGCGACAAATTTCACCAGATCGCCTTTGGAAATCCGGCCGTTGAAAATCCTGAAATAGGCGATGATGCCACGGTAGGAGTTGAATACCGAATCGAAGATCAGCGCCTGCAACGGAGCGTCGGGGTCACCTGTGGGCGAAGGAATGCGCTCAACTATGGCGTCCAGTATTTTATCCACCCCGTATCCGGTTTTTCCGCTTGCTTCGATAATATCTTCCCTGTCGCAACCGATCAGATCCACAATCTGGTCTTTCACATCTTCGGGCATGGCATTGTCAAGGTCCATCTTGTTGAGCACCGGGATGATCTCCAGGTCGTGGTCAATGGCCAGATACAGGTTCGAGATGGTTTGTGCCTGAATGCCCTGTGTTGCATCTACGATGAGCAAAGCACCTTCGCAGGCCGCGATGGAACGCGAAACCTCATACGAAAAATCCACATGTCCCGGCGTATCAATCAGGTTCAATACAAAGGATTCATTTCGATTGTGCGCCTCACGTTTGTAAATCATCTGGATCGCATGGCTTTTTATCGTAATCCCCCGTTCGCGTTCAAGGTCCATATCATCCAGCACCTGCTCTTTTTTTTCACGTTCCGAGATCGTCTCGGTGTAATCCAGCAGACGGTCGGCCAAGGTGCTCTTTCCGTGGTCTATATGGGCTATGATACAGAAGTTTCGTATGTTTTTCATCGCCTGCAAAAATAGCATTAAATTTGATGAATCCGAATGAAAAGGAATTTCCGTGTTACAGGACTCAGGTTTTCAGGTTCCGGCTAACGCTTCCCGATTCACGATGCTACGTTTTCCGGTGTGT
>JAOZMX010000037.1 GCA_029934065.1 Bacteroidales bacterium
CGGCGAACACTCCGGGAGCGATTTACGTTTCTCCCGAAAGCTACGACCTCCATCTTGCAGGCTTAAGCCCGGCCATTGACAACGGGAGTAGCGACTGGGCGCCGGCAACGGACTTTGATGGCAATGCCCGACCCGTTGGAGATGCTCCCGATATCGGGGCCTACGAATATACCGGCCCGCCGCCGCAAATGCAATCCTGGGACTTTGTGCACGGATGGAACAATTTCTCCGCTTACCTTCTCCCCGAAACGCTGGACGTTGAAACGCTGTTTTCAGGGATTGAACAGCAAATAATCATTGTGCAAAATGCCGATGGGATTTACTGGCCGGGGGAAAATATCAACACCATGGGCAACTGGAACAGTCTGTCGGGATACCTCATCAAAGTGAACGACAATGTTACCCTGACCTTTATGGGAAATGAGATATCCGACAAAACTGTGAACCTTACCGGCGGATGGAATCTCATTCCGGTGCTGTCACCGTGCGGTTTGTCCGTTGATTCACTTCAGCAACAGTTGGGTGCAAACCTTGTCATTTTAATTGAAGCTGCCGGCACTTCGGTTGTCTGGCCGGCGATGAACATCCAAATGTTCGATCAGCTTGAAGCGGGAAAAGGTTACTATTTGTTCGTTAATATCAACGATACACTGGAATTTCCCGAGTGTGGGGAATAAAAAAAAGGCCGGAAATTTTCCGGCCTTTTTTTTTTAACTGTTCATGGATATCAAAAACTCTTCGTTGGTGGCGGTGAAGCGCATTTTATCTTTCAGGAACTCCATGGCTTCGATGGGTGTCATGTCGGCGAGATGGTTTCGCAGTATCCAGATGCGTTGCAGCATCTCCTTGTCGAGCAACAAGTCGTCGCGACGCGTGCTTGAAGCCACGATGTCGATGGCCGGATAGATACGTTTGTTCGAAAGCTTTCTGTCGAGTTGCAGCTCCATGTTTCCGGTGCCTTTAAATTCTTCGAAGATCACCTCATCCATTTTCGATCCCGTGTCGATCAATGCCGTCGAGATGATGGTCAGCGATCCGCCGTTCTCAATTTGCCGTGCTGCACCAAAGAATCTTTTGGGCTTGTGCAAAGCATTGGCCTCTACGCCGCCCGATAAAACTTTCCCCGATGCGGGAGAAACGGTGTTGTAGGCGCGCGCCAGCCGTGTAATGGAATCGAGCAATATGACCACGTCATGCCCGCATTCGGTCATTCGCTTGGCCTTTTCGAGCACAATGTTGGCAATTTTCACATGTCGCTCGGCCGGCTCGTCAAATGTGGAAGCGATCACTTCCGCATTTACGCTCCTTGCCATGTCGGTAACCTCTTCGGGACGTTCGTCAATGAGCAAAACGATCATGTAAACTTCCGGATGATTGAATGCAATGGCATTGGCGATCTCTTTCAGCAAAACGGTCTTTCCCGTTTTGGGCTGTGCGACGATCAATCCGCGCTGACCTTTGCCGATGGGTGTGAACATGTCGATGATGCGTGTGGAAACCGTTTCGCCGGGATGACCCGTGAGCCGGAACTTTGTCTCCGGAAATAATGGTGTCAGGTAGTCGAACGGTATCCGGTCGCGTACCTCTTCGGGGGTTCTTCCGTTGATGAGTTCTACTTTGATCAACGGAAAATATTTTTCTCCGTCTTTGGGCGGCCTGATGCTCCCCTGAACCGTATCGCCGGTTTTCAGACCGAAAAGCTTAATCTGCGACTGCGAAACATAAATATCGTCGGGTGAATTCAGGTAATTGAAGTCCGACGAGCGTAGAAAACCGTATCCGTCGGGCATGATCTCCAATACGCCTTCACTCGATACCACGCCTTCAAGCTCAAAAACATAAGTGTTCCTGCGCTGCTTTTGTTGTTGTTGCTGCTGTTGCTGCTGTTGTGGTTGTTGCTGTCGCTGACGTTGCTGCTGGTCACGATCCCTTCTCTCGGGCTGTTGTGTGTTTTTTTCTTTTTCGGCCACAACAGGCTCTTTGGCCTTGCCGTGATGTTCTGTCGTTTCTTTGGGCGTTTCTTTAGGCGTTTCTTTTTCGGCTGCCTTTACTTCCTCTTTCTTTTGAGGTTTTCCTTGTTTGATCTCGTGTCCGTGTTCCTTCACCGGTGCGGGTTTGTCATCTACAGGCCGCTTCGGGAACGGCTTTTCCTGTTTTTTGGTATCAGACGTCCTCTCGGGGAAGAGCGGCTTTTTCTCTTTTGGTTTTTCCCTTACCGGTGCTTTTACCTTTACTTCACTTCCCGTACTGCTGGCAACTTTCTCTTTCCCGTTCTCCGGGTTGATGCGTTTTCTCTTGTTGCGCAGTTTCTTGGCATCCTTCTCTTTTTCCGTCTCCTCTTTTTCGGTGATCACCTCATTTTTCGTAGGATTGAGGGCCTGAAAATCCAGTATTTTGTAAATCAAATCCTGCTTTTTCAGGTTATTGATCCTTTTAAGATTTAATTCCTTGGCGATCTCTTTGAGCTCCGCAAGGAGTTTTCCGTTTAACTCTATAATATCGTACATTTATATTTGTAATGTTTAATGAAATAACATAATTCGTTCAAATCACTTCATTGATTGAAGTGATTTTTGGTTAGAAACCGCCGGAAGACCCTGTTTAACTGGTCTGCGGTTTCACGTTTTGATGTATTGTTGTGAAAATTAAGATTATTATCGTCAGTAAATTAATTAAGAACTTGTTTAGACAATTTTGTGAATTGAGATCGGGCGTTTTTCTGAAATGAAAGTGCAAAAGTAATGAATATTTCCAATCAAACAATTTTTCTGAAAAATAATTGGTTAAATATCTTTGATAATTCTTTTCCGGATGTTGATAACGTAATAATGGCCAATCATTATATCTTTGCAGCCAAAAATTAAAAAACTTTAAGAATGATACAACGAATTCAAACTGTTTTTCTTTTCTTCGCAACGGTTTCGGGAATATTGATCTTCTTTTTCCCCATTGCAAATTTTTATGCTGATGCCGATGTTTTCAGCTTTTATCTTTATTCGGTGAATAACCTGACGCCCGATCCCTTCGGCGACGTGCAGACGGCGGAACAAATCGTAAATCCATTGTATCCGTTGATTCTGTCAGCGTTACAATTCATCATCATTGCAGTAACACTCACAACGATTTTAAAATTCAAAAACCGGTTGTTGCAGATCAGGTTGAATTACCTGAATGTATTTTTAAATGTTTTGTTGATCGGCGGCATCTTTTATTTGTCCTCATTAATGGAACAACAACTGGACACGGTGGCTTCTTATGGCCTTGGCGGTGTTTTTCCGTTGATAACCGTGACCATGCTTTTCCTTTCCAATATTTTTATCAGAAAGGATGAAAGGCTTGTGCGTTCGGCCGACCGGTTGAGATAAAGGCAGCTTGAAGGGCTCTACCGGCATACCGGAAATGTGATCCTGCCTTCGTTTTCAGCTTTCAGAAAATAGGCCTTACCGGGTTGAAGTTCCTGCAATGTGTTGATGCCCGCAGCAGGCCAGAACATGGCCGTACCTGCCATCTCACCGATGAAAAGAACATTGGCTGTGCTGTTTTCCAACAATTCTTCAATGAAAACGGAACATGGCGAAAGTACCGGTAGTTCGTTCCATCCTTCAACAATTTCAATCTCCTTGTTTCCGTCAACGGTACCCGAAAAAGTAACGGATGACTCACTTTGCAGTTTAATCTGATAACCTTGGTCAGGCATCCAGCTTTTCAGGGTGTTGATGTTTTGCGCAGGATAGAAAAATCCGTTTTGATTTTGCAAAATAATCAGACGGTTCAAAATATCCTGAAAAAGCGTTTCCAGTTCCGGGTTGTCGGGCAGGACAACGGAGGAGATGCCGCTCCATCCTGCCGGGATCACCAGCGTTTGTTCCATTGTGCAGGAGATGCCGGCTTTCCATCCCGGGCGGGTCTCGGAATAATCGGAGTGGAACAGGAAAGTAAGGCTTCCTGCGGCAGTGGATGCTTTTACCGCTCCGGGAGAATTGCTGCCGCAGTAAGTTCCGATAAGTGTTGCCGCCGTGGAAGAACCGTCGTAAATTTCCAGCCGGTCGTAATTGCAGGTGGTTTGTGCTTCAATATCAAATTCCTGAAAATCCGCTCTGATTTTCGCTCCTGCAACCTCCGGTGTAAAAGTTAAGATATAATCCTCGTTGTTTTGGTAATTGCCGTTTTTGCCGCCGGAGTCGTAAAACAAACCCTGACAAACCGTTATGGTGCCGTTTTGCATTAAATATTGGTGCCGGACATGAATATAGTCCGTTTTGGTCAGGGTTGAAGAATCGCCCGAAGCATTGAATACCGTTAACGACACATCGAAATCACCGTAATCGGAAAACACGATATTTATCGGATTTTGTACGAACGCTTCAGCCGGGACAGCACCTTCGAAGCGCCAGTGCCACGCTGTGGGTGTTCCGGTGGAGTTGTCGGAAAAATTCACTGCCGTGCCCGGTGAGATCTCCGTATCGCCGGCGCTGAAATCTGCCGAAAGCTCGCCGGTACCAAGCTGAACGTTAAGTGTTGTGGCTGCAAATTGTGTTACGGTGACATTTTGAATGGTAACGGGTTGATAGCCGTTGCAGGAAAAAGTGATGTCGTAGCTGCCGGGGAACAGCAAACGCTGGTAAAATCCGTGGATGCTGTCGGCAAAAACAAAGGAATTGTCCTCGTCGTGTCCGTCAATGTAAACTTTGGCGGGCAGCGGCTGCCCCGTATTCACATCGCTGACCGTTCCCGTCACCCCGAAAGTACAAGCCTCCATGTAATTCAGTAACGACCTGAAATTCCATTGCCAGTGATTTTCCAATTGACTCACGGGCAGCTTTTTGGTGTTGGAGAGTTCCATGGTTACTTCGCGGCAGTGCATGAAATAGTTCATGTAATCCTGTCTTCCGCCGCTGATGGTGTACCAGTCCCAACCGTTGGTGATTCCGTTGTTGAGGTAATCCATGTAGGTTGAGGGTGAATAAAGATGTACCGTATCCGCATAGGCGCGGCAAACACTGATCCACCAGTCGTCGTCGGCGGCTCTTCGCGGCCAGGTGTCCCATGGATAATTAATTACTTCGGCTCCGCTGTGGGTATTGGCCGACATCACAAAGTCGTTTTCTTCGGCCAGTTGCATAAATGCAAGTGTTTCGGGCTGCCATGCATGACCGTCGGGATGGGGGCCCTCTTCCGGGTCGGGATAGTTTCTGTTCAGGTCAATGGAATTGCCGTTGTATCTCC
This sequence comes from Bacteroidales bacterium, assembly GCA_029934065.1. Taxonomy (GTDB): domain Bacteria; phylum Bacteroidota; class Bacteroidia; order Bacteroidales; family 4484-276; genus 4484-276. The sequence continues at coordinate 5,227 of JAOZMX010000037.1, forward strand.
GTGAATTCCAAACCGTGCTGTTGCCTCCGTAATAGGTACCGTCGGGATTGGCCAGCGGATTGATCCATATTTCCATGTTGTTCAGCAAATCGGTCACTTTGGGATCCGTGCCGTAATTGGACAGGAGATAATCAATCAGCCGCAACAACAGGTTGTATCCCACCAGCTCGTCACCGTGCATGGTGCCGGTGTAGAGAAATTGCGGCTCGGCTTCGCGGACACCGACGTTGGCCGATATTTTTGCCATCATCAGGTCGCGGTTGTTAACGGTCTTGCCGATGCTGAATACCTGACATAAGCCGGGGTAATCGGTCTGAAACTGATTCATCATGTCAATGTAAGCTTCGTAAGTCGGATAAAAATCCCAATCGGTGACCTGATCAATATCAATATGCTCCGCCATTCTGATATCTTCTTCCCTCAACGGTGGTTCCTTAACGGTTTCCCACGGCAGGCTGAAGTTCAGGAATTTCAAAAATTCCTGCTCGTTGGCGTAGGCAAAAACCGTATCTCCGTCCACATCATCAATGGAAATAACGGAGGAGAGTTTTTTTATCAGTGAGGCGTCGGGAACCCGGAATCTCAAATGCAATTCATCCGTTTGGCTGAAGATGTTGTCGGCCGTTTGGCGGGTGCGTTGGTTTTCCTGCGCAAAACCCGACAGGATGACGAATAATAATGCTGTTGTTATGATTTGTTTCATAATAATTTATGATAATAAGACTTCATTTCGAATCTTTGAATATTTGACGGTGTTGGTTATCACCTTTGTTCCGGAAAGTTCCCGAGAGCATCTTCGATCATCATGGAAAAAAGCGCTTTCAATGAAATTCCGTCCTCGGCTGCCATTTTCGGTACGATACTTTGGCGTGTCAGTCCGGGTACGGTATTGACTTCGAGGAAAAAAGGCTTGTGTTCTTTTTCCGAAAGGATGTAATCGAACCTTACCACACCGCGGCAGTTGAGTTTTTTGTACAAGATGGCCGAGGTTCCTTTAATGGCAATTTCTTCCCGGGTTTTGATGTCGGCCGGGATTTTTTCTTCCGCCAGATCAGGCTTGTATTTTGCCTCGAAATCAAAAAACTCCTTTTTGCTCGAGATTTCGCAAACCGGGAAAACAGTCAGTTTTCCGTTGGCTTCAATAACGCCGCAGGTCATTTCCCTGCCTTCGATGTATTGTTCGATGAGTACCTGGTCGTTTTCCCGGAAAGCTTTTTCCAGCGCAGGCTTCAACTCTTCAATCCGGTTTACCTTCGACATGCCCACACTCGATCCCCCGCAATTGGGTTTTACAAACACCGGCAATTGCAGCGTATTAACGATCTCGTCGGTATTGATCTTGTCGTTTTTGAACAGTTGCATCGAGCCGGCAACCGCCACCCCCCAGCTTGCCACCACACGGTTGCAGAGGTTTTTGTTGAACGTTAATGCCGAAGTAATAAAATCGGACGAAGTGTAGGGTATTCCCAGCATTTCGAAATATGCCGGAAGTTTGCCGTTCTCGCCCGGCGTGCCGTGGATGGCGGTGAATACAACGTCAAAGGTTGTTTTTTCTCCGTTGACCGTGATGCTGAAATCGTTTTTGTCCACCGGGTATTTGTTTCCGCCGGACTCGTAAAACCATTCCTTCCCTCTGACATGTATCAGAAAAGGAATGTAAAACTCCCTGTCGAGCGTCTCTTCGACCACCGTACCGCTTTTGATCGAAATCGAATATTCGCCGGAATCGCCGCCGGCAACAATCGCAACTTTTTTCTTCATTATTTTCCAGTTATTACAATGCAAATGTAGCCAAAAAACGATGTATGGAACGATATTTTTACATTCTTCCCGGTCCGGCTACGGAGCATGACGATTCTTTTCCTATTTTTGCCTGCCGGAAAACGGCAATAAATACCGGCTTTTGCAGTTAATAAAAAAACATTGAAAAAGCTTGTGTTTTTTAACGATACAAAAAAAATTATCTGGGGCGCCGAATGGGATTTTTTAAATTTCTGGTAAGCAAAATATTCTTAAAGCATCTTGTCATAGCGATTGTTGTTGCGGTGGCGGCGGTGTGGCTCATTATGAAAATTCTGGATGTTTACACCAACCACGGAGAGGCCGTTGCCGTGCCCAATTTTACCGGTGTGCAATGGCAGGAGCTGCGTCATGGCAGCTATGCCGAAGATTTTGATTTTGTTGTCATCGATTCGGTTTACGACGATCATTTTCGCAAAGGCGCCATTGTTTTGCAGGACCCGCCTCCGGGCTCCAAGGTCAAGCACGGGCGTAAAATCTACATCACCATCGTCGCTACACAACCCGAAATGGTACAGGTTCCCGATTTTGTTGACCTTTCGTTGAGACAGGCGCTCAACGAACTGAAAGCAAGCGGGCTCAAGCTGGAAAAACTGGATTACGTCGAGAATTTTGCAAAGAACGCCGTTCTGGCACAGCGCTTCGAAGGAGATACCATTTTGCCGGGAACCGAGATACAGAAAGGCTCGGCCATCGAACTGGTGCTGGGAAAAGGATTGAATAACGATAAAATTGAAGTTCCCTTTTTGATCGGAAAGACCGAATCCGAAGCGATCCAAGCCATCAACAATGCGTCGTTAAACGTCGGTTTTATGAAATATTTCGACGAACGGGATAAACTGCATTCGAGGGTTTATAATCAGCAGCCTGCCGGAACCACCGACTATCGCGTTGAGTACGGTGCTTTTGTTGACCTGTGGTTTCGTTCCGATCTGACATTTGACTTTGATTCGCTTTTGCGTACTTACGAACCGGATACTTTATCCGTTGACACTTTGCTGATGAATCGGACAAAAGAAAAGCATTAATGAAAAAATTACCGGTAATCATACTTATCCTTTTTTCGGGCTTCTCAACGATGTTTGGGCAGGAGATCCTTACGGGATTATCCGTCAACCCTGTGATCAAAAAGTACCTCAAGGAGCAACCACGGAAGCGTTTTAAAGCCGGCGACGTTTTTACTCCCGCTCCGCTCACACTGCCGTTTTTTGAAGATTTTAAGCAAAAAGATATTTATCCCGATACGGCACGATGGATTGACAATGAAATTTTTGTGAATACCGATTTTTCGTACCGGCCGCCCTCGTGGGGTGTTGCAACCTTCGATGCCGTGGACGCCAACGGCAACATCTATTCCGATGCCAATCCCCTGCAGTTTGAGGCCGATCACCTTACCTCGCGCCCCATACGACTGGACTCGTTGTTTGATCCGGTGGCCAAAAAACTCTCTCCGGCTGATTCACTCTATTTCAGCTTTTATTACCAGCCCCAGGGCAGGGGCAATGATCCCCAGAAGCGGGATTCGCTGGTGCTGCAATTCGGACACTATACCAACGATTCAATCTTTTGGTACATCGATTCCATTGAGGTTTCCGCAGGATTGTACATCGGCCCCGACGACACCATTTTTCCGGGTGATGTCTTGTATTCGCCCTGCAACGAAAACTGGGGAACCATAATGACCGACACCCTGGTGGCAACGGATTTTGTTACCCTGCCCTGCGATTCGGTTTATCGTCCCTATACGGCATGGAAAAGGGTTTGGTCTTCCATCGGGATGACGCTGGATACTTTTAAAGTGAAATATGTTTCCAAAGACAGCGGATATTTCAAACAGGTGATGATCCCCATCACCGATACAACACTTTTCAGAAAAGATTTTCAGTTCCGGTTTTTCAATTATGCCAGCATTGCCAGCGAAAACCTGCAAAGCTGGCAAAGCAACTGCGATTACTGGAATGTGGATTTTATTTACCTGAATCTCAATCGTTCGCGATTGGACACAACCTATAAGTACATTACTTTTAATGAGCGTGCCCCTTCATTTTTAAAAGAATTCGAAAGCATGCCGTTCCCGCAGTACCGCGATGACCCCACCAACGCCATTAATGGAAGGTTTAGGATGCTGATAAGCAATCTGGACAACATCAACCAAACGGCCAACTACCATTACACCGTGTTGAATGATGCCGGAAGCGAGGTGTATTCATATGACGGTGGTAGCTGGAGTTTGGAGGTGTTCAACGATTTCGGATACATTAATTACCAGCCGTTTTCCTATCCTCCGGTAAAAGGGATTTTTCCACCCTTCGGCAACCGCGACAGCGCCTATTTCGACATTACACACTACCTTGTGGGTGACCAGGTTTTCGGCTTGTCCGATACCATGACTTACCGGCAAACATTTTACAACTATTACGCTTACGACGACGGTACTGCCGAATTTGGTTACGGTTTGACACCGGCCGGGGCGCATCTGGCCTATCAGTTTACCCTGAGCAAACGCGATACGCTGCGTGCCGTGCAAATGTATTTTAACAAAACACTCACCGGAGCCAACGAACAGTTTTTTTACCTTACGGTTTGGAAAGACCTGAACAGCGCTCCCGGCGAGGTCATCTATATGAAAAAACGTGTTAAACCCGTCTTTACCGATAGCTTGTTCAAATTCCATACGTACTATCTCGATTCGGCCGTACCGGTGCAGGGTACCTTTTACGTGGGATGGATACAGACAACCAACGAAAATCTGAATGTGGGTTTTGACGCATACAATGATGCCAGTACACATATTTATTATAATACGACAGGTGTGTGGGAAAAATCAGGCTTTACGGGTTCTTTGCTCATTCGTCCGGTGATCGGCAAAAAACTGAAAGATGACCCGCCGACACCCGAAAGCAGCAACCCGGAAGCTTTTATTGTGGCGCCCAATCCCACAAGAGACGGAAATGTCGCCTTTAAATTTGTGGCGGTACCGGGTAATATCACCACCGAAGTGATCCCCGATCCCGAAGTGGCTGCCGAAATGGAGATCGAAATATTCAACCTTATGGGGCAACGGGTGTTTTTTACTGCTTTCAGGCCGCAGATCAATTTGTCGTTTCTTCCCTACGGTGTTTATCTTGTGAGACTCAACGACCATTACAATCACAAGGCAATGGTCAATAAACTTATTTTATCACAATAGGTATGGCTGAAGAGGAAATTGAAATATCGGCCGGCCAGGAGGAATTGTACGAACATCACCGGATTGTTTGCGATCCCGGACAAATGCCGCTGCGTATTGATAAATTCCTGTTCGGTAAACTGGCCAATGTTTCACGCAACAAAATCCAGAATGCTGCAAAAGCAAGCTGTATTCTGGTGAATGAAAGCCCTGTAAAATCCAATTACAAGATTAAACCCGGAGATATTGTTTCGGTGGTGCTGCCCAATCCTGTTCACGAATTTGAAGTGGTTCCCGAAAACGTTCCCTTCGACATCCTGTTTGAGGACAAGGATATTTTGGTGGTCAACAAGGCAGCCGGAATGGTGGTTCATCCCGGACACGGCAATTACACGGGCACATTGCTCAACGGACTGGCATGGTATTACAGGAACGATCCCGATGTTACGCCATCGTTGGTTCACCGCATTGATAAAGATACTTCCGGTGTATTGCTCATCGCCAAAAATGAACTGGCACAAACCAAGCTGGGAAAACAGTTTTTTCATCATACCATCGCCAGGAAATACCTTGCGCTTGTCTGGGGCGATCTCAATGATGACGAAGGTACCATTACAGGCAATATCGGACGTCATCCCAAGAACAGGCTGAAAATGTTTGTCTTTCCGGATGATGAGCAGGGCAAACCTGCTGTTACGCACTATCGGGTTGTTGAACGTTTCGGATATGTTACCCTGACGGAATGTCAACTGGAAACCGGACGGACGCATCAGATCAGGGCACACTTCAGGTACATCGGACATCCTTTGTTCAACGATGCGAGATATGGCGGCGATCAGATCCTGAAGGGGACCACATTTTCCAAATACCGACAATTTGTTCAAAATTGTTTCAGGATAATTCCCCGGCAGGCGCTTCATGCCGCTTCACTCGGATTTAAACATCCTGCCACCGGCAAGGAGATGTTTTTCGAAACCCCGCTCCCGGAGGATATGACGGCTGTGATTGACAAGTGGAGAAAATACAATCAACACAAAGACTTCCCGGAAGAGGAGGAATGAAAAAGGTGTTTTAAAATAATTTTTTGAAGCGGTGAAATAAAAAACAGGTCGAATGATTTTTGCTTCCATAGATATCGGATCGAATGCAGTGCGATTGTTGTTTGCCAATGCTTTCGATAAAAACGGAAAAACACATGTTGAAAAAGCAACGCTCATAAGAATTCCCATCAGGCTGGGCGTTGACGTTTACAAGAACAATTCCGTTTCGGAAAAGAGAGCCGACAATCTGATCAGGACGCTCAAGGCGTTCAAACTTCTGATCGATGTTTACAAGCCGGTGGATTTCACCGCCTGTGCCACGGCAGCCATGCGTGAGGCAAAAAATGGTAAAGACATTTTGAACCGGATCAAAAAGAAAACGGGAATTGATGTGCGTATCGTTGACGGACTGGAAGAAGCCGAAATTATCCGCTCCACGAATGTTTTTGAAGTTCCGCAGGGAAAAACACTTGCCATGTATGTTGACCTTGGCGGCGGCAGTATCGAGATATCGGTGACGGATAAAAAGAACCGGTTGCTGGACGCCCGCTCGTTTAAAATAGGCACCATCCGGCTGCTCAACGGAAAGGTGAAAGACAAGCAATGGGAAGAACTGAAATCATGGCTGGAACGTTTTAAGGAAGATTTCGGCAAAATACACATCATCGGCTCGGGAGGTAACATCAATAAAATCGCCAAAATTTACGGCAATTATCGCGACAATACCATAAGTTATCAACAACTTGCACACGCCTATGGGCACCTGAAAAGTTTCACTCTTGAAGAACGGATCGAAAAACTGGGGTTGCGTCCCGACAGGGCCGATGTGATTGTTCCGGCTGCTAAAGTCTTTTTATTTATTGCAAAGATCATCCGTAGCGAAACGATATTGGTTCCCAAGATTGGCCTTGCCGACGGCCTGATTCATCAGCTTTACGAAAAACATAAATCAAAGCGTGAATAAATTTTCGAAACCTAAAAAGTTGTTGGTTTGAAAAAAAAATTATTTTTGTCCTGAATTTTAAAAATACATAAACAATGAACATTCCGGAAAATTTAAAGTACACCAAAGATCACGAGTGGATAAAAGTAGATGGTAACATCGCATTGGTAGGCATTACCGACTATGCACAAAATGAGCTGGGAGATATTGTTTTTATCGAAGTGGATACCGTTGGCGAAGAACTGGATAAGGAGGAAACCTTCGGTACCATCGAAGCCGTAAAAACCGTATCGGATATGTTTATGCCTACATCGGGAAAGATCATCGAATTCAACGAAGAACTGGAAGACAGCCCAGAGTTGGTCAACAGCGATCCGTACGGCAAAGGGTGGATCATCAAACTGGAAATATCAAACCCCGACGAGTTGAACGATCTTCTGGATGCTTCGGCTTACAAGGAGCTGATTTAGAATTGTTTTCTACGGGTATGACAGAGCAGAATAATAATCGGCTCTGTGGAAACGTTTTATTTATAGTAGATTATCATATTTAATAGTAAAAAATAACAACACAATGGAAGCTAAAAAAAGTCCGAAAGCAGACCTTGAATCCAAAAGAGGTATCTTTTTTGAAATAGGCCTGATCATAGCGCTTGCAGTAGTTTTACTGGCTTTTAATTACAGGTCGTACGAAAGAAGCGGCGGCTTGAACCTTCAGGTGCAGGTTGACGACACACCGGAAGAGATCATCCCCATCACCAAGCAGGAAGTGAAACCTCCGCCACCTCCGCCACCAAAACAGGTGACGGTGATCAACATTGTAAAAGACGATGTGGAAGTGGAAGACGATATTGAAATTGACGTGGAAGCTGACCAGGAAACCGAAGTGGAGGACTTTACCCCGATCGTAGAGGAGGAAGAAGAAGTGCAGGAGATGGAGATCTTTACGGTGGTTGAATCCATGCCGACCTATCCGGGTGGTGATGCCGCAAGGATGAAATTTCTGCAGGAAAACATTAAATATCCGCAGATGGCACGCGAAAGCGGTATTCAGGGTACGGTCTATGTTACCTTCGTTGTTGAGCCCGACGGCTCGGTTTCCGATGTGAGGGTACTCCGTGGAATTGGCGGCGGTTGCGACGAGGAAGCTGTACGTGTGATCAAAGCCATGCCCAAATGGATTCCCGGTAAACAACGCGGCAAACCCGTCAGGGTTCAGTTCAACATGCCGATCAAATTTACCTTGCAGGGATAATTTGTTGGACAAAAAGAGATTTTTCTTCCCCCGGTACTGAAGTGCCGGGGTTTTTATTCAAATATTATGAAATACAAAGTACATCGTTTCGAAATCCACATGGAAAAAGACCGGCAAAGGCTGGAAGATTTTTTAAACAGTTTGAAGGGAGAGGTAGTTTCAATCATCCCGAACAACAAAAATCTGGGACTTGCCCAGATTTACGGTTTCGCACGGAGGATCGACTTCTTATTGATCGTAGAAAAGATATTGTGAAAATGATTCTGTTTGAATTAGCAAATCTGATTACAGTCTGAATAATCTGCCGGTATAATTGTTAATGCTGATACCAATCTTTATCTGTTTTCAAAAAATTTGCTGTTCGGCCTGATGAAAAAAGTTGTACACTACTTTCCCTCTTCCGGGACCGATCACTTCCTGAAGCTCGGCTAAAGATGCTTCTTTGATCTTTTTTACGGATTTGAATTTCGTCAGTAATTTTTGTGCATACCCGTCGCCGATGCCTTTGATTTCAGTAAGATGGCTTTTCAGCGTTCCTTTTTGGCGCTTTTTCCGGTGATGGGTGATCCCGAAGCGGTGCGCTTCGTCGCGCAAATGTTGGATCACTTTCAGGGTTTCCGACTTTTTGTCGAGATACAGCGGAAACTGGTCACCGGGAAAATAAAGCTCTTCCAGTTTTTTGGCAATGCCGATGACGGTGATCTTTCCTCTCAGGTCAAGTTTTTCAAGTGCTTTAACGGCAGACCCTAGTTGTCCTTTTCCTCCGTCAATGACAATCAGTTGGGGCAGCTCCTTTTGTTCATCCAACAGCTTTTTGTACCTGCGGTAAACCACCTCTTCCATGGATGCAAAATCATTGGCCCCCGTTACGGTTTTGATGTTGAAATGGCGGTAATCCTTTTTACTTGGTTTGGCATTGCGAAAGCAAACCATTGCTGCCACCGGATAGTCTCCCTGAATATTGGAATTGTCGAAGCATTCGATGTGTTCGGGAAGGGTTTTCATCCGCAAGTCTTTCATCATTTTTCCAAGGATCCGTTTGCTGTGCCGGTCGGGGTCAACCAGTTCGATCTGCTTTTGTTTTTCCAGCAGATAAAACTTGGCATTGCGTTCCGAGAGTTCCAACAGGTGTTTCTTGTCGCCGATCCTGGGGATGGTAATGGTGATCCCCGGAATTTCGATATCAATCTTAAAGGGGAGAATGATCTCATCGGAGTTGCTGTCGAACCGTTGCCTGAAATCGGCCACTGCAAGAGAAAGCAGCTCTTCGGGGGGCTCGTCCAGTTTTTTCTTCAACTCCACCGTATGTGCCTGAACAATGGCTCCGTCAACGATTTTCATGTAATTGACATACCCGGCTTTTTCGTCGGTGATGATGGAAAATACGTCCGTATTGTGGATTTTGGGATTGACCACCAGCGATTTGCTTTGATAGCGGCTGAGCAGGTCGATCTTTTCTTTTACGGTTTGTGCCTTTTCAAATTCAAGCCGGGCTGCATATTTCGCCATCAATTCCTTCAACCGGTTCCTGACTTCGCTGATGTTCCCTTTGATGATGTGCCTGATCTCTTTAACCATATTGTCGTAATCTTCTTCGGTTTGTTTGCCTTCGCAGGGGCCCAGGCAGTTGCCGAGATGGTATTCGAGGCAGACTTTAAATTTCCCTGCCGTGATGTTTTTTTCCGTCAGAGCCAGTTTGCAGGTACGCAACGGATACAATTGTCTGATCAGGTCAAGCAGCGTATTCATCATTTTCACCGACGCATAAGGCCCGAAATATTCCGAGCCGTCGCGGATGATGTTGCGTGTTGAAAAAATCCGGGGAAATCTTTCGTTTTTAATACATATCCACGGGAAAGTTTTATCATCCTTAAGGTTGACATTGTAGCGCGGCTGGTATTTTTTGATCAGATTATTTTCCAGCAACAGGGCATCCAGCTCCGTATTGACAATGATGTGCCGGATTGCAGCGATCTTTTTGACCATCACGATGGTTTTTCCGCTCAATCCGGTTTCTTTGTTGAAGTAAGAGGAGACTCTCTTTTTAAGTGATTTGGCTTTGCCGACGTAAATGATCGTGCCTTTGGTATCCAGAAACTGATAAACACCCGGTTTTTCCGGCAGGGTGCTGATCACGGGTTTTAATCTTTGATAGTGAGGATTAATGCCTGCCATTGCTTAAAGGTTAAGCTGCAGTTTTTTCTTCAAGGATATCTTCTGCCTCCTTTTGTGTGCCCAAAAAGATGGCGATCCATTTTGTTTCGGGATTTTGTTGGGTGATAATTTTGATGGTCATCGTGAGCGGAACAGAAAGGAACATGCCCACCGTGCCGAGGATCATTCCCCAGAAAAGCAATCCCAGGAAGACAATAAATGTTGAAAGTCCCATGCCCGAGCTGGTGATTTTCGGCTCGATCACATTGCCGATCACCATGTTGACGGTAATGTAGATGCCCATGGTCCAAAAAGCACCTCCGAGTCCTAACTGTATCAGCGCAAACAACACTGCCGGAATGGCTGCAATGATGGAGCCGATGTTAGGAATGTAATTCATTAGAAAAGCGATGAGTGCCCAGATGATGGCATAATCAACCCCGAGGATCAACAGACCGATCCAGATGGAAATTCCTGTCAACAGACTTACCTGTGTCTTGATGCTCAGATAATGACGGATGCTTTTTACAATGGTTGTGATGTATGAGGCTGTTTTGTCGGTCTTTTTATTTTTCATGATTGCATTAACCTTTACGGGAATGCTGTCTATTTCCAGCAGCAGGAACAAAACCATGAAAAAGATGGTAAATGTATTTCCCATTACATTTCCCAGCTTTCCCAACAAACCGACGGAAAGCGTGATGATTTTTGAGGGATCGATGGTATGCATTATCCGGTCGGAAGAGATGTTAATGCCCCTGTCATGTAAAAAAACAATCAATGATTTGGTCATTTCATCAATATTTTTTTCATATTTCGGCATATTTTCCGAAAACGAGGACAACGAAGAGCCGATGATTTGGCTTAATCCGAAAAATAACCCGATAATGAAAATGAACACGATCAGGACGGCTACCACGTTGGGTACATTTTTCTTTTTCATCCATTTAACGGGTTGGGCACATACCATACTGAGGAACATCGCCAGCAAAACTTGTGACAATAAAACCCTGGCATAGATCATTCCCGCAATGATAATAATCAGGGAAGCCAGCGTGTAAAGGAAATACTTGTTTTCGGGTAGATATTTTGTGCTCATCTGTCCAATTGTTTTTTCAACAAAAATAAGGATTTTTCAAATGTATTCCAATAACAAATGATTTTTTCCGGGATTGCCGCCGGTTACTTCATGTGATCCCAGCCCTGTGCTTTGATTTCCACGACGGGGCCGGATTTTGTGATGAGGTTGATGCCTGCGTTTTTTTCGGTCATATATCCGATCACCGAAACATCGTTGATGCTTTTGATCTTTTCGTAATCATCCTGTTTGATGGTGAACAATAGTTCGTAATCTTCGCCGCCGTTGAGGGCATACATGGTGGGGTCCATGTTGAACGATCTGGCGGTATCGTAGGTTTGTTCATCAATGGGTATTTTATCTTCATAAACCGTACATCCCAGGTTCGATTGTTTGCAGATGTGTTTGATCTCGGAGGCCAGCCCGTCGGAGATGTCGATCATGGCAGTGGGCATTATTTTCAGTTCATCCAGCATTTTGATGATGTCGGGACGGGCTTCCGGTTTGAGTTGTCGTTGCAGGATGTAGTCGAATCCTTCCAGGTCGGGTTGCATGTTGGGGTTTGCCGTAAACTCCGCTTTTTCGCGCTCCAGAATCAGCAATCCGGCATAGGCGGCGCCCAGGTCGCCCGAGACGCAGACCAGCTCTTTTTCTTCCGCAGTGCCACGGTACACTACTTTTTCTTTCTCCACGTCGCCAATAGCTGTTACCGACAACATCAGCCCCTGCCGGCTGCTTGTTGTGTCGCCGCCCACAAGGTCAACTTTATATTTGTCACATGCCAGTTTCATTCCCCGGTACAACTCTTCAACCGCTTCGAGGGGAAAACGGTTGGACAGGCCGATGCCGACAATCACCTGACGGGGTGTGCCGTTCATGGCGTAGATGTCCGACAGGTTGACCGTAATGGCTTTATAACCCAAATGTTTCAAGGGATAATAGGTCAGGTCGAAGTGAATGTTTTCAAGCAGCAGGTCTTTTGTGACAAGTATGTACCCGGATCCGCCGTCGATTACGGCGGCATCATCCCCCACACCTTTCACCGTTGAAGCCTGATGGGTTTTGATATCACCGGTCAGCCGGTCTATCAACCCGAATTCACCCAGTTCGGATATTTCAGTTCGTTTGTTTTTGTTTTCTTCCGCCATAACAATGGTTCAACTGATCAATTAAATTTTTTTGTTTGTAAAAAATATAAAAAGGATCATTTTGCAGTGCCTGTATTTGCAGCGCAAAATGATCCGTCATGTTGTGGAATGCCGTTTATAAAATTCCTGCTTCCTTGTGTTTTCCGGCAATGGCTTCGGCCAGTTTGTCAATGGCTTTAAAGGTGTCTTCGCGGGGAGCACCTTTTGAAAGGACGGGCTCCAGCACTTCTACTTTCAGGCCTTTGATGAGGTCGGACAACACGGGGACGGTTCTGTCGGACCAGCCGTAGGAGCCGAGAATGGACACAAATTTGGCCTTGGGCTTGAGGGCGTTGGCCAGATAGGCAGCATATACGGCTGCCGGGTGCGGGCCGCCCAATACCGTCGGACTGGCCATCACAATGGTAGCGGCATCAACCAGCATCATGGCCAGTTTGCCGAGGTCGGTGACTTCAAGGTTGAACTGCTCCACGGCAACGCCTCTTCGTGTCAAGGCTTCCACCAAACGGTCCACCATCAGCCGGGTGCTGCTGTGCATGGAAATGTACGGCAGAACAACGAGGTTTTTCGGCGGAGCATCCACCCATTCTTTGTGTGCTTCGATGATCAGTTCGGGCTCCCAGTAAATGGGGCCGTGGCTCGGTGCGATCATGTCAATATCATACGCCATGAGCTTTTGAAGGTTTTTGCTGATCACTTTCCTGAAGGGCATCATGATCTCTGCGTAATAGCGCTTAGCTGCTTCATAAACGCGGGCTTTATCGGTGACAAACATGTCGCTGGTGGCGAGGTGCGATCCGAAGAAATCGCAACTGAACAGTATTTTGTCTTCCTGCAGGTAGGCCGCCATGGTTTCGGGCCAGTGCACCCATGGTGTATGGATAAATTCAATGGTCTTGTTGCCCAGCGACAGCGTTTCGCCATCCTCCACCGTGATGAATTTTTCTTCCGGAATGTGCAACAAATCCATCTCCATGCCTTTGCATTTCGGGCTGACGATGAGTTTGGCTTCGGGAAATTTTTCCAATACGAACGGAATGCATCCCGAATGATCCTGCTCAGCGTGCAGCGAAATAAGATAATCCAGCTTTTCAACATTTTCGAGCTGTTGCATGAATTCGTCCTTGAATTCCGGATCGTCCGTGTCGATCAAAACAGTTTTTTCACTGCCTTTAATCAGATAGGCGTTGTAGCTTGTGCCATCCGGCAAAGGGATGAGGGCATCGAAAATACGCCGGTCCCAGTCAACCGAACCCAATCGGTAAATGTCGTCTTTGATCTTTAATGATTTCATTTTTTAATGATTTATTGTTTGTTTTTTGTTTTGATGTTCAATAAGTGAAAATGTTGTTTGATAGTGTAAAAGTAGTAAGATTTTTCAATATCGCATGATCATTTCTCCGGTTATTCTTAACAATATTTCGGTCAAAATGTTTTAAACCGGTATGCATGTTTTATATTTTTCATTGATTTAAAGATTTTTAAGCCTGTCGATATCCCGGCGTTGTTTTTTAGTAGGTCTTCCGATGCCCCTGTCGCGCCGTTCCCACAAGAGGGCGTTATAAACCTTCAGTTTGTCGTACTCTTCCTGCGGGGTGAGGTCTTCGGCAAAATCGGGTACAAGCTTGGCCGACACCCGGTTTGAAAGTATTTCCCTGACTTTCAGTGTTCGTGTAAATTGCGGATTAACAGTAACCTTCACCCGGTCGCCCGGGGTCACCGTCCGCGACGGCTTGACCGGTTGATCGTTGATCCTGACCTTGCCCGACCGGCAGGCTTCCGCAGCCATGTTGCGCGTTTTATAAACCCGCACGGCCCACAGCCATTTGTCGATTCTTACGTTTTCCGCCATGGCAGGCTATTTTTTTCTGAAATAGATCTGAACGGGAATCCCCTTAAAATCAAAACGCTCACGCAGTTGATTCTCGATAAAACGTTTATAAGGGTCTTTGATGTATTGCGGCAGGTTGCAATAAAAGGCAAATGCAGGGAATTTTACGGGCAGTTGCGTGATGTATTTGATCTTAACATGTTTTCCCTTCGACATGGGAGGGGGTGTTGCCTCGATGACGGGCAGGAGTGTTTCGTTGAGCTTCGAAGTGGAGATCCTTCGTTTCTTGTTTTCATAGGCCCGGTGTGCTGCTTCCAGTGCCTTGAATATCCGCTGTTTGTGAATTGCCGATGTGAATACGATTTCGTAATCGACAAAGGGAGCGGTTTTTTTGCGGATCATCTGCTCAAATTCCAGATGGGTATTGGTTTCCTTTTTGATCAAATCCCATTTGTTAACGATGACCACTACACTCTTCCTGTTTTTTTCGATCAGATGCAGGATGTTCATGTCCTGTGATTCGAAACCGAGTGTGGCGTCAATGAGCAACAAACAGACATCACTGTGCTCGATGGCCCTGATGGAACGCATCACCGAATAAAACTCGATATTTTCCGATACCTTGCTTTTCTTTCTTACGCCTGCCGTGTCGATCAGCATGAATTCGAAGCCGAAACGATTGTATTTGGTGTTGATGGAATCGCGTGTGGTGCCCGGGATGTCGGTGACGATGTTCCGCTCGTCGCCCAGCAAAGCGTTGATGAAGGACGATTTCCCCACGTTGGGCCTTCCTACAACGGCATATTTCGGCAGGTCGGAAGCTTCATCTTCGTCGTCTTCGTGTTTCTCGAAATATTGGGTTACCTCGTCCAGCAGGTCACCGGTTCCGCTACCGTTAATGGCCGAGATGGGATAGATGTTCCCCAGTCCGAGTTGATAAAACTCGCTGGTATCATTGATTTGTTTTCCGGTATCAACTTTATTGGCAGCGATTATTACTTTTTTTTGCGACTTCCGCAACAGATTGGCCACGTCGCTGTCCAGACCCGTGAGGCCGGCTCTGACATCCACCACAAAAAGGATTACATCGGCTTCGTCCACAGCCAGCTCAACCTGTTTGCGAATCTCTTCCTCAAACACATCATCCGATCCGGTGACGTAACCTCCCGTATCAATGACCGAAAATTCAATGCCGTTCCAGTCGCTTTTGCCGTAATGCCGGTCGCGGGTCACACCGCTGGTCTCTTCAACAATGGCCTGCCGCTGTCCCAGCAGCCTGTTGAATAATGTTGATTTTCCCACGTTGGGCCTGCCAACGATCGCTAATATATTTGCCATGTCTTTGTTTTCTGTATGATTTAATGTTTGATTCTTTTATAACTTTCTTCTTTTTTTATTGCTTCAGTGCCACTTTCGTTCTTTACCGTATTTTGAATGCTGTAAGGTAGTAATGCTGCAATGCTGTAAGGATTTAATGGTTGACTCTCTTATGCCGTTCTTCACTCTTTACTGCATTGTCTCCTTTCTTCTTTGTCTCCTGTTGAATGCTGCAATGCTGTAAGGATTTAAGGGCTCCAACCTTACCGCATTGCTACCTTCTGTCCTTGCTGCATTATCACCTTTCTACCTTGCCGCATTCTTACCTTTCTTCCTTATCGCATTGCTACCTTCTATCCTTGCCGCATTCCCTCCTAAAGCTGATACCCGAACCTCTTCAGCGCTTGTTCTTTGTTGCGCCAGTCTTTTTCAACTTTTACACTCAACTCGAGGTAAACTTTTTTACCAAGGAATTTTTCGATGTCTTTTCTTGCTTCGGTACCCAATTGTTTGATGGCTTGTCCGCCTTTGCCGATGATAATGATTTTCTGCGTTTCACGGGAAACATAAATATAGGCCGATATCCTGACAATGTCTTTCGATTCCTTAAAAGCATCCACCACCACTTCAACAGAGTAGGGGACTTCTTTGCGGTAGAGCAGGAGTATCTTTTCGCGGATGATCTCCGACACAAAGAATCTGTAACTTTTATCCGTCAGCTCATCTTTGGGATAATAGGCCGGATGTTCCGGTAATTTTTGCAGAATCAGGGTCAGCAGTTGATCAACGTTGAAATTGTAAAGTGCCGAAACGGGAAGCACATCGGCAGCGGGCATCAACTTCTTCCACTGATCAATCGCCAGTTGTACCTCTTCCTGCTTGTTTTTATCCACTTTGTTGATGGCAACAATGACAGGTATTTTTTTTTGCTCAATGGTCTTTACAATGATCTCATCGGGCAGGGATTCGCCCATCTCCACCACATACAACAGAATGTCGGCATCCTCCAGCGCCGATTCCACTTCATGCATCATCGCACGGTGCAGCTTGTAGTGCGGTTTGACGATGCCGGGAGTGTCGGAAAAAATGATCTGGTAATCCTTGTCGCTCAAAATCCCGAGTATGCGATGCCGGGTGGTTTGCGCCTTGTTGGTGATTACCGAAAGTTTTTCGCCCACCAGCGCATTCATCAAAGTGGATTTCCCCACATTGGGTTTCCCGAGGATGTTTACATAACCTGCTTTATGATCCATAAAATATTTTGAAACGTTTTTGCAAAGAAACAAATAATATCCTTGCAATTGTATTTTCAGCTTTAATGGAGCCTTCTATTTTAACGAAAATGAGTAATTTAGGTTTTTTGTTACCTTTTGAACTCCTTACTAAAACCTTTTGAAAGGGAAAAAATGAACTCAATTTTCAAATTTACCTTTATTTTTGCTGCATTAATCTAGTAAATCAATTCTATTTATTAACAAAAATCGATAAAAGATGAAAAGAGCAACAATTTTATTTTCTGCCATCGTGCTCGGAATGGCAATGTTTTTCGGAGCATGTTCAAAGGATGACGATGACAATTCCAACCCGGCACCACCACCCGAAGAAGTTCCGGAATACGGCGGACAAACCGTCACGATTCCCGATGCCATGATGCAATCGCAAGACCCCGGTGCTCAGCAGGCAGTGGCCTATATTGACATGGCCAACGGTTTTGTTGAAATGGCCGGTTCTTTCGGCAACCCTCCGGAGAAATCTTCCAGTTTTAAATCAACCAATGGTGACGGCCCTCCATGGGTCTATAACTGGGAAGTGAACGACGAAACGGGAAATTACACCGTAACCCTTACCATTAACGAAACCGGTGACGGTACTGAATGGGATATTGTAGTAAATGGTGTGATGGACGGCATTACGCTCGACAATTTCACCATCATGCACGGCGAACAGTCCGACGATGGTAAAAACGGAAGTTTTACGGTTTACGACTGGGAAAACCAAGGGGGAGAGATTTTTGAAATCACATGGAACACCGATGATGACGGTAATTATTTTATTCATATCAATATACCCGAAAGCGTTAAAATTGATGTGGTTGCCAATGCGGATGGTTCCGGCAGTGTAGCGTTTTACCAATGGAACGAAACCGATTTTGAATTGATGTTCAAAGCTGTCTGGGATGCCGAAGGAAGTGGCGAATGGTGGCAATACGAAGGTGGCGAACTGATTGACCACGGAACATGGTAAT
>JAOZMX010000182.1 GCA_029934065.1 Bacteroidales bacterium
CTTTCCTTTTCTTGATTTCAAAAAACCCGCCTTTTCAGGGCGGGTTTCAGCAATGAACGTAAAACGGTTAGCAAAACCATTTGCAGCGATTAACGGCCTACAATACGGCAAGTCCTCCAAAATAAACGGAGGCACTGATGGCTGCATGATTTATGGCTGCGTAGGAAACCCGCTACGGCTCAAAAGGATGTTCCCGGTCGAAATCGGGAAGATAATTTTCGTAACTCTCAAGTTCCTGCAGCCACCCGTTATGGAATCCGAGGGCATAAAAAGCATCCGTCACCTTTTGGTATTCTTCGGCTAACAACGTCCTGTTGAGGGGCGGGATGTTCTTCACGACATCAAAGGGATGATACTGCGGCATCAATGAAATGTAAACCGAGGTTGACATTTCTTCTGCAATTTAACGTAGCACATCAATGCTGTTTTGAACATGCCCGGGCAGCACCAGATGTCTGATCAGAAGTTCCCGTTCGGCAACGCCGTTCTTGCGGGCGTTCGGTTAGCGGTGTGGAAAAATCCAACCCATCAACATCAACAGTATCCAGTTTGTGTAAATCGAAATTCATCTCCTCCAACGACTTTTCAATATTCATGATATTTCCTGTAGTCGTTACGGCAACCGTTCTTTTCCCCAGATCAAATTCCAGTGTTTTAATGTTCATGTTCGCCCACTTCTTCCTTTTTCATGTCGGCAAGCAGGTAATACGCAGCATTCAAAACGACTGATGTGTTCTCGGGCAGAGGATCGATCAGGTGAATTTCGGTATATCCGTCATCTTTCCTTCCGGTAATTACTTCTGTTATTTTAAATGTTGTCAGGTCTTCGGAGTATTGACCGATATGCGTGTTATGTGTCTTTTCATCCTCATGCAGCTCTTTCGATATGGAATTGTCAAGGACAAAAATAAAAGATTTTGTTCCTTCTTTCACAATGGCGTCATTGGGAAGGGTACGCGTATATTTCTCGTCGGTATGTAAATGTCCCGAAATGTACATGCCCGGCAACAGTTTCGTTTTATTGCCGTTGATTTTGGTATGGATGTGAATTGCCCGCAGTACGGGGTCAAATTCCCTGCCAACGGCAAACACGGAAGCTGTCAGCTCTTTTCCCGGTAAATTGGAAACCGTGAAATGGACAAGCTGACCTTCCCTGACAAGAGGAACATCTTTTTCGTAAACGATGAAGTCGGCATGAACAGCACTGTTGTCGGTGATTTCAAACAAAATATCTCCGACATCAGCATATGTGCCTATATTCACATTGATTCCGGTGATGAATCCGTTAATGGGAGCATAGACATTAACGGTGTTGGAAATGTTTCCGTTGATGATCTTTTCAGGAGAAAGTCCGAGCAATCCGAGTTTTGCCTTCAAACTCTGGTATTTTGCTTTCATTTCGTTGTATTCGGCACCGGCCAGTTGATATTCCTTTCCCGAGCCGACTTTCTTTTCGAAAAGTTCTTTTTGCCGTTCGTAATCCTTTTTCAGATATTCCATCCGGCTTGCCACAATAGCAAAATTTTCCTGCAAGGTGATGTAATCGGGATGCTCGAGCACGGCCAGCAGTTGTCCTTTGTTCACTTTATCGCTCAAAAATACATGGATGCTTTTCACGTTTCCGCCAATGGCAACGGTGACGTCCGCTCTGTTTGCCGGTGGTACTTCAAGTTGCCCGTTTACTTTGACCACAGTGGTAAGATTGCGCATCTGAAATGTGCCAAGTTGCAGGCCGAGGGCATTGCGTTGTTCTTTATTCAGAATGACAAAACCTTCGGGAGTATGCTTTTCAGGATTCTCTTCAATATGGTTTTTTTCTTTGATGTTGCACGAAGCCAACAGGATCAATGCAACGGTTATCAGTGATATTTTCATGTTTTTTTCTTTTTATTAATTTATCAATACCTGTTATTTATTTTGTTGTGATGTTTTCTATTTTGCCGATAAGTATTTTAATACTACCAGAATTTGATAATATTCGGTTTGGCGTTTTAAAAATTCCTGTTTTGTCTTCAGGGCGGCTTCCACGTTTTGAATAAACTGAATATAGTCAATACTGCCGAGGCGATAGGCTAAGTTGGCCGCCTCGATCTGTTCATTGGCCAGAGGAAGGGCTTCGTCGCGGTAATAATTCAATACTTCCTTTAAAGCTAAAAACCGGCTGTATTGTTCGTTGAATACGGCATTCAGCTCCAGGCGTTTTTGTTCGTATCGGTGTCCGGCAATCCGGTAATCCAGTTGCGCAGCCCGTGTGTTTCCCGACTGTGCAAAAAACACCAGAGGCAATGTTATCCCCGCCGACCACTGATGGAATCCTGATCTCCCATCAACCGACTGGACAACGTATCCGAATTCAAGTTTCGGGAAAAACTTTGTTTTTTCAATTTTCCATTGCGATTCGGCAATCCTTATCTGTTTCTCATACAAATTCAGCAACAACCCGTCCGTCAGCGAATCATTCTCCGGCAAATAGGGATATGGATTTGTGCCGTCGGCAACCCCGGACACTTCAAAAACAGTGTTGTACAGCAGGTATTGATTGAGCTTGGCAAGTGCCACTCTGTAACGGCTTTCGGCATTTTTTTTCTTTACCAGCATTTCTTTGTATTTGGCCGAGGCCGATAAAAATTCAACTTTTGAAGTTTGTTCAGTATGATAACGCAATTCGGCAGCCTTCAAGAATCCTGCATACAAACTGTCGAGCTGCAACAGAAGCAGCCATTGATTTTTGGCATGCAGGGCATCAAACCAGGCCATGCTGACATCCTTTACCAGCCGGTTAAGGGTGAGTGCCTGTTTTGTGGCTGCAAGTTCGCTGCGCTTTCCGGCCAGTTTGTTTTTTGAAGCAATGCCAAAAACATCAATTTCCGACTGATCAAAGCCGATTTTATTATTGATTCCCGGTTCGTCATGCCCGACTTCTTCTTTGCCGGTGTAAATCGTTGTCAGTCCAAAATCCCATGCTGTTGATTTCAGAGCTTGTTGCTTTTCAAACTCAAGTTCTGCCGCCTTAATGGCAGGATAGTTTTGCTTGGCGCTATCTATGGCTTGTTGCAATGTAAACTCATGATTCTGGGCATTGACCCGGATAACGAATCCCAATCCAATGACCAGCATAAGAATTGTCAGTTTGGCTTTCTTCAGATTCAAACCGAATCGTTGTCTTTTTTCCAGTTCAATCCAATTGTACAAAACAGGTAGCACAACCAGTGTAAGTAAAGTGGATGTCAGCATTCCGCCGATGACCACTGTTGCCAACGGACGCTGCACTTCGGCACCTGCCGAGGTGGACATTGCCATGGGCAAAAAACCCAGAATATCCGTAGATGCCGTCAGCAGGATCGGACGGATACGCCGGACAGAGCCTTGTCGGATGATCTCACCCGGCGATAACTTTCCTTTGGCTTTCAGTTCGTTGAAACCGCTGATAAGTACCAGCCCGTTGAGTACGGCAACACCAAACAGAACTATGAATCCTACGCCTGCCGAAATGCTGAAAGGCATATCCCGCAAATACAACGAAAATATCCCACCCACTGCGGCAAAAGGAATTGCAATGTAGATCATCAGTGTTTGTTTAAATGATTTGACCGCAAAAAAGACCAGTATAAAAATGAGGGCCAGCACCAACGGCACGACGAAACCGAGTCGTTTTGTTGCCCTTTCCAGGTTTTCAAAGGCACCGCCATAGCGTATGTAATACCCGGGCGGCAGTTGCAATTTTTCATCCAGGGTTGACCTGATCTCCTGCACCAGGGATTTCACATCCCTGCCTTCCACATTAACGCCCACGTAAGTGCGACGGTTTGTGTTGTCGCGGCTGATTTGCATCGGCCCGGGCCGGTAGCTTATTTCCGCCACTTCTTTCAAAGGGATCTGATTCCCGTCGGGCAGGCTCACGTACAGATTTCTGATATCGTCAATACTTGTGCGATAGGATTTGTCCAACCTTACCACAAGATCAAACATGCGTTCACCTGTATAGATTTTTCCAGCCACAGCACCACTGAATGCCGTTTCGATGATCGTGTTCAGTTCTGAGATATTCAATCCGTAACGACCCATTTCATTGCGGTTGTATCTGACGGTGATTTGTGGCAACCCTCTTGTAGCTTCGGCTTTTACACCTGCAATGCCGGAAATGCCGGAAATATGTCCGGCGATCTCTTTCGCTTTGTCGGCCAGAACATCCAGATCATCACCGTAAAGTTTAATGGCCACATCTTCGCGGATCCCCGTCAGCAATTCGTTAAATCTCATTTCTATCGGTTGTGTAAATTCAAAATTGATTCCCGGCAGGGTATTTACTTTTTCTTTGACCTTTTCGATGAGTTCTTGTTTCGAGTCGGCTTTTTTCCATTGCTTTTTCGGTTTAAGAATAACAAAAATGTCGGCAATGTCCAATGGCATCGGATCCATTGGGAGATCGGCAACACCAATGCGGCTCTGAATCGAAGCTACCTCGTCGGGGAAGTTTTCCAGAACAATCTGTTCCAGCCGGGTGGATGTTTTAGTAACTTCCGAAAGTGATGTGCCCGGTCTTAAAAATGCCTGAAATGCAAAATCACCTTCATCCAGCTTTGGCATGAATTCGGCACCCATACGCGAATACAGAATCACACCGATAATAACAAGGGTCATGGCAGCAGATACTACCAGCCGGCTGTTGGAGAGTGCCCGGTCAATGACGGGCAGATAAGCCCTTTCAAGAAAATGAACGGCTTTGTCTCCCCATGAAATTTTTGCGGTTTTGGGCGGTTGCAAAAATGTTGCGGCCATCATGGGAATATAAGTCAAACAAAGCACGACGACACCCAGTACCGCAAAGCCGAATGTCATGGCCATGGGTTTGAACATCTTGCCTTCAACCCCCTGAAGTGCCAATACGGGAATAAAAACAATGAGGATAATGAGTTGTCCGAAAAAGGCAGCATTCATCATCTTACTGGAGGATTCATATGCCAGCTCGTCTCGTTTTTTTGATGGAAGTTTAAACCCCAATAACTCTTTGCGGTGGAGATGGAAAATCATGCTTTCCACGATGATCACGGCACCGTCAACAAGAATTCCGAAATCGAGTGCTCCCAAACTCATCAGGTTGGCCCATACGCCAAAAAGATTCATCATAACGAATGCAAATAGCATCGCAAGTGGGATAGTGGATGCCACGATCAGTCCGCCACGCAGGTTGCCGAGAAAAAATACCAGCACAAAAATGACAATCAAGGCTCCGATTCCTAAATTTTCGGCAACGGTGGAAGTTGTGCTTTTGATCAATTTGCTGCGGTCGAGAAACGGCTTGATCTCAATTCCGGGGGGGAGTGATTTTTGAATCCGGGCAATGCGTTCCTTCACCTCTTTGATCACATCATTGGAGTTTTCTCCTTTCAGCATCATCACGATACCTCCAACAGCTTCGCCTTTACCGTTTTTTGTGAATGCGCCGTAACGGACAAAACTTCCAAACTTCACCTCGGCAACATCCCTTATAAATACCGGTACTCCGTTGATGTTGGAAACAAAGGTATTTTTTATATCTTCCAGTGAGCGCATCAATCCTTCGCCACGGATAAAATTCGCTTGAAAATTCTTTTCTATATAAGCTCCGCCGGTATTCCGGTTGTTAAGCTTGAGCGCTCTAAACACATCAGTAATGGAAATGTCCATGCTTCGGAGCTTGTCCGGATTGAATGCCACTTCAAATTGTTTGCTTCTTCCGCCAAATGAGTTTACTTCCACAACGCCCGGCAGCATCGCCATCTGCCTTTTTACGATCCAATCCTGTATCTCGCGGAGTTTCATATCGTCATAAACAGTGTCGTATCCGGGCAGTACATCAAGTGTATATTGATAGATCTCACCCAATCCGGTACTGACGGGTGCCATGAACGGCTCACCAAAACCTTCGGGAATGCGCTCTTTAATTTCTATCAGTGCCTCGCTCACCATTTGCCGTGGCAAATAGGTGCCGGCGTTATCCTTGAAAACTATTGTAACAACTGACAATCCAAACCTTGAGACACTGCGTATCTCTGTTACGTCGGGGAGATTCGAAACGGCCAGTTCCACTTGATAAGTTACAAACTGTTCGATATCTTCCGTACCCAGATTGGGCGCTGTGGTGATAATCATTACCTGATTGTTGGTGATGTCGGGTACCGCATCCAGCGGAATTTTCGTCATGGAATAAATCCCTCCTATGATCAGCCCGAGGGTCAGCAGCCCGATGAGGGCCTTGTTTTTTATTGAAAATGAAATAATATGATTGATCATTACTTGTGAATTTTGGAATGATAAATGAATTTTACTTGTGAAAGAAATTTGCACAAAGATCAATATGGCCGGGATAAATCGGTTGGATGTGCCAGCTGAACACGCATCCTACCGATGGTGCCTGATGTGCTGCAGCCGCACTTGTTTTAAATTTTTAAAAAAATCTGAAACTTAAATCCCGGATGCTGAAGGAGGTGCCCGTAAAAGCAGAGCGGATGGGTCGTATTGTTGATCGCGAAAAGAAAACGGGATCAATAAAGTAAAAGGATTTTTTTTATCTGTTTCATCGGAACAAAACCGGTCAATGGGGGAGAATAAAAGTTTGATTATTTGTGAAACCGGTACTTCAACCTTCGCAGTGTTTGACGGGTTAATATCCGTATTGTTAAATGCATGACAGTGCAGTGGAGGATTGTTGTTTTCAGTGTGTTGGAAAAGACAATCCGTCAGGTCGTCGTGCTGTAAGGGCCGGAAATCCTGGTAGTGATGATCGTGCGGAAATATGTTGTGCAGCAATAAGATCATTGCTGCCAGCGACGTTAGCCATATTCCGGTATTTTTTTCACGATGATTCAATGTCCGGTATTTTTATAAGGATTTCCGGCAAAAATACATTTTTTTTTCATACATCGGGATTGCATTGATCGGAACTTCCGCATTTTGTTATGCATCAGCGCTTTGCTTTGCTTTGGTAAAAGCCGGCGAATCACCGGTTTTCAATTCAGGATCAAGGGT
>JAOZMX010000038.1:0-5819 GCA_029934065.1 Bacteroidales bacterium
CTCTTCAGAATTAAAACCTATTTCGCATAGCGCATCAAAATAGGAATTAGCCTTTATCTTGGACAGCCCAAAGATTTTAGATAACCTTTTGTCCCGTACAACGTAGATTTTGCTTACCTTTGCGCCCAATTTTAATTTTTAACCAATCTAAATTATTTTTATGAGAAAATTATCGAAGTTCAGGATTTTGATGTTGGCTGCATTATTGATTGCGGCGTTGGCAAGTTGTAATAAGGATGACGACGACAATGGAGACGACAACAATGGTGGCGGAGGCTCCGCAGGGACAATCACTGCTACTATTGACGGCGAGGATGTTGATTTTAAATCGGTTGATGCAAATAAAGCACTTGGATTAATCGCTTTTGATGGATCAGAGGGGGTTTATTCCCTTTCTTTTCTTCTGCCCGATGATATTGCCACAGGTACTTATGATTTGAACTCTTCAAATCTGAGTTATTCGGCCATTTGCGAAAAAGGAGATGACGGTTACATGGCATCCTCGGGTTCCATCACCATTACCAAGCACAACGAAAGCACCAACAAACTGGAAGGAACCTTTGATTTTACGGGTTCCGGTGCAGCAGGGGAGATAACCGTTTCGAACGGTAGCTTCAGCCTCGAATATAAGGAAGCAAAATAAGCAGCAAAAATTTTGCGGATTTAAAAAAAACCATCTGAATTTCAGATGGTTTTTTTTTGTGTCGAAAACAATGGGGAACAAATCAAAACCAGGAAAATTCTTGTGGATTGATCGTCTATTTCTTTTTACTGCGATAGAACAAAGTCGAGCAGTTTTCCGGTCTTAAAACCTGTTTTGCCGTTTCCCAGATATTTTTCGTCGTTACCGCCTGATATTTCCCGGCTTCACGGTTTACCTCCTCCGCATCACCGGTCAGTTCGGCAAATGCAAGATTCATGGCTTTGTCCAATACATTTATTTCCGAGAACATCAGTGAAGATTCAACTTTGTTTTTCACCTTTTGCAGCTCTTTCTCATCCACCGGTGAAGCGGTTATCTTTTCGATTTCCGCCCGAATGGCTGCTTCTCCTTTTTCGATGTCGGTATTGTCGAGCAATTTTCCTGAAACCACAAAAAGTCCTTTGTCCATGCTGCCCAGGATGTAAGCCTGAATTTCGCTGAAGAGTTTTTGTTTTTTTACCAGTTCCACATAAAGCCTTGAGGAATTGCCGTTTCCCAGCAGGTCGGAAATCAGGTCGGTGGCGTAATATTCGGGGTCGGTGCGGCTGCACATGTGCCAGACTTTGTAGATGGCATCCAGCGGCACATCGCGCTCCACTTCCAAAAATCGCGGTTCTTTTTGCGGAGGCTCGGCGGGAAGATTTCGGTTGTTCACCCCTTGGTTTTCAATGGGGCCAAACCATTTTTCGGAAAGCTGTCTGATCTGCTCCGTTTCAACATCACCGGCAACCACAAGGATTGCATTGTCGGGATTGTAGAATTTTTGATAAAAAGCCTTCACATCCTCCATGCGTGCATTGGTGATGTGCTCGATCTTTTTCCCGATGGTGGGCCACTGGTAAGGATGAACCTTGTAGGCCAGCGGGCGAAGCAGCAACCAGACATCGCCGTACGGCTGATTTAGATGCGTTTGCCTGAATTCCTCCGATACCACATTGCGTTGCACTTCAAGGCTTTTTTCCGAAAATACCAGTTGATACATCCTGTCGGATTCCAGCCAGAATGCCGTTTCCAGATTTTGCCTGGGCAGCGTAAGGTAATAATTGGTCACATCGTTGCTGGTGAAGGCGTTGTTTTCGCCGCCGGCATTTTCCAACGGTTCGTCATATTTCGGAATGTTTACCGAGCCTCCGAACATCAGGTGCTCAAACAGGTGCGCAAAGCCGGTTTTGTCGGGGTCTTCGTCGCGTGCACCCACATCGTACAGGATATTCATTGCAACGATGGGAGTGGAAGTGTCTTTGTGAACAATAACTTTCAGCCCGTTGTCGAGGACAAATCTTTCAAAATTTATCATTTCAAAGTATCATGTTTTATTTTTTTTCTGAAGCTCAAAATGCCTTCGATAATGATCCAAACGGCAATCAATAAAATCAAGCCATTGACCACAATAAGCAACGTGTTGTTCTGTTTATCGAGAATTTTTTGATTTTCGAAGGTTGCCCAAATAATATTGATGATCAACACACCGAAATCGTGTACCGCACCGATGAAGATGCTTCCTAAAAAGATCCAGAGTATGGCGGGTACCCAACCCCAGATAACCGCTATGGCCGGGCCCACAATAGACCCTCTCCCGGCAATGGATGCAAAATGATGACCGAAAATGATCTCTTTGCGTGTAGGTGGATAGTCCACACCGTCCTGAAATTCAACCGATGGCGCCACGTGCGCTTTGTTGAGCCTGAAGATACGCTTACTGATGTACTTTCCATAAATGCGGTACATGACAATGTAGCCTGCAAAAACAAAAATCATTAATATTAGTGCTGTCAAAATAAGAATGAATTTTTATAAAGGACAAAAGTATTTAGTTTTATAATTCCGGCTTCATAAATGAATTTTTTTAACATCAAAAAACACAACATTTTCAATAATTCATTGTTTCTTTGTTTTTTAATTCACAATATTTCTTTTATCGTATTTTATTAAAGTATTATGGCAAACAATCTTTACATTGCAGCAGCAGAGGCTGAATCGGGGAAATCGCTTGTTGTTCTCGGATTGATGGAGCTCCTCGCCAGGCATGTACAACGGATCGGGTTTTTCAGGCCGGTCGTAGCATCGGACATCAACATGGACCATCATATTCGGCTGTTTTCCGAGCGTTACAAATTGTCTTTTTCCTATGAGGCCATGTACGGAATGACCGGCAGGAGAGCTGTTGATCTGATGCAGGCCGGGGATAACGATTCGGTTTTTACCGAAATACTTGATAAATATAAAAAACTGGAAAAGGAGTGTGATTTTATCCTCATCGAAGGGACTGATTTCAGGGGGTCGCTGACGCAATTCGAATTTGATTTCAATGTCCGTTTTGCCAATAATCTCGGTGCGCCGATGCTGGCAGTGATCAACGGAAAAGGGAAATCCGTTTCGTTGATCACCGATAATTTAAAGATCGTTAAAGGGATTCTTGCCCAAGAAAAATGCTCGCAAATCGGCACGGTCATCAACAGGGTTTGTATTAAAGATGTGGAGGTGATAAGAAAGGTTCTGGAAGAGAATGGAAAACCCGATGAGATCAACTTTGTGCTGCCCGAAAAAGAGATTTTGCAAAAACTGACCATGCGGCAAATATCCAAGGCGCTTGATGCCAGGTACATCTATGGCAAGGACGAAAACCTGAACCTGGATGTGATGGATTTCAGGGTGGCTGCCATGAGCCTCGAAAACATTCTGGAAAATGTTACCGGGGGATCGTTGATCATCACGCCGGGCGACCGCAGTGAAGTGATTATCGGGCTCATGATGACATTGCTGGCAGACGGCTTCCCCAAAATTTCAGGCATGTTACTTACCGGAGGGATTAAACCCGATCAGCAAGTCACACGTTTGATGGACGGCATCTCGCACCTGCCGGTTTCGATCTTCGGCGTTGACAGCGATACGTACGAAACAGCCATGCGGGTGAGTAAATTGCATGCTGTGCTGACACCGGAAAACGAACGGCGGCTCGCCATTGCATTAGGCCATTTCGAAGCCAATGTGGATGTGGATGTGCTGGGGAAGATCCTCAGGATTACCCGTTCGAAAGTGGTGACGCCGGTCATGTTCGAATACGAGCTTTTCGAACGTGCCAGAGCCAACCGCAAACATATTGTTTTGCCCGAATCGGACGACGAACGCATCCTCAGGGCCACCGAAATCCTGTTGCGCAGAAATGTGGTGGACATCACGTTGCTGGGAAATGAAGAAGAGATTTTCAAAAGAGCCGCAGCTTTGCAGTTGCACATTGACGGTGTGAACATCATTGACCTTTACGATAACGATCTGGTACAGGAATATACGGCTGAATATTACAAGTTGCGCAAGCACAAGGGCATCACAAAAGAACAGGCTTTTGAGCTGATGCACGATGTAAGTTATTTCGGTACCATGATGGTTTATAAAGGACATGCCGACGGGATGGTGTCGGGGGCGGCGCATACCACGCAGCATACCATTCGTCCGGCCTTCGAGTTCATCAAAACCAAGCCCGGGGTCTCCATCGTCTCCAGCTCGTTTTTGATGTGTTTTGCCGACCGGGTGTTGGTGTACGGCGATTGCGCCATCAATCCCAATCCCAATGCCGAACAACTGGCCGACATTGCCATCAGCTCGGCCGAAACGGCCATGAACTTCGGCATCGAGCCGCGGGTGGCCATGTTGTCGTATTCAACGGGAGAATCGGGCAAGGGTGCCGACGTGGACAAAGTGAGGGAGGCAACCAAAATTGCCAAACAACGCCGCCCCGACCTGAAGATCGAAGGGCCCATCCAATACGATGCCGCCATCGAACCTTCGGTAGCCAAAAAGAAAATGCCCCAGAGCGAAGTGGCCGGAAGAGCTACAGTATTTATCTTCCCCGATCTCAATACCGGAAACAACACTTACAAAGCCGTGCAACGTGCCGCCAATGCCATCGCCATTGGCCCGATCCTCCAGGGCCTCAACAAACCCGTGAACGACCTCAGCCGCGGCTGTCTGGTGAAAGATATCGTCAATACCGTGGTCATTACTGCCATCCAGGCTCAGGAAGAGTAGAGTTTGGTGTTTTAAAATGACGGAATATTTTTCGAAATATTTTCATTAGTTTTGTGCAAGAACAACAAGGTTTTAAAAAATTATCTTTATTATTTCGAATATATCGGCAAACCGGCATCCATCATCAATTATTATGTAATAAAACTATAATTGAATGTTGATTGCCGAAAAGTTTTACTTTTGCACCGCGAAACCGGCCCCATAGTTCAATGGATAGAATATCAGATTCCGGTTCTGACGATCTGGGTTCGAATCCCGGTGGGGTCACAAACTTAATGAAAACCCTTGCAGTTCGATGAATGGCAGGGGTTTTTTAATTTTGATGCGGGCGTACCATCAGATACGCACTGTTGAAATACGTTTCCCCGTTACTGACCCATGCGTACAAATGGATCTCCATGGCTGTGGTACCAGCCGGGAAAGATTTCCACTGGCTTTCAACGGCGTAACCGCTGCCTACTGAGGTCCATGTCCATGTGTCGGAATTTGTAATGGGGTAACTTTGTGTGGTGCCGTTATGCGTACGAAGTTGAAAATTATTGGTAGTGGCTGTAGTGGAAGTAACACGGATCACCAGCTTGACATCAATTGACCCGTTGGAATTATACATTGTAGGAATCAGTGCCGATTCACAATTACTTTGGTCCTGACCGGAAGTATTCACCATGATTTTTTCACCACCCTGCCACAGCGGCACAATGGAAACCATGTTGTTGGCGGCCGCGTTACCGTCTACATCCAGCTTATAATCCGGGCTTGTTGTGCCGATACCTACATTTCCCGATGGATCGACAACCATGCTTTCAGCTCCGTCCACATCAAACCGGATATAATTCTCATCAGCGGATTCTTCAACCTGAATGCCGGTATTGCCGTCGGCATCCCAGATGGCATCGTAAACATGATTGTCCACATAAGCTTTGATACTTTGTTGGGTGGCCAGTACCGTATCGGAATCCGATGCAAAGTCGTCTTCGTCCAGAAACCCGTTGATCCGCACACCGCCGGTAAATTTCAATCCGTTGGTGTCAAGGGTCATTCTGGTGATTGCATATTTCGGATAATTATAAAATCCTCCTACCTGAAAGAT
>JAOZMX010000038.1:5919-23027 GCA_029934065.1 Bacteroidales bacterium
CCTGAAAGATTTCATATTACCGTATTTTTAATTATTAAAAATTAACGACTGATTATAAAATAAACCGCAAAGATATAATATAATAATAGGAATACGAAAAATTTGGTGCAGGTAGGTTTGTTTTTTCAAAACAATATACAATATTTCCGTATTTTTATAGCCGGATAATCTTTTTCAAAATGGTCTTATCGCCAATATATAACCTAACAAAGTATATCCCCGGCCGATCAAATCCGATGAGATGCATATCATTCCAATGTAACGAGTAATTACCCGGAAGAACGTTTTTTTCGCTTAGAATATCTATGTATCGCAACTGTGAATTAACAATTGAAATCCGCACATCCGCTTTTTCGGAAACCGAGTATTCAATCTCCAATCCTGACAATACGGAAAACGGAACCGGAAAACAGTTTAGAAAATAATTCTTTTTCATCGTGTTGTCTTCCGCTCCAATATGTTGGGCGGGGCCTTGGTTCTCGTAAAAACAAAGTCCGCCCCGGTCTCCTCCCAGATACATATCCATATCGTTGTCATTGTCGGTGTCGTAAAAAACAATCGTGGAAAAGTTTTCAAACGGATCGGGCAGGTAATTTAGACTTTTCAGACTAAAGGCAGGATTGTGTATATCACCGATATTTTCATAAAAATAGATGCTGTCGTGCATCTGAAACAACTCCATATATCCACTGTAAAAAGCATCCAGATCACCGTCGCCGTCTTCGTCCATAAATGCTAATTTTCCCCAAACGGCGTTATCGCTGTATTCAAACTCCCAAACTGGTTCTGTGGGCGTCCCGGTGTTTTTGTAAAACCATATTACCGGATCATAGCCCATAACCGTTTCCTGTGCCGAAATATACATATCCAGATCATAATCGGCATCAATATCTACAAGAACAGGATTAAACATGATGTTGAACATATCATTGAACTCCAAAGCCACAACGCCAACTTCATTAAATTGTGGAACAAAAGGATCGCCGGTGTTTTCGTGAAACATGATCTGATTACTAAACCCCAATCCGATAAACAAATCCAGATCGTTATCATTGTCGATGTCGGCAAAGTAAAGTGCATTTATCCAATCGTTAGTGTAATGAATATTAAAAAATGTTGCTGTTTTTAATTCCCAGGTGGGTTCAAAAGTCGTTCCGGTATTCTGATATTCAATGATGAAATTATTACTGATATCCAAACCGGTTTCAATGAAAAATAATGAAGGTTTTTTGTTGCCGTAGATATCCGCAAAACAAATATTGCTGTTGTATCCGATATCAATGGTGAAAGGATTATCCCCGCGGTATTCCCACTGTGGAACATTCGTTTGGGTCTCGTTGCTATAAACCAATACTTTGCCATTGGAAAATCCAACATACAGATCAAGGTCCTGATCATTGTCGATATCGCAAAATTCCGGGACAAGGTTGTCGGAATATCCCGGAAGATCAATGTATTCTTCGGTTACAAGATACCAAGCAGCCTCTTCCGGCGTACCGATATTCTCCAAAAAAACAAAATGTGTATTTGACGCACCGAGAAAACAGTCGTAATCCCCGTCATCATCAATGTCAACCAATACGGGATTGTTATAATTCCAATAGCCGAGGGCTCCGAAATCGAAGTAATCGGGATCGGTTAGGATAAAATCAGGATTTTGAGCATCTCCTACGTTTTCATAATAAATATCGGTTTTATAATTACCAAATAATAAATCGAGGTCGCCGTCATTATCCATATCGGCAAAAGTAGGTTTACAGTAATTAAAGATCGTATTTGGATTGGTTTGAATTCCCTGATATTGATTACTCACAAAAACCCAAAC
This sequence comes from Bacteroidales bacterium, assembly GCA_029934065.1. GTDB lineage: Bacteria > Bacteroidota > Bacteroidia > Bacteroidales > 4484-276 > 4484-276. The sequence goes on from JAOZMX010000038.1 coordinate 7,745, forward strand.
CGGTTCATCTGGAGTTCCGTCATTTTTGTAAAAATAAATCCCCGTATCATTTGAGCTACGTTCTCCGCCAATAAACATATCCGGATCTCCGTCAGCATCGATATCAACAAATGTTACGTTGCTTTTTGAAATTCCCGGAATATCGATGCCGCCATACTTGCTCGTAACAAAACGCCATTGTGCCGAATCGGGTGTTCCCGTATTTTCAAAAAAGATTATCCTGCCGGCTTTTCCACCCGAAAAACAATCCAAATCGCCGTCGTTATCAATGTCGACGAATGAAGGGCTGGCGAATGACATTCCGCCCGCAAACAAAGGGTTCCCGAAATCGTCATGGATTACTTTTTCCCATAGGACCGATTGTGTGAATGCACTTTGGAATAAAGACCAAATAATTAAAACAAGAAACGACTTTTTCATCTTATTGAACGATTAATAAACAATATCCGATTGATTTCAACAAAGATAAAAAAACTCAGGGGAGAAAGCAAATTATTAATGAATTCACTCCTTATGCAAGATCAGTTTTAATTTTTCATACGGAACGGGATTGGCAGTAATGTACACTTCCGGTTCGAAATCAAGCCTGTCTTTATCGAAACCAAGTACATAAACTTCGATGGTTTTTCCGGCATCTTGCTGCGATACCGGAATGTAGTAAGTGTAATTTTTATCCGTTCTGCTGTTGACATATTCCCAGGTGTTAGATGGATACGACTGTGCCCTGTCGGGAGCGCCCCGTAATTTTCCGTCAACGGTTGCCGCTGCATAAGCACCCTCTACACCGTGTGATCCGTTGAGTGCCACACAAAGGTAACTGCCCGGGGCGATTTCGTCCAGGATAAATTCAGCTTTCCAGACCTTGCGACAGGTCAATTCACCGGGATAAGCAAAAAGATTTGATGCTCGCCACTTTTCCCTGTCCAGCTCCTGTCCGCCGGTGTATCCTTCGATTTCGACAAAACGCGACGGGAAATTGCGGAAACGAAAATACCGCACGGGTTTGCCGATATCAATCTGCATTACCTTGTCTGCGAGATAGGTCAGTGTTTCCCAGTTTTTCAGATCGGTGGATATTTCCACGTAATTTCCTTCGTCCTCCAACAGCGGTTGCAGCGAAAAAATATCACCGGTTTTCAGGATCAGATGATCAACAGGAGTAACTTCTCCGATGTCAAGCCGGAAACAACCGCCTTTTACCGACTGGTCAATATGGTATTTTTTGGATGGCCAAAATCCCGTTTCCATCGAACCGTCAAAGAGGTTTTTGTCCCATACGCCCCGATCAACAAATGTTTGCTGGTTGAAAAATGCCTCTTGTGCCGCTCTCACCTCCGGAATATCGCTCCATCCCGAACGCTTGACGGAACGTACCTCAAGGGCATTGTTGTCGGCGCTGAAGACCGTGGCTTCGTAAAGGGCCTGCCAATTGAAATTTTCGATGTCATCCACAGGTTGACAGTCTGCTATTTTCCGGGTATAATCGTGTTGCAAAGGCGCTCCGGGAAAGGTGATTATAACCTTTTTCCCTTTCGCCAGTGCTTTTTCCGTATTGTCGTCCAACAGGGCGGAAGTGTATTTTTCAGGATCAACCAGTTGCAGGGTTGCCGATGTTCCCGGCATTCCGAGTAATTGGATTTCCACAGGCTCTCCTTCAATATTTTTCAGCACCGTGAAATCGGTTCCGGCAACGGCTGGCTCATCAATTGTTTTTGTAGAAACAATGATCAAGCATGACCTGAAAGGCGCCACTTCAATATTCACCTCGTCGCCTTTGTTGAAAACACCAAATTCTTTTTCAACGGGATGAAACTGTCTGACTTCCACTTTCCCTTTTCCTGTAAGGCCGATTTCTTCGCCGAGAACCAACCGGTAGGTGACCTTATCCCAGGTGAGGTTGCGGAGTGTGATGAGGCGGGTGTTTTCATCTCCCCGCGACACGGCATAGGGGCCGTAATTTTCTTCGGGGAGCACCATGCCGTTGACCATGATATTCCGGTATTTACGGTGGAGATTGTAGATACGGGCAAATTTCGGATATTCGTCATCGCGCAAAAGCCACGGGTTGCCGTAAACTTCGGGCGCCAGGATCAGATCACGGTTAAAGGCCTGAAGAATCAGATCGTCGTCCCAGTAATCGGGGCAGGACGAAATGCAAACGCCGTGATCCTCGGTAAGCCTTTCCAGTCCGGGCGGCAATCCTCTTGATAGTGCTCCGGCCCGGTGATGCGGTGCCGTGGTATTGTTCGACATAAAAACATCAATGTAAGTTTCGTTGCCTTCCCACAAAAAGGTGGTGGCATATTTTTTCGCCTTTTCCAGCCCCAGACGGTGATTGAGCAAGATCAAATCGGGCGAATATTCCCTGCACCGGGTCATCATTTCAATAAAGGCATCTTCCTTTTCGGGACGCAGCGGGCCGCAAACGGCATCGAACTTGAACAGTGCAAAATCGTAATCGCGGCAAAGTTTTACCATTTGATCAATACGTGCCTGTTCTTCTTCGGGAGTATTGCCGAAACCGTCGGGGCCTCCCCACACACCGAGACGTATGCCGAGACTTTTTGCCTTTTTGTAAATGGGATCAAAACCGTCGGGAAACTGTTTTTTGAAACGCTCCGAATAGATGCTCCCGTAAAAACGCTTGCCGTCGATGGCTCCGGCATCAAAAGCGTAAATGTCCAGTTGCATGCCGTATGTTTTTTTGAGCCAACCGAAAAAATCAAGGTTGATCATTGTTTGTCCGGCAGTAGCCCCTTCGTTGGTGTTGTTGATCCACGAAAAATACTGCGCACGCGAAGGTGTCGTTTCGTCCGCACCGGGGAAGACATTTTCCTGTGGGAATAAAAAACCGGATGCCAAAATAAAGACAATGGAGAAATAAAATTTTCGAAACATTTTTGTAGGATTTGATTTAACGGTTAAAATAATTGTTCAATCGACCTGAAAAACAGTCCCAAAAATAATGCTTTTTGAAACGATGCAGTGTTTCCGGAAAAATATCTTACCGCCGGGGCTGATTTTTTCTTGTGGTCTCCTAAATTTCCATTACTTTTGCTTCGTTAAATAAATCTTCAGCAATAATGAACTTTCTGATCTTATTCGGCATAACGGTTATCATCCTTTTGATCTCAACGGTTTTTCTCGGGATCAGAATTTTGTTTTCCCCCGCTGCAAAGTTTCCGCAGCACCGCATCGGGCACAACAAGGAGATGCGTAAAAAGGAAATTTATTGCCCGAGGACGCTGGATAAGCTCGAACGAAAGAATTGTGCCGGTTGTTCATATTTTCAAGAATCCATTTAATCCATCCATAAAAAAAGCCTCCCGGCAAAGTGTTTACCGGAAGGCCCGTTTGTTTACAAAAGAACTTTTTGTTTAGATCAGCCCTTTTTCGTGTTTTTCTTTGATCACTTTCAGCATGTCTTGTGTCATGGCATCGAGGTCCCATTTGGGGTTCCATCCCCATTCCTCGCGTGCGGCCGAGTCGTCCATTTTGTTGGGCCACGATTCGGCAATGCCTTGTTTCACCGGATCAACGTCGTAATCCATTGTAAAGTCAGGTATGTATTTTTTGATGGCGTTGTAAATAATTTCCGGATCGAAACTCATGGCGGTGATGTTAAAACAATTTCTGTGCTTCAGTTTCGACGGGTCGGCTTCCATCAGGTCAATGGCGGCATCCAGTGCGTCGGGCATGTACATCATATCGAGGAAAGTGCCTTTTTTGAGCGGGCAGGTGTATTTTCCTTCCTTGACGGCGGCATAATAAATCTCCACGGCATAATCGGTGGTGCCACCGCCGGGCAACGTGAGGTTGGAGATGATTCCCGGATAACGCACTCCGCGGGTGTCCACGCCAAAGCGTTTGAAATAATAATCACTCAACAGTTCGCCGGTAACTTTGGTGACACCGTACATGGTACCCGGACGCTGAATGGTATCCTGCGGCGTGTTGTCCAGCGGCGTGCTTAACCCGAAGGCTCCGATGGAGCTGGGGAAAAACACAGCACAATTATTTTCTCTTGCCACTTCCAGTACATTAAAAACGCCGTTGACGCCCACATTCCAGGCTGCCTGCGGATTTTTTTCGGCTACTGCCGACAACAGTGCGGCAAGGTTGTAAATCGTGTCTATTTTGTACTTTTTCACCACTTCGGCAATGCGTTCGGGATTTGTGGCATCCACCACCTCCAGCGGGCCGCTTTCGGCCAATTCCTTCGAGGGTTGTGTTTTGCGATACCCTGCCACGACATGGTCGTTTCCATACCTTTTGCGGAGTTCCATTGTAAGCTCCGAACCTATTTGGCCCACAGAACCAATCACTAAAATATTTTTCATTTGATTTAAAATTAATGTTTCTGTTAAAAAATTAACAATAATTGCGACAAAAATATAAATTTTTATAAAACAGCTTTTTAATTCTAAAATTTTCAAAATAAAATAATGACCGTTCAAAAAAGAATGCATTATATTTGCCGCCTGTTAATGAAAAAACAGTAAGTATTTTTTACGCAATAAAAAACAAAATAAAATGTACGGTAAAATAAAAGAACATCTGCAAAAAGAGCTTGCCGGCATCAAAGAAGCCGGACTGTTCAAAGACGAACGGATCATCACCTCTCCGCAGGGAGCGGAAATCACGTTGAACACAGGAAAAAAGGTGCTTAATTTTTGCGCCAACAACTATCTTGGACTTTCCAATCATCCGCGGCTTGTCCAGGCCGCCAAAGACACGCTCGACAGTCATGGTTTCGGTATGTCGTCCGTAAGGTTCATTTGCGGAACGCAGGATATTCATAAAGAGCTGGAACAAAAGATCGCCGAATTTTTCGGCACCGAAGATACCATCCTTTATGCTGCCGCTTTCGATGCCAACGGCGGTGTTTTCGAGCCGATTCTTACGGCCGAGGACGCCATCATTTCCGATTCGCTCAACCATGCTTCCATCATTGACGGTGTGCGTCTTTGCAAAGCACAGCGTTTCCGGTACGAAAATGCCAACATGGAAGATCTTGAGGAAAAACTGAAAGAAGCATCCAAAACGGCGCGTTTCAAAGTTATCGTTACCGACGGCGTATTTTCAATGGACGGCAATGTTGCTCCTGTGGACAAGATCAACGAACTGGCCAAGAAATATGATGCCATGGTGATGGTTGACGAATGCCATTCGGCAGGTGTTGTGGGAAAAACAGGCCGCGGTGTTACGGAATTGTTCAATATCCGTGGTGAAATTGACATCATCACCGGTACACTCGGAAAATCTTTCGGCGGCGGTATCGGCGGATTTACCACCGGTCGCAAGGAGATCATCGAGATGCTGCGTCAGAAATCGAGACCTTATTTGTTCTCCAATTCGCTGATCCCTGCTGCTGTCGGCGCCGGGATAGAGATGTTCAACATGATGGCCGAAACCACCGAACTGCAGGATAAGCTCCACGCCAACACCGACTATTTCATGGAGAAAATGAAATCCGTCGGGTTCGACATCAAGCCTTCCAAGTCGGCAATTTGCGCCGTGATGTTGTATGATGCCAAGCTTTCGCAGGATATGGCAGCCAAACTGCTCGACGAAGACATTTACGTTATTGGATTTTACTATCCGGTGGTTCCCAAGGGACTGGCACGTATTCGCGTTCAGCTTTCGGCAGCACACGAAAAAGAACACCTCGATAAATGTATCGCCGCCTTTACCAAAGTCGGCAAAGAACTCGGAGTGTTGAAATAGAAAAACCATGATTATGGAAATAAAAAAAGACGGTGAAAGCCGTCTTTTTTATTTTTTAATACTTTTGTGCGAATGGAGGTGGTAACATCAACATGATTCGAAATGACGGAGGATGATAATTAAATAGACTGGAGGCGATGAAGAACAAACGTTTACCATTGTTTTTGCTGCTGTTTTTTGCCACAACACTGCTGTTCGGACAACGTTTCAACGGCGGTATGGTCGGAGGGATATCGGTAGCCGAGATCTCGGGCGACCATGTGGAGGGCCCCAATAAGGTAGGGGCTTACGTGGGCGGTTTTGTCAACACCTATTTCTCCAAAAAGTCTTCCGTTCAGCTGGAGCTCGATTTCATTCAGAAAGGCAGCCGTAAAAATCCCGACTCCACCAATTACGATTTTTATCTTTTGCGGCTGAATTACATTGAATTGTTCACCCATTACAAATGGGATTTTGCCAAAATATTAACCCTGGAGGGCGGTCTGTCGCTGGGTGTGCTGATCAATTCATACGAAGAAGCGAATTATCAGGAGCTTACCGAGCCTCCTTTTGATCCGGTGGATTTCTGTGCCAACATCGGCTTGTATGTCAGGCTCACGGAACACTGGAAATTCAACGTCAGGTACTCAAATTCCATTCTTTCTGTCCGGCCGAATAAGACTGGACTGGTGGGTAAACGGAACAACGGGCAATACAATGAAGTGTTGAGTTTTACATTTCATTATCAGTTTAAATTAAAAAGATGAAAAAAAAGATCGTGGTTGGAGTTACCGGGGCCAGCGGGGCTGTTTATGCCAAAAGGCTGATTGAAAAGATCAATGCCCGTCCCGGGCTGGTTGAAAGATGCGACCTTGTCTTCAGCGAACAGGGGAAAAAGGTCTGGGAGCATGAAACGGGAAATTTCAGCGAGGCGATGTTTCCAAACAAAATATGGCCCAACGACACTTTCTTTGCTCCCTTTGCTTCGGGCTCCGGCGGTTTTGATGCATTGATCGTTTGCCCGTGTACCATGGGAACACTGGGCAGGATCGCTTCGGGCACGGCAACCGATCTGATCTCGCGAACAGCCGATGTGATGCTGAAAGAACGCGGGAAACTGATTCTTGTGCTGCGCGAAACGCCGTATCACCTTATCCATATCAACAACATGAAAACCGTTACCGAAGCGGGAGGGATCATTCTGCCGGCATCACCTTCTTTTTACACTCATCCCGAAAGCATTGCCGATCTGATTGATGAAATGACGGATAAGGTTTTGTCAATTGCAGGATTCAAAGGTTTTACAAAATCATGGATTGACGATTAAACAGTGAAAAAAAATGAAGTTATCAACAGTTTATTTTCATAAAATTTCAACAATAATCGATTGAATAATTGAATGATAATTAAGTGACTCGTAGCTTATTAATAATTAAGATTAAATCTAAATTAAGAAATTATTGCAAAGGCAAGATTTATTTTTTGTTAATTTGTTTTTCAATTTGTGAAAAAATAAAAAAAGGGGGTTAAAATCGTGTAAACAAAGCGCAAAGGAAGTATTTCAAAAATTTTAACGACAAAACATATAAAATTCAAAATCAGATTATTTATTTAATTTATTAACCAAAACTTAAATTATGAGAAAATTTACACTTTTACTTGCCCTGATGTTCTTCATTGGGATGCAAGTTGCATTAGCTCAAACCAGGACCATAACAGGTACTGTTACGAATGCAGAGGACGGGAGCACCATACCAGGGGTGTCGGTTGTTGTAAAAGGCACAACATACGGGACAACCACAGATCTGGATGGTAAATACTCGCTGAATGTTCCTGCAGACGCCAAAACCCTTGTTTTCTCATTTGTGGGGATGTCCACTATCGAGAAGGCAATAGAGGGATCAGTAATTGATGCTGTTTTAGAGCCCGAAGCACAGGCCATCGAGGGTGTTGTTGTGACTGCTCTTGGTATTTCAAGGGAGAAAAAGGCTTTGGGGTATGCCGTGCAGGATGTCAAAGGAGATGAGCTTGCTGAAACCAGGCCGGCAAATGTTGTGAACGCAATGCAAGGTAAAGTTGCAGGTGTTCAGATTACCAATGCCAGTGGTGCTGTTGGTTCTTCTTCGCGTATTGTTATCAGGGGTAACAACTCTTTCGGCAACAACCAGCCTTTGTTTGTTGTGGATGGTGTCCCCGTTATCAATAACGAATCGGATGTTTCGCAATGGGGTGGTACCGACTTTGGTAACTCCGCAATGGACATTGATCCCGATAACATTGAGTCCGTTAGTGTGCTGAAGGGTGCTAACGCTACTGCACTTTACGGTAGCCGTGGTGCCAACGGGGTAATCCTGATCACCACTAAAAAAGGCGGAAAATCCGGTACAGGAAATGCCATCGGGGTTGAATTTTCAAATTCAACAACTTTCGATAACGTTTACATCATTCCGAAGTATCAGAACAAATACGGTCAGGGATACACAGGTAGTGAATATTTCTTCAACAACCAATCGGATTATGACAATTATCAGGATTATGCCATCAACGAAGGTTTTGCATATTACAATGGAAACTGGGGTGGTGTTTGGGACGGAATGGATGAAAGCTGGGGCCCGAGACTGGACGTCGGCCTGAAACTTCCGCAATTCGACAGTCCTTATACCCTTGCTGCCGACGGTACACCCATCTGGGAACCGACGCCATGGGTTTCGCATCCTGATAATGTAAAGGATTTCTTTACCACAGGACACTCCTGTTCAAACAATCTTGCCATTACAGGTGGTGGCGACAAAGCTTTTATGAGGTTGGCCATGAGTAATCTGAGCCAAAAAGGAGCCATTCCCAACACGGACCTGACCAGGAACAATATTTCGTTCAACGGAACCATGAACCTGACCGACCGTTTCACGGCTTCAGCATCTTTGAATTATGTAAGAAACCACAGTAATAACCTTCCCGGTGGCGGTTATGACGAAAACAACATCATGCAATCACTCGGTTCATGGTTTGGCCGTCAGATCAATATGCAAAGCCTGGAAGATCACTGGGACGAGTTAGACCCGTGGGGCAATCCATACAACTGGAACAGAAGTTACCATAACAACCCGTACTGGACTGTTAATAAAAATACCACATCAAGAACCCGTGACAGGGCTTTCGGTAATGTGAATTTAACTTATAAAGTTACCGACTGGATGAAAATCATGGCTCGTGTGGGAACAGATTTCTACAATGAATACAGAAAGCATGTTGTTGCCGATAAATCCATTGAATCGAGCTACGGCGGAAATTTCTGGCAAAGGCAACTTTATTCCAATGAGACCAATGCCGATCTGATGTTGCTCTTCAACAAGAACTTCAGCGAAAATTTCTCGTTGAATGCAACACTGGGTGCCAACTACAGAAACAGTAAATATCAGGATATGTACGAAAGTGCTGCCGAATTAACGGTTCCTAATCTTTACACCATTGCCAATGCCAAAGGAAATCCTTCGGTTTCGATGTACAGAAGCGAAAAAGAGACCAACAGTATTTACGGAACCGTATCACTTGGTTTCAAACATGCTTTGTTCCTCGATGTTACGGGACGTAACGACTGGAGTTCAACACTCCCGAGCGACAACTGGTCTTATTTCTATCCTTCGGTTGGCCTTTCATGGGTATTTACCGAAAGCCTGGATATTAACGAAGGCGTATTGTCATTTGGTAAGATCAGAGGCAGTTGGGCTCAGGTAGGTAATGATACCCGTCCGTATCAAACGAGACTTACCTATTCACCCATCATGGATGCTTTCAACGGCGTTACCCAGTATCACTATGCACGACAATTACCGCCGCTGGCCCTGAAACCTGAAATTACTACAAGTTGGGAACTTGGTACCGAACTGAAATTTGTTCACAACAGATTGGGTATCGACTTCACCTATTATAATATGAAAACCAAAGACCAGATTCTTGGTGTTGACATTTCCAATGCTTCCGGTTTCAACCAGATGTTGATCAATGCCGGTGAAATCCAGAACAGAGGTGTCGAGCTGGTACTTTTCGGACAGCCTTTGAAATCAAAAAGCGGATTGAACTGGAATATGTTCATCAACCTTGCCAACAACAAAAATACCGTGAATGAATTGTACGGTGATCTGGAAGCTTATCAGATTGCAAGATCATGGGGTGGCTTAACCATTGAAGCCCGTCCGGGAGAACCTTTCGGTGAGATCAGAGGTGGTGCCTATGCAAGAGCAGCCGACGGACGCATGCTGATCAATCCTGCAACCGGCAGGCCGGTACACACTCCGCAACCTGAAATTCTCGGGAATACCAACCCGGATTTTACATGGGGTTTCAGAAACTCATTCACATGGAAAGATTTCTCACTTAGCTTCCTGTTTGACGGAAGAGTTGGCGGTGACATCTTCAGTGTAACCGACTGGTTTGGTGCTTATGCCGGTATTGCCGAATTTACCGCCGAAGGCGATATTCGTGAAAACGGTTATGTTGCCGAAGGTGTTTACGGTACCATTGACGGCGACGGAAATGTACAATATCTGGATGGCGACGGAAATAATGTTGAATCACCCGTTGCAAACGAAACAACAGTTTCCGCTCAGGATTGGTTTGAAGGATACTGGGGATTCCAGGAACCTTCAATTATTGACGGAACTTTCATCAAATTCCGTGAACTTAGTTTTACATGGAATTTACCCAAAAAATGGTTTGATAACGTCAGATGGATGCAAAAAGCAAGTCTCTCATTCATCGGAAGAAACCTTGCACTTGTATATGTTGACAAGAGCAACAGAATGAGAATCGATCCTGAAACAGGATTCGGTACAGCTACCGGTGGGGTTGGTATTGAGCAATATCAGTTGCCTTCAACACGGAGTTTAGGTTACAAACTAACAATTAACTTTTAATCAATATTAATTAATTTTAAAATAAATCTTATGAAAATGATAAAAATATTAAATTACAAAGTATTGTTGGTATTCGGGTTAATCTTCACTTTCGTATCCTGCACAAAAGACTGGGAAGAAATGAACACCAACCCTAACCAACCAACAACGGCACCTGCAACAAACATTTTGGCCTATTCGCTGAGATATTGTGGAGATGCATTCTTCGACGACTGGATGGGAATGAACAATTTCCTGAGTTATGGCGGTCAGGTCAGTAAAATTCAGTACATTGACGAGTCAAGGTATGAATTCAGGGAAAGTGTTGTTAATAATGCATGGCGCGATATGTACAACACCATGCTTGATCTGAAAAAAGCACAAGAGCTTGCCGGAGAAGAGGAAAACCCGAACCTTCAGGCTGCTGCCAGCACATTTCAGGTTTACATGATGCAAATGACCACCGATTTGTGGAAAGCAGTTCCTTACAGTGACGCTTTACAGGGTGAAGAAGGGGTGACAAATCCCGCATACGATGATCAGCAGGCCATTTACATGGGAATGATCAATCAACTGAAAACCGCAGCGGATATGTTTGATCCGGGTAGCATCACTTCAAAACTTGGCGAAGGAGATATTCTCTTTGGCGGTGATGTGGTTAAATGGCAAAAGTTCTGCAATTCGTTGCGCTTGAGAATCGCCATCAGGATTTCCGATAAAGATGCTGCAACTGCCGGTCAGATATTTGACGATATTTTCGGTAATCCCGGTAAATATCCTGTTATGGAAAGCAACGACGACAACGCATTCCTTTGGTGGCCGGGAGCTGCTCCTTACAAAGAGCCCTGGGCAGAAAACAGCGAAACACGTGACGACCACGGCATGTGCAGTATTATTATCGATACCTTGAAAGCGCTTGCTGACCCGAGACTTCCTGTTTATGCTCATCCGAATGTGGATGGTGAATATGTAGGTATTGCTCCGGGAGCACAGCCTGATGATATCGCCAAAATCTCCAGGATCGGTGCTCGTTTCAGGGATGACCCATCGGGATTCACCCCGTTCCTGAGGTATTGTGAGGTGGAATTCTACAAAGCCGAAGGTGCTATGAAAGGATTTAACGTGGGTGGTGTGAGTGCTGAAGATGCTTATTATGCCGGTATCACTGCTTCGATGGAAGAAAATGGAATTGATGTGGGAGGATTGGATACCACTTACTTTGCAAATCCGGTTGTTGCCTGGAACAACGACATCAAACAAATTCACTTCCAGAAATGGATTTCCATATTCAAAGAAGGTGAAGAAGTTTGGGCCGAGTGCAGAAGAACAGACGTTCCTTTGATGGGTGAAGCTGTAGGCTCACCTTACCAAAGTCATAACAGACCTCCGTTCCGTTATCCTTACCCAACCAGTGAGTATAACCTGAACGGTGCAAACATAGAAGCTGTAGCCGGAGGTATCGTTGATTACTTCTGGGGTCAGCAAATGTGGTGGGATGTCAGATCAGATGTTCATTAAAATTTTGATTTTAAAATAAAAAAAGGCCGTCGCAACGACGGTCTTTTTTTTTGATCAATTCGGAGATGGAGAAAGGAGGGACTGGAGGGGCGGGGAGATGGGGAGACGATAGAACGATGGAACGAATGGACGAAGGAACACATAACTCTTAACCCATAACGTCAAACGCCAAATAACCCTTCTAAAATCTAAAATCGTTAATCTGCAATCTGATATTAAAAATGATGAAACATAAAAGCTAATGGCTAAAGTTTAAAAGAAAAAGGAATAGTAATTAGCTCTGGTAATAAAGCTTTAACGCTTCGTAAGTTCGGTGTGATCAATCCGAATGGTGTTCAGCAATTTTATCCATCTGTTTTTCTCTTCATTAAAGCGTTGGAGATTTGTCGAATCCACCGGTTTGGCTGCAGGTGATTTTACCTTGAGGGGATCAATGGGTTTGCCGTTGCGGTAGAATCTGAAATCGAGGTGAGGGCCGGTGGCAAGCCCCGATGCACCGACATAACCAATGATTTGCCCCTGTTTTACATGAACGCCGGGCTTGATTCCTTTGCCGTATTTCGACAGGTGCATGTATTGTGTGGTGTAGGTGCCGTTGTGTTTGATCTTGACCACACGGCCGCCGCCGCCTTTGTCCCAGCTTGCACGTTGCACCACGCCGTCGCCGATGGCCACCACCGGGGTTCCGCGAGGGGCAGCGTAATCCACTCCGAGGTGCGGCCTTCGGTATTTCAGAATGGGATGCATCCGGCTGTATGAAAACCGTGAACTGATGCGCTTGTAACGCAAAGGTGCCTTGAGGAAAGTCCTGCGAAGGCTGTTGGCCTCGTCATCGAAATAATCGCCCACACTATCCTGAATAAAATAAAAGGCATAAAGGTCTTTTCCGTAATGATTGAAATCGGCTGCCAACACCTTGCCGATACCGATGTGCTCACCTTCAACCCACAGATTTTCGTAAATCACTTTGTAGTAATCGCCGCGTTGAATACCGAAAAAATCAACCGTCCAGGCGTAGATCTCCGACAACTCGTTGGCGAGGTTGGGGTCGGTATGGTTGTCAACCATGGTATTCCACAGCGAAGAGCGGATGATTCCCGTTGCCGTGTCAACGGAGATACGCACTTCCTTTTCGCCGCGGTGAACATGTACGGAATCGCTCAGATCAAACACCACATAGTCAACCGGCGAGATCTCGTACACAAAGTATTTTGCCCGGCGGCTGCTGTCGTTGGTTAGCAACACCGAGTATTTATTTCCGTACCTTATTTTCCGGACATCAAACACTTTTTTCGACCGGCGGGCCAAAAGGTCAATGGTAGGATAGTCCACGCCGTATTTGAGTAAAATATCCGAAAGGTTCTGGTTGCGTTTGATCTTGCCTTTGACCGCAATGAGCGAATCAACATTCAATCCGAAAGCCATTTTTGGTGTGTCCGGCAATATGGGTTCCGCATAAACTGTTTTTGCCGTGTTTTTGTCCAGTTTTGGGTAGAGAAAAAATACGGCGGCCATTATGGTTAAAACAAGAATAACGCCTGCAGCCAAATATATTTTAAATCTGTTGTTCATTTTCCATTCTGTTTTCAGCCTTTATTAACTTGCCGTTATTGAAAGTATTTTAATGCACTGATAAAAAAATCAATTTGAATTGAAAGCGGGCAAAAGTAGCACAAATATTTGTGGAGAAGTCAGCCGGTCAAAAATCACCCTTAAAATTCACAGATTCTTCCATTTCCCTATCTTTGCGAAAAATTTCAAATTCTTAAATTCATATGAAAGCAAAGCATAGCAACAGCAAAAAATATAAACGTACAACCGTAACCACGGCGTTGCCGTATGCCAACGGGCCGCTTCACATCGGACATCTGGCGGGTGTGTATGTGCCTGCGGACATTTATGTAAGGTTTTTGCGCTCCAAAGGCAGGGACGTGGTTTTTATCGGCGGATCGGACGAGCACGGCGTGCCCATCACCATCAAGGCGCGCCGGCAGGGAGTTTCGCCGCAGGAGATCGTTGACAAATATCATCAGATCATCAAAAAATCCTTTGAGGATTTCGGCATTTCTTTCGACATTTATTCGCGTACTTCCAACCCGATCCATCATGAAACGGCGTCGGCATTTTTCAAAAAACTGTACGACGAGGGGAAGTTTATCGAGAAAACCACCGAGCAGTACTACGATGAGGAGGCCCATCAGTTTCTGGCCGATCGCTACATCACGGGTACGTGTCCGCATTGCAACTACGAACGGGCATACGGCGACCAGTGCGAAAACTGCGGCACTTCGCTCAGCGCCACCGACCTGATCAACCCCAAGTCGGCATTGTCGGGCAATATCCCAGTCCTGAAAAAGACCAAACACTGGTACCTGCCGCTGGATCAGTACGAAGGATGGCTGAAGGAATGGATCATCGAAGGGCACAAAGACGACTGGAAGCCCAATGTTTACGGACAGGTGAAGTCGTGGATAGACCAGGGGTTGCAGCCGCGCGCCGTTACCCGCGACCTGGACTGGGGAGTGAAAGTGCCGCTGCCCGGAACCGAAGGAAAAGTGCTGTACGTATGGTTTGATGCTCCCATCGGTTACATCTCGGCCACACGCGAATGGGCGCAAAAAAAGGGAACCGATTGGGAAAAGTGGTGGAAAGACCCGGAAACACGGCTGATCCATTTTATCGGCAAGGACAACATCGTGTTTCATTGCATCATCTTCCCGGTGATGCTCAAAGCCGAAGGGTCGTACATCGTTCCCGACAATGTGCCGGCTTTTGAGTTTCTGAATCTGGAAAACGACAAGATATCCACCTCGCGCAACTGGGCGGTATGGTTGCACGAATACCTGGAGGAGTTTCCCGGCAAGCAGGATGTTTTGCTCTATGTGTTGACGGACAATGCTCCAGAAACCAAAGACAACGATTTTACATGGAAGGATTTTCAGGCACGCAACAACAACGAACTGCTGGCGATCTTCGGCAACTTCGTCAACCGGACACTGGTGTTGACGCAAAAATATTTCGGAGGTAAGGTTCCCGGAATTACCGGCCTGACGCCCGAAGACGATAAAGCGCTGGAGCAGATCGCGGCTTTTCCCGAAAAGGTGAGTGCCAGTCTGGAGAATTTCCGCTTCCGCGAGTCGCTGGGCGAAATGATGAATCTGGCACGG
>JAOZMX010000183.1 GCA_029934065.1 Bacteroidales bacterium
ACTTTAACCGTTACTTATGAGGAAAACCTATTGGACACCTTAAGAGTTGGCAGCATCACTGTTATGGTTGCCGGAGGTACTCCTGCACAAACGGTCATGGTAATTCAGGATGTTTGCCATACGCAAACCATTGCCCTGCCCGCAGGATGGAGTGGTTTGTCCGGATTTATCATGCCTGAAAACAGCAATATTGAAGATATCTTTGCTCCGGTAAGTAATCAATTGATCATCGTTTCGAATTTAACAGGGATATATTACCCGGCGGGTCAGATCAACACCATCGGCACATGGGACAGCCAGTCGGCTTACCGACTGAAAATGAATGCTGCTGCAAATCTTATCATTACAGGCAATCCCGAGCCAAACAAAACACTGAATCTTTCCGCCGGCTGGAGCATGATTCCCGTCATTAGCGGACAACCCGTGGATGTTGCTTCTTTGTTGGAAGATGTTCCCGTGATCATTGTGAAAGACGTGATCGGTACCGGTATTTTCTGGCCTGAAATGAGCATCAATACTTTGGTTGATCTTAACCCCGGAATGTCCTATTACATCAAATTGCTTGAAAACAGCTCTTTCACTTATCCCGGAAGCGACGGACAACCGGTAACGGTCTATCCCGTGATACCTGAATTTCCCGAAAATCCGTGGAACACCGTCAGCCGGACACCTTCGTCGCACCTCATTGCCATTGTGGCCGATGGCATGCAGGGCATTCAGCCCGGCGATGTGATCGGTGTATTCGGCTCCGGCAATAACTGCTACGGGATGACGCAAATTGCCGACCTGAAACACAACGCGTTGATTACCGCTTACGCCGACGACAACTTCACCGGCGAAAAGGATGGATTTGAAAACGGAGAATTGTTCAGTTTCAGGCTTTACCGTCCCGGCAACGATCAGGTGTACGATCTTGGCGTCGTCTTCAGCACGGCCATGCCCGACGGAGGATTCTTCGTCGCCGAAGGTCTTTCGGCCATCACCATGCTGAAAGTTTCTTCCACCGGCATTGCGGGTATCTCGGGTGAAACCGTCGGTATTTACCCCAATCCCACCGACGGTCGCATTTGGATTTCCGGCGTGAAAGATTTCGACAAGCTGACAATGATGAGCAATACCGGAAGTGTACTGCTTCAACGCGACAACCTCGACCGGGATAAAGTTGTACTGGATTTGTCCGGTTTCAGCAAAGGCATTTATCAAATCATGCTGACTGGAAAACAAGGAACCGTTATCAGGAAAGTGGTGAAGGATTAAAATTACAGGTCATTTTTCATAACGTTAGACGTTGCCCGCAATCCCAACGATTTGCGGGCTTCGTTTTGGCTGCGGGGATGTGTTGATGAAGCGTTGGCCGGCGCTACTCTATAATCCCCTAACCCACATTGCAACTCAAAATTCGTAACTTTCTCATCTCAAGAGGAATCATTTTTTAAAATTACTTCAGGTACCACTACGGATTTTTATGGTTTGATAGATGATGTTTTTCATGGTTGTGGTTACAAATGTGTTTGATGATCACTGGTACTATTTACAAAATAGATTACTTCACAGAAAATGCGCCGGAGGTTTTCGGAAAAATTGTATTATTCACCTGCATGGCTGTCAACAAAACCGGGCTTATTAACAAAAGAAAACCAGACAAAAGAAAAAGTGTTAATTTGCACCGTTTTACATTATCAAATGAGCAATAGAATTTCAATTAAAAATTAATGCAAAGTGACAGTAAGAATAAGTAGTACGTTATTCAAGTTTACGGATACTGATGTGATTGAGCTGAAAAATGATTTGCCTTTGGAAGAATGGGAAGGAAATGTCAATTGGGTAAACATCAATGCCGACCACCGGAAAGAGGTTATCGACTATTTGTCTTTTTTT
This sequence comes from Bacteroidales bacterium, assembly GCA_029934065.1. Classification (GTDB taxonomy): domain Bacteria; phylum Bacteroidota; class Bacteroidia; order Bacteroidales; family 4484-276; genus 4484-276. Next base: position 1,879 of record JAOZMX010000183.1, read on the forward strand.
AATTTTTCCGACGAAATCAATCGCCTGATATTAAATCCCGGGGATCATCTGTTGACCGAAACAAGTCATGAATCAATCATTCAGAATTTTATTATTTCAAAGAAATCAAACATCTTCGAAAGGGATTATATCACGCTTATCCTGTTAAAGGACCTGACCATATGTATTCTCCCGGCATCCATGCCTTTTAGTCTGGAGATCAACGAGCCGGAGGTGCTGATAAAGCAATACCAAAACTTCCGCATCTATTTCACCTATTTGCTCGTCAGGTTGATACTTGCACAAAGTACGATGAATGTGAGCAAAACACGCAAAGAGATACACCAACTGGAGTTGGATATTATTTCCTCCCCCGGAAAAATTTCTTCGGCCGATATGATGAGCGCAGTGACCAATATCAGGTATCTGGCCGACATTGTCGAAGACCAGTACATTGGTTTTAATTTCTTTAACAAGCTGATCGTTGATAAGAAAAGAGAGCCCGATGCCGGTAAATTAAAAGAAGTCATCGACAGTTTTCGTGAACTGAGCCGTATTTCGGAACGGTTGGAGGAGAAAGCCGAATCGTTGCGCACCCAGTTTATGCTGATTCATCAGGAAGAATCGGCGCGGAAGATAAATATCCTTACCATTGTTCAGGCCATTTTTGTTCCTTTGACATTTCTGGCCGGTATTTACGGAATGAATTTCAGTTACATGCCGGAACTGAACTGGAAATATTCATACTTTGTCGTATGGGGTGTTTTTGTGACCCTCTCTTCCGTATTACTCTATTTTTTTAAAAAGAACAAATGGTTTGATTAAAAAATCAATCATAATTGATAATGGGCAGGGGAGGGGCATCCACAGCCGTGCCTTCCGGTATGTCGTTGTCGAAAGGAATGCCGCCGTATTTCTCCCGCAGGTATTTCAATGCTTTTACGGGCCCGTACCACAAACTTACGAGATTTCCCGAACATCCACGGTCAGCATTGATTGATGCGTAAACATCAATGTATTGCTCCAGGATGGCAAGACTTTCGTTGCAGATGCGCACATATTCCTGTTGTTCTGCTTCGCTGAGTTCTTTTTTTGCATGATAGGGCGCCAGTCCGCGGGCTTTTTCAAAAGCTTTCAGATAGATCACCGTTGTTCTTATTCTGTTGTCGAGCAGGGCGATCAGTTGACGGGCGCTTTGGCTTTGTGCCGACGGGCTGCATCTTTTCAGGTCGTCCAATACTTTCATGTAAGCGGATTGTACGGTTTTCAGCTTTTCCACGGAATACCCGGCCACAGGCCCTCCTTTGCGCCAGCGGCCCGTCCAGCAAAATCCCATGCCGTTGACATTGTTGATGGAGGCAATGTCGGCCTGTTCGAGGTCTTGCATGGCCAGGGCAAACCCCTCCGTGTCCCCGATGCCGTGAGCGGCGGCATAGTGCCTGTAAAAATCCGAAGGATCAACGGCTCCGTAAATTCCCGACTGGGCAGCATAGCGGGCGGTAACCTTGTTTTCGGCCGTACGCCAGTGGTTGAACAAAATCGCATGGGCACGGTGATCGCTTGTGTTTTTTACCGATTGGGCGACGATGTCATGGATGCCGCCGATGCCGTTCTGCTGAAGATACATCATCCCGTCGAGCTCGATCCACGAATAGATGATCGCCCGGTTCCGGTCATCTTCATCCTTTAAAATCTTCGGTATGTTATTGTTTACACTCCGGCTGCCGTATCCCGACAAGACGGATATTTCGTCCTCGGGTAATAATTTTCCGGCAAGGTAATAAGCCGGGGCGGCATAATCGGGGATCACTACATAAATACCCAACACCAGCGACAGGTTGTCGGGCACCAGGCGGTTCTCTTTCAGGTAGCGTATCAGTTTGGCATTGTGTCCGATCTGCCCGTAAATGTAAGCCAGATCCGACTGTTTGTCTCTCACCGGTTGCATGATCACACTGTCTTTCAGGTACTGCCGGCCGAAATGATCAACGATGACCTTTTCGGTGTTCTCCCGTGTCGTTTGCGGCCCCCAGCCGCCGGCTTCCTCGGTGATCAGCTCCAGCGCATCAATCATCGGGTACTCTTTCAGAATGGCCCCGACCGTTTCTGCCGTTCGCCCGATGGCGGTATCCTGAACTCGCGGCTCAAACGAGAACTGCACTTCCATGCCGGTTTTCCTGGCTTCCGTCATCACCTCCCGTAACCATTCAATAGCCATTTTACTCCTTTTCGCCTGATCCTCAAAATAGGGTTCTATTTCGGGGATGCAGTAATATTTTTTGTTGACGGCAATAGCTTTGATCGGTTGATAATCGGGAACAAGATGAACGTCACCGTAAAAGAAATGCCCGGCATATTCCGTGGTGTCCTTTCGTTTCACTTCGTACCACTGGCCGGGGTAACTGTGAAAGGTCATGCTGTTGAACCGCATGCGCGAAAGATTGCGGATGTAACCTTTGGCATCGGCAAGCGACCATGCCGACAGATCCATCGGGAAATTGAGATGTTGCCGTATCCCCCGCTTTTTTACCGTGGGAACAATCTCTTCGGAATAGTTTTTCACCGATTCCCAATCGAAGGTGTCGGGATACACCGGCCCCGTTATATCAAAAAAACAGCCTCCTTTTTCGAGGAACGTATAGGCCGCATACAAAACATCCGAAGACGTACTGCCCGATAAAACCACCGTTAATTTCCCGTCGTGATATTTTGAATCGATCCCGAAAGAGGCTTCGGGTAATCCGGATTCGATACTCAAATTAAATTCAACCGTTGTAATGCCCGAATTTTTGGCTTCGTTCAAATAACGCTCCGGAAGAAATGTTCGCAGTTCGGAGGCGGCATACTTCAGTACGGGGTCATCTCCGCTTCCCGTAAAAGTAAGCGCTATTTCGTGCCTGCAGGATAAAAAGAAAATGACCGGGACAATCAGTAAAAGCAGTATGAACTGATATTCGTAATTTGCTGATTTTGATGAATACGATCCCATGCAAATGAATTTTTGAAAATTGTTTCATGCGAAAGTAGTAAAAAAAAAAGCTCCCGGTTTTGAGCTGTCTCAAAACCGGGAGCATTTTTTTCAGCCGGCCGGGCAAATGTAATTTCCCGGTTTTGTTTACAGATGCCCCAGCATCTTCGACGGGTCCACCCACTCGTCGAACTGCTCGGCAGTGAGCAGGCCGAGTTCCAGTGCCGCTTCGCGAAGTGTCTTGTTCTCGGCGTGGGCTTTTTTGGCAATCTTGGCGGCATTTTCATAGCCGATGTGCGTGTTGAGTGCCGTGACGAGCATCAGCGAATTTTCAAGGTTTTTGGTGATGTTCTTTTCGTTGGGCTCGATGCCGACGGCACATTTGTCGTTGAACGAAACGCAGGCATCGCCCAGCAGGCGCGCCGACAACAGCAGGTTGTAGATCATCACCGGCTTGAAGACGTTCAGTTGAAAATGGCCGTGTGTGCCCGAAAGGTTGATCGTTACATCGTTGCCGATCACCTGGGCACAAACCATGCTCAAGGCTTCGTTTTGCGTAGGATTCACTTTTCCGGGCATGATGGACGAGCCGGGTTCGTTGGCGGGCAGCATGATCTCGCCGATGCCGCAACGCGGTCCCGAGGCCAGCAAACGCGTGTTGTTGGCAATATGCATCAGGCTAACGGCAAGGGTTTTCAGTGCGCCCGAAGTTTCCACAACGGCGTCGTGTGCCGACAATGCTTCAAACTTGTTTTCGGCCGTAACGAAAGGATATCCCGTGATGTTGGCAATTTTTTTCGCTACCAGCTTGTCGTAACCTTTGGGAGTGTTCAGTCCGGTGCCGACGGCCGTGCCGCCGAGGGCCAGCTCCAGAAGGTGCGGCAGGGTGTTTTTCAGCGCCTTCAGGCCGTGGTTCAGTTGTGCCACGTATCCCGAAAACTCCATCCCCAGCGTCAGCGGTGTGGCATCCATCAGGTGGGTGCGGCCGGTTTTAACGATGTCTTTAAAGGCTTCGGCTTTGGCTGCCAGTGTGTCTCTTAACTTTTCAACACCCGGAATGGTGGTCTCCACAATCATTTTGTATCCCGCAATGCTCATGGCTGTGGGGAAAGTGTCGTTTGAAGACTGCGATTTGTTCACATCGTCGTTGGGGTGGATAAACTTCTTGTCGTCGGTGAGGCTGCCGCCGTGCAGAACGTGCGCCCGGTTGGCCACCACTTCATTCATGTTCATGTTCGACTGCGTCCCGGAACCCGTTTGCCAGATCACCAGCGGAAAATGCTCGTCCAGCTCTCCTGCGATCACCTCGTCGCAAACCTGTGAGATGAGCCGGTATTTCTCTTCGGGCAATACGCCCAGTTCGTAGTTGGCCTGTGCGGCAGCTTTTTTCAGAATGCCGAATGCCCGGATGATCTCCCTCGGCATCGAAGCCGGATCGCCGATCCTGAAATTGTCTTTCGAACGCTGGGTTTGAGCTCCCCAGTACTTGTCGGCAGGAACTTCAACCGTTCCCATCGTGTCGTGTTCAATTCTGGTTTTCATCTTTTTAATGTGATTTTATTGATAATTCCGTGTATTGTTGTTGGCTGTAATCTTTTACGCTGCAAATATAGTTTGTTTTGTTGAATGCCGCATGCTCCCTTCGTCGTATTACCGTGACAAAAGCAGATTGCCGGCTGTCCCGTTCCGCGGCAAAGATTCTCCGGCGTAAACCCTCTGGAACATACCGGAAATATCGTGGAAAAGAAAAGTATTGACTCTGCACCGCAATTTTGTTCCTTGCAGAATTTATTTTTAGGGCGGCAACCGCGTGCTCCGTTATAGCTGTGTGCCTGCGCGCCGTGTTTCGCTACGGCGTGCGGGGGCTTTCTCCGGCAGCCTCCACCGCCGTGCTCCACATCGGCGTGCAGGCACACAGGCTGCCACTTCGCCCGCTGCCGCAGCAGAAAGAGCATGTGTGAGTTTTGTATTCACCGCTCCACCGTCGCTCCAGTCCCTTCAGTCGCTATAGCCTCTTGGGAATCAAAACTAACCAACATGTTGTTTTTAAGTAAAAAGGCAGAAGGCAAAAGTAAAAAGTTATGGGTTA
>JAOZMX010000184.1 GCA_029934065.1 Bacteroidales bacterium
TAACCTTGCGGAACGGTTTTCACCTCCCCGCCGCCGAACAACACCAGGCCTTTGATGTACAACCTTTTTTCCGGATTGGTATCCGGCCCGCCGGCAAGAACTCTTTTATCCGAAAATTCGCCGAAGACAGCCGTAACATCCGTTACTACCTCCCAGCCGGAAGGGATGATAAGGGTTGTTCCGCCAAACAGGCAAAACAAACTGACGACGTTGTAGCCGTCCGAAAGTTCCGTTTTCATCAGATTGATCTCCGACCCGCCGAAGATATTTGTGATCTTTCCGCCGCGGAAATTTTTCCCGGTAATGGTTCTTTCGGAGCTGCCAAAGATATTCAGTTCGTCAATGACATTGATATTTTCTCCCTCCTGATTTCCCGTGTCGTTGATGTTTACACCGTCATATCCGGGCAGCGGCTTCCGGGTGTGCCTGACCAACATTGCCGCACCCAAAATGATCAGAATGACCGGCCAGACAATACTCCAGGCATTGAAACAGAACGGATAAAATTTATCGTAAAGAAAAACACCTCCGACGACAATCAGGATGATGCCGCCCGTTTTGTGTTTCGATGAAAAAAGATTGTAAACCCCTATTGCAATCAGCAACATCTGCCATGAGAGAAAAACCCGTTTGAAGTGATAGGGCAGCACGCCAATGTTGGCAAGCAGCAACAAAATGCCTGCAAAAATGATCAGTAAAGCAAAGAAGGCCGTCTGTGGTTTCACCCCACCGTTATTGTGTTTGTTTGTCATGATGATTAAATATTAAGATTAAAAAATGACCTCAAAATGATTTTTTTGCAAAATCCGGGCGGCTTTCCCGGCCTATCCCAACTCCGAACGCGGTAAAACTCCCGGAAAGAGCAATCCTGACAATCTACTGTTTTCGTTTAAATACCAATGTTGTCCGGTTGGGGACATAGACTTTCAAAAAATGTTTTCCTTCGGTTTCGTTAAAGTGCGTGGGATAGTCCAATGTATCGTCAACCCGTTCGTGGCCGCCGAAGCCGGGCGAATCGGAATTGAGAATGATCCGGTACACGCCCGATTGCGGAACAAAAAATTCGTATCCCGGCACCGACTGGCTGACGTGAAAATTAAAGACAAAAACCAACCCTGCCTTTTCAAAAACCAGAATTTTATTCCATTCGTCGGAATTGATCAGATTACCATATCCGGCATCCAGCACTTTATATTGTTTAACAAGCCTTATCATGGCTTTGTCCCACCGGGCAAGGTATTGGTATTTAAGCTCGGGATTGTCGCACAGCGACCATTGCCGCCGGGCGTAGTGATAACTCCAGCCGTTGCCTTCGCGCGGAAAGTCTACCCATTCGGGATGGCCGAACTCATTGCCCATAAAATTCAGGTAGCCGTCGCCGCCAAGTGCGATGGTGACCATCCTGATCATTTTGTGCAAGGCCATGCCGCGATCGATCACCAGATTTTGATCGTCCTTGTGCATGTGGAAATACATCTCTTTGTCCATCAGCCTGAAGGCAAGGGTCTTGTCGCCCACCAAAGCCTGGTCGTGCGATTCCACATAAGCAATGGTCCCCACACCGGGCAGGCGGTCGGTGAGTGTTGACCATATTTCGTTCATGTTCCAGTCTTCGTCCTTTTTTTCCTTCAGCATTCTGATCCAGAAATCGGGGATCCCCATGGCGAGGCGGTAGTCGAAACCGATTCCGCCGTCGTTGATGGGACTGCACAGTCCCGGCATACCGCTCACATCTTCGGCAATGGAGACGGCGTCTTTTTCAACCGTATGGATCAGCGTATTGGCCAGTTGCAAATAGATCAAAGCGTCCCACTCCACCCCGTCGGTAAAATATTTCTCCCGGCTGTCGAAAGCCGTGTAGCCGTGATGGAGGTATATCATAGAGGTGACGCCGTCGAAACGAAAGCCGTCGAAACGGAACTCATCCATCCAGTATTTGATGTTGGAAAGTAAAAATTGTTGCACCTCCGGTTTGCCGTAATCGAAGAGCTTTGAATCCCATGCCGGATGGTTTCCGCGCTCGCCGGGGTGCGTGTACTGATGGTCGGTACCGTCAAATTCGTTGAGGCCTTCGTAAATGTTTTTCACCGTATGGGAATGGACAAGGTCCATGATGACGGCAATGCCCATGCCGTGTGCCGTTTTTATCAGGGTTTTCAGTTCCTCGGGTGTTCCGAAACGGCTCGACGGTGCGAAAAAGCTGGAAACGTGGTAGCCGAACGAACCGTAATAAGGATGTTCGGCAATGGCCATCAACTGGATGGTGTTGTAGCCCGCATCTTTGATGCGTGGCAAAACATTTTCGGTAAATTCGAGGTAAGTGCCAACACCCGGTTTTTCCTGGGCCATGCCCACATGGCATTCGTAAATCAGCAGGTTATCGATGCTGCCGGGCTTAAAGTTATCGCCTTTCCACGAAAAAGGTTCCGGAGGCATCCACACTTGTGCTGCAAAATCTTTTGTGTTTTCGTCCTGTACCACCCGTGTTATCCAAGCCGGGATGCGTTCTTTCCAGCCGTTGGCGGCATGCACCAGCACTTTGAACTTGCTTCCGTGAACAAACTTGCCGCCGTGAGTTTTTTCGTCAAGGAAGATTTCCCACACGCCGTTTTCCTTTTTGGTCAGCGGATGGGAGGTTCTGTTCCAGTGGTTAAAATCACCGAACAGAAAAAGCTCAAAGGCCGCAGGGGCCCATTCGCGGTAATACCATCCGCCGGCTTGTTTATCATAATGAATACCGAAATATTTGTAGGCATCCGCAAATTTGGTCAGGCTGCCGTGTTGTTGCTCGATTTGCCCCAGCCTGTCGGTATAGCGTTGCAGACGCGCTTCGATCTCCTGCTCCACAGGCTCCAGCCACGGGTCGTTTTCCACCAGGGCAAGACGTTTCTTTTTTTCCATCTTTTTTTCTTTCTTTTGGATCTTGGCTTTCACTTTTTTCATGTTCTCCTTTTTTCCGGTCTCAAGCAATGCTTCCCCGTATTCGGTATGAAAATGATGATCTTTCAAAAACCGGAGGGTTTTTTTCAGGGATTCCTTTTCGTCGGGGGTCTTTTTGTCCATGGCCGCAACCTCCTTCCAGAGGTTCCAAGTGTTTTTCATAAATTTGTCCTGCGAAATATGATACAGATCGGCATCGCAAAGTATCGCCGACAATTTATCGGTGGGATGCTGGGGCATTTTTGTGGCATCAATGCAGCGCTCCACGGCGGCGATAAAATCCTCGTCCATCCCTTTGCCTTCCAAAAATTCGCGCGCCATGCGCTTGCTGATCTCTTCGTGGCCATCGGCCGTTTCGAGGTATCCCACATCATGAAACCATGCAGCCACCTGCAGGATCGTCATCTCATCATCATCCACCCCGCACTGTTTGCCGATCACCTTTACCGCTTTCACCACATTTTGGGTATGTTTCAGATTATGGTAAAGCAAATGATCTTTGCTGTTCTTGTGGAACAACTCCGTAACATATTTTTTCGTTTCGGCAACAATGCGCTTCATGGGCAAAAATTTTATTTCAGGATTCAAATGTAAACCATTCCGGATTACCACCATAAAAATTAACCGCTCAACGAGGGGAATATTTTCATTTGTCAGGTATTGTCAGGTTTTTGCCGGCGTGAATCCCTTTCCGAAAGCCGGATTTTATGCTCCGGAAACAGCAAAAAAAACTTGACTTTTGCGCTCATTTTGATTATCTTTGAAGGCTTTTTGCTCCTAATTTTTTACAAACTAAAAAAACTACACCAATGAAAAGATTTGCTGTTATTTTTATTGTAACTGCCCTGACGACAGTGACTGCACATAAAGCCGTTTCACAGGAATGGCACTGGCTTTGGGGCGATAAACCCGGCACTACCATGGGTGAAGGTGATCTTGGTGTAACCATCAGGGGTTTTGATTTTCACAACAACATTTACGGTTCTTTTCTATACAATAAGACCATCTATGTGCACGACACGGTTTTTTATCACGGGGACGTCAACGGAAATTACGTTTTTGTCCGATATGATTCCACCGGCAAGTTTGATCTGCCGTTGGATGTGTGGGCTACCTGGCCCGAAGCGGTATATAATCCTTTTCTCGGAACGGATCATGATCTGAATTTATATGTCGGCGGATCATTTGTCCGCGGATTTCATATACAGGACACCACCTTTACTTTTGCACCGGGCACCAGTATCTTTCACCCTGAAGTTTTCATTGCAAAATTGCGATTTGATTATGATGTTGTCTGGGGTGGCATGATCAGCGGGTCGTGGCAGGATGACCTTACCGGACTTGTCGTTGACCGGAATGACGATATTTATCTTGCCAGTCATCATATTGCCAGTCCGACATGGAACTCTGTTGTTGTCTTTCTGGGACAGGATACAACGCATGTTTCCGCTCCGTTCAGTGCCATAACAAAAATTGACGGGGACGGGAACATCATCTGGAAAAGGGAAATTCACGGTTATATCCATCAGTTGCAGCTTACCATGGGGCAGGATGGGCTGATCTATTACAGGGGTTATTCAGGGGATGATTTGTCAATTCCCGGGTATGGGATTATAACTTACCCATGGGTAAATGAGATGTGGGCCAATTTTATCATTGCCTTTGATGCCGACGGTGAGTTGGTTCAGGCAAAATATTTAAACCCCAAAACGAGATTCTTCCATTTCGCCGTGGATAAGTGGAGTAACAAATACATTTCATGGGGATTTCAGGATACCTTACTGTTGGGTAACGACACAATCATTGCACCGCCGGAGGAAACATGGCAATACATTGCCAAATTCGACCCTGAAATGGAACAACCTTTTTGGTATCAGATTGTTCCCCGTGAACAGGGACAAACCATTTATTCACTCTTGCCGTTGCCTTATGAGGATCATCTCATTTTTACGACTTGCGGAGATAAAAATGTTACCATCGGTGATACGGTACTGCAACTGGGAAATTATTATACAAAAGGAATCATCGGTGAGTTTTCGGAAACCGGCCAACTGGTGAATATCCAAACCGTGAGTACGCAATACAATTTGTGTTTGTATTCTTCGATGCTTGACAATTGCGGCAATTTGGTTGCGGGAGGAAAGTTCCAGGGCACGGCCGTTTTTAATCAGGATACCCTGATTTCCTATTACAACCCTAATAAAGAACCTTTTGTGGCGAAATTGCAAATCCATGAACCCCTTGATTTGAATCTGGGAAATGACACCACGGTTTGTGAGGAATATGTTCTTTATGCTCCGTCCGGCTATGAAACATACATCTGGAACGACAGTTCCACCGGGCAAAACTGGCTGGATGTTACCGAAACGGGCAATTACGTTTTGCAGTGTGCCACGGAAGAGGGCTGCTGGGGCACGGATTCCGTTTTCATCACGGTACATCCGGGGATTGATGTTACGCTTCCCGGAGATACGACCATCTGCCTGTACGATTCGATTCTGATTGCGGTGGAAGACGGCTATGCTTCCTACCTTTGGTCAACAGGCGATACCACCAGCACCATTTCACTGGCCGGTACCGACCTTGGAGCGGGAGAGCACCGGATTTCACTTGAGGTTACCGACGGCCCCTGCATTTTTATGGATTCAACCGCTGTTACCGTTCACCCCGAAATTGAAGTTTCACTGCCGGAAGATACCACCATCAGGGTTTACGACACCATTACTTTTGCCGTTGCCGACACTTTTGAGTTTTACCACTGGTCAACCGGCGACACCACCTGTTTTACGACCATCATCGGCCGGGAGCTGGGAGTGGGCTACCATTGGATAACGCTTGAAATAACCGACGGCCCGTGCTTTTTTGCGGATTCCGTCTATCTGCATGTCCAAAGCGACTACGCCGTTGATGAAGTCGGCTCCGGAAGGTTCTCCGTTTTTCCGAATCCCGGCACCCAACGCATCAAGCTCGAAACACCTGTTCCCGTCGGGATGGCGGAGATTTTTGATATCCACGGGAATGTTGTCCGTCGTCACACTTTTACGAAAAATCAGGCAAACGACTACTGGCTGGATATTTCAACATTGAAACGTGGTGTGTATCTGATCAGGGTCTATTCACCATCGGGAATTATGACAGGGAAGTTGGTTAAAAATTAGGCGCCGGAGACGGGGACGATGAAAGAGGCTACGTTTTTTCAGTACAAGCCTATAAAAAGCCGCTTATTAACGTTTAATCCCTGCGGGGTTAGTGCGTTTGGCCAGCAGCCGTTCAGCGTTCAGCGTTTGGCCTTCGGCCGTTATGTGTTAAGAAGTTAAGAGTTAAGGGTTCCATCGTTCCAACGTCCCTCCGTCTCTCCAGTCTCCCATTTTAGCCTTTAGCCTTCGGCTGTTCAGCGTTTGGTGTTCGGCAATACTATCAATAGATCACAACTTCGTTTTTCACTTAACATCCTCCTTGGCATTTTAAGCAATTTTTCATTCACGCCGCCTCAATCTCCGCCGTTTCGGGTTTCCCACCCGCAAGAAGCGGGAGATGATTTAGTGGTTTGGAGTCAAACCTCTACGAGGTATTTGTTTTTGTTGGGTAATATTTTTCTATAATACTTCATCGCCTACGGCGAATTCCGTGTAGCGGATCAAGTATTGTAGAAAAATCAGATTAGAATTGAAAATTATTCCCCGTAGGGGATAAACGCTTCGGTGCGGCGGCGGGCAGCGCTGAAAGACCTTCATCATTCGTTAATCGGTGTTCTACCAACTTTTGCCTTTTGCCCTTTGCCTTTTGCCTTTTTACTTCCTCCTCCTTTCAGACGTTTCCAGCGACCTCCTTGCGTCGGCAGCCGGAAAGTCCTGCTTATTATTCTTTCACACTTAACCACTTCATTATTCATTATTCGGTGTTCGGTCTTCGATATTCGGTGTTCAAAAAAATAATCATCTCCCCTGTCAATCACTCTTCTCC
>JAOZMX010000039.1:0-10074 GCA_029934065.1 Bacteroidales bacterium
CAGGGGATTAAGGGGTTGCGGGGGCCGGGAAAAAGAATCCCGCTGCAATGCCGAGACAGATTGCTTCGCCCGATAAATCGGGCTCGCAAAGTCCGTTTTTCAATTTGGCTTTTAATCATTGATCATTGAAAATTGAATGTTGCTTATTGCTTATTTCCATCACACTCACTTTCCCCTGCCAATAAGTTTCCACCCATAACCTCTTAACCCTTAACCCATAACCTCTTAACCCATAACCTCTTAACATTTGCCTTTTGCCTTTTGTCTTTTTACTTGTAACCAACCCGTTGGTTAGTTTTGCTTTCCAGGAAGCTAATTCCTGTTCACGCAATTCAAATCGTCGAAAGCCACTTCAAGGCGTTTCACAACATTGAGTTCTCCTTCACGCAACCACTTACGCGGATCGTAATATTTTTTATTGGGCTTGTCTTCCCCTTCGGGATTACCGATCTGACCCTGCAAGTAGGCTTCGTATTTTTTGTAGTAATTCATCACCCCTTCCCACATGGCCCATTGGGTGTCGGTGTCAATATTCATCTTGATGACACCATAGCTTATGGCTTCACGGATTTTTTCCTTGGGAGAGCCCGATCCGCCGTGGAAAACAAAGTTTACCGGGTTGATGCCTGTGCCGAATTTTTTCTGAATGTATTGTTGTGAATTCTTTAGGATAACCGGCTCCAGTTTTACGTTCCCGGGTTTGTACACCCCGTGAACATTGCCGAAGGCTGCAGCGATGGTAAATCTGTCGCTGACTTTTTTCAGCTCTTCGTAAGCAAAAGCAACCTCTTCGGGCTGGGTGTACAACTTGGAGCTTTCAACGCCGGTATTGTCCACGCCGTCTTCTTCTCCGCCGGTGATGCCCAGTTCGATCTCAAGGGTCATGCCCATTTTGCTCATCCGGGAAAGGTACTTTTTGCAAATCTCAATATTTTCGTCCAACGGCTCTTCCGAGAGATCGAGCATGTGAGAACTGAAAAGCGGTTTGCCGTTTTCTTTAAAAAATTTCTCACCTTCATCCAGCAAGCCGTCAATCCACGGCAGAAGTTTCTTTGCCGCATGATCGGTATGAAGGATCACAGGCACACCGTACAAGGCTGCCATTTTGTGCACGTGCAACGCACCGCTGACACATCCTGCAACGGCTGCCTGCTGGTTGTCGTTTGACAATCCCTTGCCGGCATAAAAGGCGCCGCCACCGTTGGAAAACTGGATCATCACCGGAGAATTCACTTTTTTGGCTGCTTCCAGTACCGCATTGATCGAATCCGTCCCGACAACATTCACCGCCGGGATGGCATAATTATTTTGTTTGGCATTGGCCAGTATTTTTTGTACATCATCACCCGTGATCACTCCGGGTTTAACCAAATCCAATATTTTTTCAGACATAATTTTATTGTTTTTAAATGAATGATATGCTATTATTTACCGCAAAAGTATATTATTTTACCCAGCGCCGAATCTTAAAATTTCAAAATTCATTTGCTTGCAAAAGAAAATTTTCGATCAACTTCGGTAAGGGATATTTCTCAAAATCTTTTACCATAATGTATTGATGAAAATTAACGGAAGACTTATTTTTGACCTCCACACTGAAAAACCGCGCATGGATCAGTTGATGGGTCAGTTGATGGCGATAGTTGTCCGACACGGCTGTAACGACCGCATCGGCGGGGATGAGTATTTTTTGGAGGCGGGCTGTTTCCAGCACTTTCTCCTGCTCCTGAAAAGAAGGGGTTTCGATCATCGGAAAATCATACAATCCCAGCCAGATGTCTTTTCCTGTTCTTTTCCGGAGGTAATAATACCATCCGTCATCCTGCTTGAATTTAATGACAAAGTAGTTGAAATACCTTTTTCTTTGATTGATTTTTTTGGTCTTTACCGGAAGCTTTTCAACGATTTTCCCGGCACGGGCCATACAAAATGCCGACAAAACACATTTTTCGCACGGCGGATTTCTGGGGGTGCACCACAAAGCGCCGAACTCCATGATGGCCTGGTTGAATCTTCCGGGGTCGTTTTTATCAATAAGTTTTTCAAGGATTGAGTACAAAGACTTTTTTCCGGAGGATTCATTGACCGGTTCGGTAACGGCAAAAAGACGGCTGACAACCCGCGCGACATTGCCGTCCAGCACCGGCACCGGCTTGCCGAAAGCGATGGAAGACACGGCAGATGCCGTGTAGGGGCCAACCCCTTTCAGTTGCAAAAGTTTTTCGTACGAATCCGGAAATTTGCCCTGAAAAGCATCGGTGATGATCTTTGCCGTTTCATGGAGATTTCGCGCCCGTGAATAATAACCCAGCCCCTGCCAAAGTTTCAGCACATCGTTGATGTCGGCTTCGGCAAGTTGCTGCACGGCAGGAAATCTTTCGATAAAACGATGATAATAACTCAATCCCTGATCTACACGTGTTTGTTGCAAAATAATTTCCGACAGCCAAATCCTGTAAGGGTCTTTGGTGTTTCTCCAGGGCAGGTCACGCTTGTTTTCGTCGTACCAGGCTGTTAATACTTGAGTTATTTCCATCGGATTTCCAAAATTAATGTGTTCACCGTTTGCGGCAATATTATTAAATTTTTTTTTGTTTTCGTTTGGCATTAAAAAGTTTTTATATATTTGCAGCCCTAATTACAAATCTAATAATCAAAACTTTAAAACATAAATCAATGACAAAAGCAGAAATTGTAGCGGAAATTGCCAATAAAACAGGCATCGAGAAAGTAGCAGTTCAAGCAACTGTGGAAGCATTTATGGAAACCATTAAGAAATCAATGGTTAACGGCGAAAACGTTTATTTACGCGGGTTTGGTAGCTTTACCATCAAAAAAAGAGCTGAAAAGACCGGTAGGAATATTTCGAAAAACACAACGATCATTATCCCTGCTCACAACATTCCGGCATTTAAACCTGCCAAAAGTTTCGTGAATGACGTAAAGAATAATGTAAACGTAAAATAAACAGGAAAGGAACCCATTATGCCAAGTGGAAAAAAAAGAAAAAGGCACAAGATGGCGACCCACAAACGTAAAAAACGTTTGAGGAAAAACAGGCATAAAAAGAAATAATTAGCCGGAATTAAACATATTATGCAGTGGTTTTTTTGATTAAAGCCGCTGCATAATATTTTTTTCCGCAAAACGAAAATACTCCCTTGATAATGTATGACCAAACACCTGCATTATTTATGGATACCTAAATATTTTAAGTGTGGATAGGGAATTAATCATCGATTCAAATTCCTCTGGTGTTGATATTGCATTACTTGAGGACAAATACCTCGTTGAATTACATAAAGAGAAAAACAATAAACAATACACGGTAGGTGATGTTTACCTCGGGAAGGTAAAAAAACTCATGCCGGGGTTGAATGCGGCATTTGTCAATGTGGGATACGAAAAAGATGCGTTCCTGCATTACCTCGATCTGGGGCCGCAGGTACGTTCACTGAACAAATACACAAAACTTGCCATTTCGGGGAAGGCTTCGCAGCTACCCATCACCGAATTCAGGCTGGAGCCGGAGATAGAAAAAACAGGCAAGATTTCCGATGTGTTGTCGGTCAATCAACAAATCCTTGTACAAATAGCCAAAGAGCCCATCTCAACCAAGGGGCCGCGCATTGCCTCTGAAATCTCTTTCGCAGGCCGGTATCTTGTGCTGGTACCTTTTGCCGATCGCATCTCGGTGTCGCAAAAGATCAGGAGCCTTGAAGAACGCAAACGGCTCAAACGGCTGATCAAGAGCATCAAGCCCAAAAATTTCGGAGTGATCGTACGCACGGCAGCCGAAAATAAGATGGTGGCCGATCTGGATACCGACCTTCGGGACCTCATAAGCAAATGGGAGTCCATCGCCGATAAGTTGCACAAAACCGATGCTCCGCAAAAAATTGTCAGCGAGCTGGACAGAACTTCGGTGATGCTGCGCGATTTGCTCAATGCTTCTTTCAATAATATTTACATCAACGACAGCGCATTGGCAGCCGAGATCAAGACTTTCATCAAACAAATTGCACCCGAGAAGTCTTCCATCGTAAAATATTACAGCGGCTCGCGGCCCATCTTCGAACATTTCGGCGTTGACAAACAGATCAAAAATTCGTTCGGAAAGATCGTTACCATCAAAAGCGGTGTTTATCTCGTGATAGAACATACCGAAGCGTTGCATGCCATAGACGTCAATTCGGGCCACCGTGTAAACCGCGAGAAAAATCAGGAAAACAACTCTTTGGAGGTGAACCTGGAAGCAGCCACCGAAATCGCTCGTCAGTTGAGATTGCGGGACATGGGCGGCATCATTGTGGTTGATTTTATCGACATGACCGAAGCCAGACACCGGAGGCAATTGTTTGAACGGCTGAAGGAGGAGATGTCGAAAGACCATGCCAAGCATGCCATCCTGCCGCCAAGCAAGTTCGGGCTTGTCCAGATCACACGACAACGCGTCAGACCGGCCATGAATGTGGAGATACTGGAGAAATGCCCGGTTTGCAACGGAACCGGAGAAACAAGACCCACTGTTCTGCTGATAGATGAAATTGAGAACAATCTGCGCTATCTTGTTAAGGAACAAAACGAAAAAACGCTGACCATTACCGTTCACCCGTTTGTTCATGCCTTTCTCAAAACCGGTTTCCCGTCCATAAGGCGCAAGTGGATGTTTCACTACAAATGTCATCTTAAGATCAAACCCTCCGCCGATCATCATTTTCTGGAATATCATTTCTTCAACAAAAACAATGATGAACTGAAAATGTAATTTTCCCGGGATTCATTTTTTGTAAATCTTCATGGCCTGCCGGATAATTTTTACCTTTGCGCTCCATTTTTGTGAGTAAATCCCCACATTTGAAATAAAATAGAAAAATAGATATGGAAACTGTTTTAAGCGGCATCAGGCCAACCGGAAATTTGCATCTCGGGAATTATTTCGGTGCCATCAGGAATTTTTTGAAACTGCAGGAGGAATACAATTGTTATTTTTTCATAGCCGATTACCATTCGCTGACCACACATCCCACGCCGGCCGATTTGCACGGAAACGTCAAACAGGTTTTGGCCGAGTACCTTGCCACGGGGATAGACCCGGAAAAAGTGACCCTTTACATTCAAAGCGACTTGCCCGAAACGGCCGAATTGTATCTGCTGCTCAACATGAATGCCTATCTCGGTGAGCTGGAACGGGTGACCACATTCAAGGAAAAAGCCCGCAAGCAACCCAACAACGTCAACGCCGGGCTTCTCACCTATCCCACGCTGATGGCCGCTGACATTCTCATCCACAAAGCACATAAAGTGCCCGTGGGTAAAGATCAGGAACAGCATCTGGAGATGACCCGTACGTTTGCTCGCAGGTTCAACAGAATGTACAAGCATGAATTTTTTCCCGAGCCGGCAGCATTTAATTTCGGCAACGACCTCATTAAAATCCCCGGCCTCGACGGCAGCGGCAAGATGGGCAAATCGGAAGGAGAAGGCAATGCGATTTTCCTTGCCGACGATCCCAAGGTGATCAGAAAAAAAGTGATGCGTGCGGTGACCGATGCAGGTCCTGCCGAACCCAATGCCCCCAAATCGGAACCCGTACAGAATTTGTTCAATCTGTTGGAGGTGGTCTCGTCGCCCGATACCGTTGCACATTTCGAAGAACAATACAATGCCTGCACCATCAGGTACGGGGATTTGAAAAAACAACTGGCCGAAGATATCATCCGGTTTACGGAACCCCTGCGCGACAGGATTCTTGAACTTTCGTCAGATGATAAATACCTTGGCAAAGTGGCCCGGATGGGTGCCGAAAAAGCCCGCGAAAGCGGAGCAAGAACGGTGAAGGAAGTCCGTGAGATCATCGGGTTCAGGAAATTTTAATTCCTCTCATGCAACAGCAAATGCCCCCTAACAACAGCACAGCCGGCAACAAAGAAAAAGTAGTACTTGTGGGTCTGGTCACCGATCGCGAAGAAGAATATCGTATTGAAGAATACCTTGACGAACTGGCGTTTTTGGTTGAAACTGCCGGCGGTATCCCCGTAAAAAGGTTCATTCAACGGCTCAGCCAACCCGACCGGA
The DNA here is from genome assembly GCA_029934065.1 of Bacteroidales bacterium. Classification (GTDB taxonomy): domain Bacteria; phylum Bacteroidota; class Bacteroidia; order Bacteroidales; family 4484-276; genus 4484-276. The sequence continues at coordinate 6,079 of JAOZMX010000039.1, forward strand.
AGACCTTTGTAGGATCGGGAAAACTTTCGGAGATCAGGGAATTTGTCAAAGCCGCGGAGGTGGATATTGTCGTTTTTGATGATGAACTCAGCGGGTCGCAACTCAAAAACATTGAAAAGATACTTTCGTGCCGGATTCTGGATCGCAACAATCTGATCCTGGATATTTTTGCCAACAGGGCGCGCACTTCCTACGCCAAAACACAGGTGGAACTGGCGCAATACGAATACCTTTTGCCGCGCCTCACAAGGATGTGGACGCACCTGGAGCGGCAGCGCGGCGGCATCGGACTACGTGGGCCGGGCGAGACGGAAATTGAAACCGACCGCCGGATCATCCGCGATAAGATCGCTTTGCTGAAAAAGAAGCTTTCGCAGATAGACAAGCAAATGTCAACACAGCGCAAAAACCGCGGTGCTTTGATCAGGGTGGCACTTGTGGGTTACACCAACGTTGGTAAATCCACCATCATGAATCAACTGAGCAAATCGGAGGTTTTTGCCGAGAATAAATTGTTTGCCACCCTCGACACCACCGTGCGCAAAGTGGTGCTGGACAATCTCCCGTTTTTGCTTTCCGATACGGTTGGTTTTATCAGGAAACTTCCGCATAATCTTGTTGAATCCTTCAAATCAACCCTCGACGAAGTGCGTGAAGCCGATCTGCTGATACATGTTGTGGACATCTCGCATCCGGGCTTTGAAGAACAGATCAATGTGGTGAAAGAAACCCTCAGCGAGATTGATGCCGCCGACAAACCGACCATCATCGTCTTCAACAAAATGGATGCTTATACCTGGGAGGAAAAAGAGGAAGACGACCTTACCCCGCCTACGGAGAAAAACATCACCCTCGATGAATTGAAAAAGTCGTGGATGGCATCGGGCAACGATCCGGTGATCTTTATATCGGCCACAAAAAAACAAAACTGGGATGCATTGAAAAAACTGCTCTATGAAAAAGTGAAAGAAATTCACATTACACGTTATCCGTACAATGATTTCCTTTATTAAAAACAAAAGTGCCGGACATCTTTATTTTCTGTCCGTTTTGTCGGGAGTGCTTCTTGCCCTTTCATGGCCGGTTGACGGTTTCCCGTTCTTACTCTTCATTGCATTTGTGCCGTTGCTGTTCGTTGATGATTTTATTGACCGCCACAGGGCGTTTTTTCACAAATACAGCATTTTCAAATTTGCCTACCTCACCTTTTTTGTCTGGAATCTGCTAACGGTATGGTGGATATGGAATTCAACCGTTTTCGGTGGCATGATGGCTTTGTTGCTCAATCCGTTGTTTATGACGGTAACTTTTATGGTCTTTCATTTGAGCAAACGGGTTTTTCTGAACCGTTCCAATGCAGTTTATCTGCTGCTTTTTTACTGGGTGGCTTTTGAGTACCTGCATCTCGATTGGGATCTTTCGTTCCCCTGGCTGAATCTCGGCAACGGTTTTGCAATGTATCCAAAGTTTATCCAGTGGTACGAATTTACAGGGACACTGGGAGGCAGTTTCTGGATCTTGCTTGTCAACATTCTTCTTTTCAAATGGCTGAAACAACTTACAAGGGTGCCGCGATCACGTACTTTGTTGATTGTTAATGGTGTGATCATTATTTTGTTTTTGGCGGTTCCCATGTTGATCTCCCTTCGTCTTTACAACAATTATGAGGAAAAAGGGGAAACGGCCGAAGTGATCATCTCGCAGCCCAACATTGACCCGTGGTCGGAACAATATACATTACCGACCAGTGAGGTCATCCGCCGCACTTTCGATCCGGTAAAGCCTTTGCTTACGCAAAATACCGAATTTGTTGTTTGCCCCGAGTCGGCCATACAGGAAGATTTGTGGCATCACAACATCAACAAGTCGAGGAGCATCCGGAAGATCAGAGAACTGATGGCCGGATATCCAAACCTGAACATGGTTATCGGGGCGTCCACCTTCAGGTTGTTTGGCGAAAATGAACCCCTGACCAACACCGCCAGAAAATTCAATGATGTGGACAAATATTACGAGGCTTTCAACACGGCTTTGTTCATCAATGCCCGGGAAGAGATCGGTATGTATCATAAATCCAAACTTGTTCCCGGGCCGGAGAAGATGCCTTTTCAGCGGTTGCTCCGGCCTTTGCAAAATCTTGCTTTTGATCTCGGAGGCACCGTAGGCAGTCTGGGCTATTCGCCCGAAAGAACGGTTTTTACTTCCATGGACGGGAAATTCAAAGTGCCTGCCATCATCTGTTACGAATCCATTTACGGCGATTTTTGTGCGGGTTTTGTCCGGAACGGAGCGAACATGCTTTTTCTGATCACCAACGACGGGTGGTGGGGCGACACTCCCGGATACCGTCAGCATTACTCTTTTGCCATCCTGCGGGCCGTTGAAACACGGCGGGCTGTGGCACGCTCGGCCAATACGGGAATATCGGCTTTTGTCAATCAGCGGGGCGACGTGCTGCAGAAAACCGGATACTGGGAGCCGGCCGTGTTGAAAGAAAACCTGAACGCCAACAACGAAATGACCTTTTACGTAAAATACGGGGACTATTTCGGCCGCATCAGCACCTTCCTTACCATCTTGCTTCTGCTGATCTCCGTCACTTTTTCCATCACACAAAAACGAAAAAACAGGACATAAAAAAACCTCCGGAAGTTTCCTGCCGGAGGTTTTTTTATTTTGTAAAATGAAATTTTATTCCCTGATCAGCTTAAGCTGTTTGATGTTGTTTCCCTGTTTTAAGATCACAAAATAAACTCCAGCCGGCTTGTCGGCAAAGTTTACGTTTACGGTATTTAACCCTTCTTTGGCCATATTTTCGCTTTCGTAAACCAGACTTCCGAGAATGTTGACAATCCGGAGTTGATAAGTTCCTGCGGCAGCCGAGTTAAATGTAACCACTGCCTGATTGCTTACCGGATTGGGATAAGCATTGAATTCGGAGATCGCCGGGATTTCTGTAATTACGCCGGAAGTTTTGAATCCGTTGTCGCCGTCAGCCTCCAAAGTTACAAACGATTGTTCCCATCCGAAATCTGTCCAGACCCCATCACAGAAGGTGCTCAATTGCCAGTTGTATTCTGTGGCATCTTTCAGGTTGAAAAGCGAAACCATGTTGTTCATCCCTGCAGGTACCATGTGATGATATTGCGGACAACTTGCTTTTTTATACCTTACGATTGTCGGCCCTTCCAAACCTTCCCAGCTCAGATCGGCCGAGTGGGCGGTAATATTGGAAGCCATCTGGTTGACGGGTTCGCAATTTACGGTGCCGCCGGTGTCGGGCAGTGTGACGAATGTTTGCGGCCAGTCGAAGCCCGTCCACATTCCGTTGCACAGGGTGTTGAGTTCCCATGTGTATTCCGTTTCGGGTTCAAGCATATGCAGATGGACAATGTTATTAAAATGGCTGAAGCGGTATCTGTAATCCGTTGTACCCGTAGGATAGTAACGTATCCATGTGAGTCCGTCGATTCCTTCCCACGTCAGATCGGCGCTATGGGCGGTGATATTTTCGGCAGTCTGGTCAGTGGGTTCACAAACCGCTGTGTCTTCAAGTGTTGTAAATGTTTGAGCCCAGTCGAAGCCGCTCCACATTCCGTTGCACAAAGTGCTGAGTTCCCATGTGTATTCCGTTTCGGCCTGCAACCAGTGAAGCGAAACGGCACTGTTGTTATGTGCAAAGCGATAACGATAATCTGTTGTTCCCGTGGGATAATAGCGTACCCATGTTGGGCCGTCCAGTCCTTCCCAGCTCAGATCGGCGCTATGGGCAGTGATGTTTTCGGCCACCTGATTGGTCGGTTCGCAAACCACAGTATCTTCCAGTGTTGTGAAAGCCTGAGCCCAGCCGAATCCCGTCCATTCACCGTCGCAAAGGGTATTGAGTTCCCAGGTGTATTCCGTCAGGTCATCAAGCCAACCGAGGGAAACCGAATTGTTTTGATGGGCAAAACGGTAATGGTATTCTGTTGTTCCCGTGGGATAAAAACGAACCCA
>JAOZMX010000039.1:10174-22754 GCA_029934065.1 Bacteroidales bacterium
GGATAAAAACGAACCCATGTGGGGCCGTCCAGCCCTTCCCAACTAACATCTGCCGAATGGTCGGTGATATTGGAAGTTTGCTGATTGGTCGGTTCACAAACCACCGTGTCCTGCAATGTTGTAAACGTTTGCGGCCAGTCGAAATCGGTCCATTCGCCGTCGCACATCGTACTAAGATCCCATGTGTACTCGGTTTCCTCCATCAGAAACTTGATCATGGCCGTGTTGTTTTGATGGGCAAATTTGTAATGATATTGTGTGGTTCCCGTTGGATAGAAACGAACCCATGTGGGGCCAGTCAGACTGTCCCAACTCAATACTGCCGAGTGGGCAGTGATCTCACTTGCCGTTTGATTGTATGGCACACATTGGTCCTGCGCCATCACCATCGTTACCGAAACGGCAAAAATTGCAATAGTAAAAATCAACTTTTTCATAATTAATTAATTTAGTTAAGTTAACAATATGATTTTTTTTCTTTTTTTATTCTACATTAGCGTAGATGACCGGATTATCTTATGATAATTCTTTTCATATATCATTGCAATATTACGAATAATTTTCAAATTTTCAAATTTTACTGATAATAACATTATGCCCTTATATTTCTAAAAAATAGACAATCGAAAAACAGAATATATTCCCAAAGGGCGAAAGGGGGAGCTATCACCATGCCCCGGAGAAAAATAAGCTGTCATTTTATAATTTATAATAAGGCGATGAAAAATGAAGCGGCCAAAAGATAAAGGCGAAAACCGGTAAACCGATTCAGGAACGAAGGTGGATATTAAAGGTCGAATTTCTTTCTGAGATTATCCAGTTCTTCTTTCGAAATCCCTTCGGCATCGTAACCGGCGCTTTTGCAGGTCAGAAAAATCGAAGCCGATTTGTCCAGCACATCCAGCAGGTCGAAAGCCTCGTTGGCAGTATTTCCGATGGCGAGGCAGCCATGTTTTTCCCACATCACCACGCGGTGTTTTTCGAGTTTACGGATGGTGGCGGCTGCCAGTTTTTCGGAGCCGGTCATCAGGTAAGGGACAAAGCCAATCCCTTCGCTCACGAAAACCAACGTTTCGGGTTGCATGCTCCACAGCATGTTGTTCAGGGTCTCCTCGTTGCAAAAGGCACGAATATGCGAAAGCGACAACAGGTTATCGGGATGTGTGTGCACGACAACCTTTTCGGGACGTCCGGCAGAATTTAACATTTCGTGGATGGCAAGGTGTGCCGGAAATTCGGAAGTGGGCAGCAAAGGGCTGTCCAGCTCCGGCTTGAGCATTTGACGGTATCGTTTCCCTTCACTGTCCAGATTGATGATGCAAGTGTTCTCGTAGGGTTTCTTTGCCAGGTTGCGCATGCGCGAACCCGTAGCAGACACCAGAAGCATCGCATTGGAAAGGTGTGGGTAGCCGGTGCTTAACGGCTTGTAAGGCTCGAAATCGGTGTTGGGCAATTCATCTTCGAACAAATGTGAAATGTTGAATGAAATATTGCCGGCATTGCGTTCGGCCCAGCCTTTTTGCCAAAGCATTCCCGTCACCTCGGAGAGGTCTTCAATAATCTGTTTGTATTCCTGATTTTCCGTAAGATATGTTTGCATGGTTTTGTGTTTCAGACTTAAAATTATGGTTCTCCATAAAAATGTGATCGCATGCCGGCCTTTTCGTATTTGTTCAACACAGCCGGGCAAAAGTAGCAAAATCTTTGTGATCACACGGAAGGAAAAAAGTTCATTTCTCATTTGTTTATTGAACAAGAATCTCTCCGATCAAAAAAAAATATTAGTTTTGGATAATCAAAATAGCTGCGCATGTTTAAAAAATATGTCATATTATTTTTCTTTGCGTTTCTAATCATTCTGCAGGTGGTTGTGGGTCAGGAAAAAAAAGAAAATCTGCCCGACACGGTCATGGCTAAAAAGGCCGTCAGAAAAGAGCAGAGGAAAATAGCCCGCCAGAATCTGAATCCACATTTCAGGTTAAGTTTCAATTCCACTTATTCATTTTTGAGCACCCAGTTAAGATTCATCACCCCAAGCGGATTGATAAGCTTTCAGGTGGGTTTGGAAGACAATCTGGGGTTGCAGGATAAAGACTGGATATTTTCGAGTAACATCGTTTACCGGATCACACCCCGCAGCGGTCTTTTCGGGATGTATTACGGATTGAACCGCAACAGTACTTTTACCCTGAAAAATGATATCTATCTCCCCAATGACACAATAAAGGCGGGTTCGTTCATTAGGCCCTATTTCAATACCCAGGTTTTCAGTATCGGTTATTTGTTTTCTATCCTCACGGCGGAAGAGACCTTCCTTGCTGCCTACTTCAACCTTTACATTATGAATTTAAAAACCGGCATTCAAACGAATCTGCCCATTCAAGATTTTAATTATCATTTTTTGGTTCCGTTACCCAATATCGGACTTCTGATGGATTTTAAATTACAGAAATGGCTTCATCTTATGGGTGGGTTAGGTGTATTTTTCCTTAATGATATCAATGGTCTGGGAGGAAACACACACGAGTTTTATGTTTATCTCTCGTTTCAACCAACCAAATGGTTTGGGGTAAATGTCGGATACCAGGAATTTTATGTGTTTGTCAGAGAATACCTTGACGATTACAATATGAACATCAAATATGATTTTAACGGGCCTTCCATGAGTTTAAAATTTTTGTTTTAGTCATTCCAGAAGAGTGCTGACGATATCTTATCGGCAAATAATTTCCCCCTGTCAGTAAGCAGGAGAATCCGTTGGTTTTTTTTCAGCAAATGTTGATTGTTTTCAAAAGGTTTTGCCTCTTTGATCAAATGTAGATAAAAGTCTTCCCCGAATTCGTTTTTTACTTTTTCAAGGTCTATTCCCCACATTGTACGCAGGGCGGTCATCACGTATTCGTTGTACTTTTGGGTACCGGTCAGTGTCTCCTTTTCCGAGAGCGGTTCGTTTTTTTCAACGGCTTCGATGTATTTTTTCAGGTTTGCAACATTCCATTGTCTTGAATTGCCGTCGTAGGAGTGTGCCGCCGGGCCGACGCCAAGGTATTTGTCACCTGTCCAGTACGAAGTGTTGTGTTTGGAGCAATGTCCCGGCAGGCAAAAGTTGGATATCTCGTAATGGTCGTATCCGGCCTGTTTCATCCGGCTCATCAGCATTTCAAACTGGCCGGCAGCCTGGTCTTCATCCACAGGTTGGTATTTTCCTTTTCGGATGAATAACCGGAGGGCGGTGCCCGGCTCCACCGTCAGGGCATAAGCCGAAAGATGCCGGATGTTGTATTGCAGCACTTTCAAAATATTCGATTCCCATATTTTATCATCGGATGCAGGGATGCCGAAGATCAGATCCACACTTAAATTTTCAAACCCTTTTTCCAATGCAAGCCTGACGGCACTTTCGGCTTTTTCCGCCGTATGGATACGGCCCAGGTAACGGAGGTCGGCATTGTTAAAGGATTGTACCCCGATGCTCAACCGGTTGACGGAAGTGCTTTTCAGTGCATCAAGCCATGTGCTGCCGATGTCTTCGGGGTTGGCTTCAAGGGTGATCTCTGCACCGGGGACGATTCCGAAGAGCTTGTCTGCTTTCAGGATGATCTCTTGAATTTTTCCGGGTGCAAATAGCGAAGGTGTTCCCCCGCCGAAATAGACCGTGTTCAACCGCTCGCCGCCGAGGTAATCTTTCCTGATCTCCAGCTCGTTAACAATGGCGTCAATGGTTTCGTCCCGGAACTTTCCGGAAGCTACCGAATAAAAATTGCAGTAATGACATTTTTGTCTGCAAAAAGGGATGTGCACATAAAGCCCCGCCATTACCTGTGTCTGATCTTTTTAACTTTTTTGTTCAGCACGATCCTGAAGGTAGTGCCTTTGTCAATGGCCGATGACTTCACGAAGATTTTACCCCGGTGATAATTTTTAATGATGCGCTGTGCCAGCGAAAGGCCAAGCCCCCATCCTCTTTTTTTGCTGGTGTATCCGGGGTTGAAGATGCTTTTGTATTTCGATTTGGGGATGCCTTTTCCGGTGTCGGTAAGGTCAATGATCACATGCTCATCCTCCTCGGTGATATCAACGGTAAATGTACCCTGATTGCCCATGGCATCCACGGCATTCTTGGTGATGTTTTCGATGACCCATTCGAAAAGATGAAGGTTGATGGGGACGATAATTTGTTTTTCCTCGTCAGGATGGATGACATAGTTGATCTTGCGTGATGTTCTGGTCTTCAGATAGGCAATGGAATTGTAAACCACTTTGACGATGTTCTCGTTTTCGAGCTTGGGTACCGAACCGATCTTCGAGAATCTTTCGGTGATCTTTTCCAGACGGTCAACATCCTTGCTCAACTCATCGATCACCGGATTTTTCACCTCTTCCATTTTCAGCAATTCCATCCAGGCGATCATCGAAGAAAGCGGTGTCCCCAACTGGTGCGCCGTTTCTTTGGCAAGGCCGACCCACACCTGATTTTGTTCCGACCGTCGCGCCGTGCTGAACATAAAATAACCGATGAAAAGGAAGAGTGCAATGATCCCGAGTTGAATGATGGGATAGTACTTTAGCTGGGTGAGGAGATAAGACCCCTGGTAAAAAATGTAGCTTTTGCCCTGATTCACAAGGTCAATTTCGATGGGCTGATTGTCGGAGCCCATTTGTGCAATGGTACGCTCAACAAATTCGGGGTCCATGATCTTGTCCGGCTCGATGTTGCCGAAGTCGATCACTTTTTTCTTGGTGCTGTCGGTGATGATCACCGGTACGGATGCCGCATTGATAACGATCTCGGAAAAGAAAGAACGGATCAGGTCGTCGAGCACATTGCGCAAATCCGTCATCAAACGGCTGTCCTTGTAAAAAAGGAAATTTTTCCGGTTTTGATAGTAACGTGCCTCAATGGGCGGATAGACCGAAAACTCCTTCAGCAGTTCACCCCTTAAAAATACCACCGAATCTTTGTTGAAGTTAACGTTTTTGGCATTGATGATGCGGCCGTCCTGGTCGGTGAGCACAACAGGGATGGTGTTGTTCGACCGGATAATGTCAACGTAAAAGGTAAGGTCGGCATCGGGATTGTCGGTCTTGATCAATTGTTTGTATGCTTCGGCAAGTAATTCCACCCTGGTGCGGTCTTGTTCGCGGATTTGCTGGAAAAACTTTTCGATGTATTTTACCAGTGCCGTTTTGCGGTGAATAGCGTCGGCCCAGATGCGGATGTTTCTTTTCTCATCCATGGCCACCTTTTTGACAATGATGTTGGTGTACCACATTGATGCCGCCACAATGGCAATTGCAGCAGCAAAAAGCATCAGTTTCCAACGCCGTTTTTTTGTGTAAATGTTCAAAATTCAGGATGTTTTGTAAACAATGAAGTAAACGCTAAAAGCAGCGGGTTAGTATGGATTTATGACGGTTTGAAAAATCCGGCATCTTTCGTTATTGAAAAATTAATGTACATTTGGGAGCCAACATCAAAACGAATTGCTCATGCCATATACTTATGAATACCCGCGTGCATCGGTAACTGTTGACATCGCAGTGTTTTGCACATTCGACGACGGGCTGAAAATCCTGCTGATCCGGCGGGGACGTCCTCCCTTTGAAGGAAGCTGGGCGCTGCCCGGCGGATTCATCGAAATGGACGAAAAACTGGTGGATTCGGCCCGCCGTGAACTGGAAGAAGAGACGGGGCTGAAAAATGTTGAGCTGAAGCAGTTTGCCACCTACGGTGATCCGGGGCGCGATCCGCGCGGCAGAACCGTGTCGGTGGTCTATTACGGATTTGTCGGGGCCGGGATGTCGGCGGTGAAGGGCGGTGACGATGCCCGCGAAGCCGCATGGTTTTCGCCGGATGCCCTTCCGCAACTTGCCTTCGATCACGGTATCATTATCGCCGATTTGATGGAGCGGATCATCAAATCTTGAGTTGCCGGCGGTTCAAAAAGCATCAGTTACTCATTCACTATTCTTTGGTCAAAATCGCAGTGCCTTTGAAACCGGTCAGTGTGCTTCGAGCCAGTTGTGGCCGGTATTGATGTCCACCACAACGGGGACTTTCAGGGGGATGGCGTTTTTCATGCCCTGTTCCACGATGGGTTTAAGTTGTTCAATCTCGTCTTTGTGAGCGTCGAAGATCAATTCGTCATGCACCTGCATAATCATTTTCGATTTCATGTTATTGTTTTCCATGTCGTTGAAGATGCGGATCATGGCGATCTTGATCATGTCGGCGGAGGAGCCCTGCACGGGTGCATTGATGGCATTGCGTTCGGCAAATCCGCGCACGGTGGCGTTGTTGGAGTTGATGTCGCGAAGGTAGCGGCGGCGTCCCATGATGGTCTCCACATAGCCGTGTTCGCGGGCAAAGCGGATGGATTGTTCCATATAATTTTTGATGCCGGGATATTGCTCAAAGTACTGTTCGATGATGTTTCGTGCTTCGCTGCGGGGGATGCCGAGGCGTTCGGCAAGGCCAAAGGCCGAGATGCCGTAAACGATGCCGAAGTTGACCATCTTGGCATTGCGGCGCATTTCTTTGGTAACCTCTTCGGGAGGGACTTTGTAAATTTTGGAGGCTGTTGCCGTATGGATGTCTTCACCGTTGATAAAGGCTTTCGTCATGGCTTCGTCGCCGCTCAACTCGGCGATGATGCGCAGCTCGATCTGCGAATAGTCGGCGGCAAGCAAAAGGTAGTCTTCGTTGCGCGGGACAAAAGCTTTGCGTATCTCGCGTCCGCGTTCGGTGCGGATGGGGATGTTTTGCAGGTTGGGATTGGTGGAGCTGAGCCGTCCGGTGGCGGTCACGGCCTGGTTGTAATTGGTGTGAAGCCTGCCGTCGCGCGGGCTGATGAGCGCGGGGAGGGCGTCCACATAGGTGGATTTGAGCTTGGTGAGCGAGCGGTAATCAAGGATTTTGGCCACAATGGGGTGTCGTTTTTCGAGCCGCGTCAGCACGTCCTCGCCCGTGGAGTACTGCTTGGTTTTGGTGAGCTTGGGCTTGTCGGTGATCTTTAGTTTTTCGAAAAGGATCACGCCGAGTTGTTTGGGTGATGAGATGTTGAACTCCTCGCCGGCCAACTGAAAAATCTCATGTTTTACGATGTCGATCTCACCCTGCAGCTGTTGGGAGAATTCCTTGAGGGATGCCGTGTCGAGTTTCACGCCTTCGGCTTCCATGGCGCCGAGGACGGGTACCAGCGGCATTTCGATCTCGTCGAAGAGTTTCCGGACGTTGTCGCGGTCGAGCAAAGGTTCCAGCACCCGGCGCAGCCGCAGGGTGATGTCCGCATCTTCGGCGGCGTATTCCAGCAGCTCTTCGGGTTTGCTTTGCTGCACCTGCCGCATGTTCATCTGTTTGGTGCCTTTTTTTTCGGTGACTTCGCTATAGGCTACAGGCTTGTAGTTGAGGTAGTGCTCGGCCAGAAAATCCATGTTGTGTCGCTGATCGGGCTCGATCAGATAGTGGGCCAGCATGGTATCGAAAAGTTTTCCTTTCACATTGATATCGTACCATTTGAGGATGGAGATGTCAAACTTGATGTTTTGTCCCGTTTTTTCGACGGCGGTGTTCTCGAATACGGCTTTGAATTCGGAAATGATCTGTGTGGCTTCGTTGTAGTTTTCGGGCAGAGGAAGGTAGGCGGCTTCGCCGGGTTCGAGGGCAAAGGAAACACCAACCAGCTCGGAGTTGTTGGGGTCTTTGCCGGTGGTTTCGGTGTCGAAGCAAACGGTTTTGTGTTTTTTGATCTCCGTTATCAGTTGGTTGCGTTTTGTTTTGGTGTCGAGCAAATAGTAGTTGTGGTCGGTATTTTTTACGGTTTGAATGTCTTCCGTGTCGAGGCCGGCCTGGCCGAACAGGTCCTGCTGTCCTGTGGAGGCGACGCCTGTTGCCATGCCCTGCTCACGATAATAATCCAACACACGTCGTCCGAAGGTTTTAAATTCCAGTTCCGAAAAAAGTTCTTTCAGCATCTTGAGGTCGGGTTGCGAAAGTTTGAGTTTTTCCTCGTCGAATTCGATGGGGACATCCAGCATGATGGTGGCGAGTTGTTTGGATTCGAGTGCCTGTTGTGCATATTTCTTCACGTTCTCGGCCATCTTACCTTTGAGCTTGTCGGCATTTTGTATCACCGCTTCCACACTGCCGAATTGTGCAATGAGTTCTTTGGCGCGTTTTTCGCCGATGCCCGGCACGCCGGGGATGTTGTCGGAGGCATCGCCCCAAAGGCCGAGGATGTCAATCAACTGCAAAGGGTTTCGGATGCCGTACTTTTCGCAAATCTCTTTCACGCCGAGCACTTCGGCTTTGTTGCCCATGCGTGCGGGTTTGTACATGAAGATGCGGTCGGAGACCAGTTGCCCGAAATCCTTGTCGGAAGTCATCATGTAGGTGACAAAACCTTTTTTTTCTGCTTTTTTGGCCAGTGTTCCGATGACATCGTCGGCTTCGTAACCGTCAACAAACAGGAGCGGGATGTTAAACCCTTCGATGAGCCGTTCGATGTAAGGCAAAGCATTGGCGATGTCTTCGGGCATCTGCTGCCGGTTGGCTTTGTAATCTACAAAACCTTCTTTGCGGATGGTGGGTGCAAAGGTGTCGATGGCCACACCGAGATGTGTGGGCTGCTCGTTGCGGATCACCTCGAACAGCGTGTTGGCAAAGCCCACAACGGCGGAAGTGTTCAGTCCTTTGGAATTGATCCGCGGATTTTTGTTGAGGGCATAAAAGGCACGGTAGATAAGTGCCATGGCATCGAGCAGGAAAAGTTTTTTTGTTTCGGGCATGGTGAAAATGTGTTTTCGGCAAAAATAAGAAAAAGAAAAATCCCAAAATGCCGTTGGGTTTTTGACGGGGTTGCGATGAAGACTCTGTTTGATCTGTCGTGTGCCCGTGCTCTCGTTGTGCCTGCGCCAGGGATAGGAGCGGCAGCTCCCTGCCGTGGCGGCTGATGTGACCGTTGGCGGGCGGAGGCTGACGGAGGAAGACCCCGTACCGCCTACGGACACACAGCCGCCACAAAGGGACTAAAGCGGATAGCCCGCAGGCGCCCGAAAAAAAACCGAAAAAAATGTATTCCGGTAAAAAAAAACCGGAGGCTGATTAAACTTTATTCCCATTCATACGTTAATGTATAACAGAGCATTATAATAATTGCGGGAAACCCCCGTCACTATTATAACTAATACGAACTAAAAGGAAACTGCAATGAGTAAAAAAGGAAAAATAAATTTTGAGAAAAGCCAGCCTGTGCACAAATCGCCGGATTTGTCGAAGATGCAGGAAGTTGTCATTGATTCCAGAACAAGAATTTACGTCTCGCCGGACGTTGATCCCGATGAGGCACGCAAACGTTACCTGGCGCGACTGGCGGCAAGATAGATTTTGACGCCGATCATACAGGCCGCAAGGGATTTATCATAGGATGAACAGAAATAACCCGTCCAGAACCATGGGTATTATTTCATCGGGATTTTGGAAAATGATGCGGAAAGCCCAACCGATGATCAACCGTTGTGAATATCTTTTTAACAGAAAATCCCATCGTGTTGTATCTTATTTTGTGTTGATGCGTTAATTTTGAAAAAAATTTTGAGGAGACCAGTTTATGACGGGGAAAGCAACAACGGAAAAGAAAAAAACCACCGCAGCAAAAAAGACATCAAGAGGGAGAAAAAAAACCATCTCGAAAAAAATATTTGTTCTCGATACATCGGTAATCCTTTACAATCACAATTCCATCAACAGTTTCGACGACAATGATGTGGCCATCCCCATCACGGTGCTCGAAGAGTTGGATCAGTTCAAAAAAGGGAACGACACCATCAACTTCGAGGCGCGGGAGTTCATCCGGATCATGGACCGGTTGTCGAACCACAATTCGCTGCAAAACTGGATTCCGCTGGACAACGGTCACAAGGGCAAGTTCAAGGTAATCATGAACGAAAAGGCCAATCTGGATGCGGAACGTATCTTCGGCGAGCACAAAGCCGACCATCGGATCCTGAACGCTGCGCTTGCCCTGAAGGATGAGCATCCCGACCGCAAGGTGATCATGGTTACCAAGGATGTGAATTTGAGGATAAAGGCCAAGGCGCTGAATTTGCCGGCCGAAGATTTTTTGACGGGAAAAATTGAAAATGTCGATTCGCTTTACTCGGGTGTTTCGAGATTTGAAAATGTGGATAAAAAAGGAATTGACAGGTTGTATGCCGAGGGGTTGTGCGAGCCGGAGGATCTGGGCATCGAACAACCGGTACCCAACCAGTATTTCATTCTGCAAAGCAACGGCGCATCGGCGCTGGGCTATTACAATCCGCGCAACCGTCTTGTGGAACGTCTCGACAAACATCCGGTGTCGAAAATTACACCGCGTAATGCCGAGCAGGTCTTCTCGCTCCACGCCGTTACGAATCCGCACATCCGTCTGGTGACGCTGCAAGGTATTGCCGGCACGGGAAAAACATTGCTGGCACTTGCCGGTGCCTGGCATCAGCGACGGAATTACAAACAAATCTATCTCGCAAGGCCTATCGTGCCGCTCAGCAACAAAGACATCGGGTTTTTGCCCGGCGATGCCCATTCCAAAATCAACCCTTACATGCAACCGCTGTACGACAATCTGAAGTTCATTCAAAATCAGTACGGCGAACGCGACAAGGAGTATCAAAACATCAATGCCGCCATCGAAAACGAAAAATTGCTGATACAGCCGTTGGCCTACATCCGGGGGCGCAGCATTTCCAATGTGTTTTTTATTGTTGATGAAGCCCAGAACCTGACCCCGCACGAGATAAAGACCATCATCACGCGTGCCGGTGAAGGGACAAAGATCATTTTTACGGGCGACATCTATCAGATTGATACGCCTTATCTCGACTCGCAAAGTAACGGTTTGTCGTATTTGATCGACCGGATAAAGCACCACGATTTGTATGCGCACGTGAGGCTTGAAAAAGGTGAGCGCTCCGAGCTGGCCAACCTTGCTAACGATTTATTGTAAATACAGATACAAATGAAATATCTTTTCACTTTTATAACCATCGGGTTGATGATGGTTTTGCTGTATTCCTGCGGCGGAGGCAGTGAAAAATCAACACAAAAGACGGTTGCACCAAAGCCCGCTGCCGAAATCCCGGAAGCGGAAAAGAAACACGATACCGTTTCCGTTGAGCCTGCGGAAGTAAAACCGGATTCGGCAACAAAAGCCGGTCAGGCGCAAACCGTTCGGACACCAACAGCCGGGGCTGAAAACGCCAAGCCCGAAACGGCAAAGCCCGAAACGGCTGTCCACGTACCGACGGGTAAGAGGCCTCCGGCCGGCTGGCCGCTGATCATCTTTTTGGATCCCCATGCCGACGGTAACTTGCCTGTTTCGCTGTACGGCGATCTGGCGGATGAGTATGGTTTTTTGCTGATCGGTTCCAACAGGATCAAAAACGGGATGCAGGGACAAAAGATCGTCGGGGCATTCAACAAGTTGTTCACTGAAGCGCTCACAAAGTACAAGGTTGATAAACGCCGGATTTACATGATGGGATTTTCGGGGGGGGCGCGGGTGGCGCTGGCCTTTGCCGAAGCCTATCCCGACATCAAAGCGGTGGTGGCTTGCGGGGCGGGGATACAGCCCGGGGTGAAGCCTCCGCCGTCCACCTTCAGTTACCTCGGTATGGCCGGCAACGAGGATTTCAACATGATCGAAGTGATCAATACCGACCGGATACTGAACAGGGAAAAGTTTGAACATGCCATTATCATTTTCGACGGCGACCACAACTGGCCTCCGGAGCCTGTGGCCGTGGAAGCCTTCCGGTGGCTCGACCTTATTGCCATGAAGAAAAATGACATGCCGCGCAATGCCGTTGAAATTGCAGAGGCCAAAACATGGTATATCAACAGGATTAATGAGCTTAAGGAGCAAGGCAGGATATTCGACAGCTACGAGGTGGCCGAAAGGGCGGGGATGATCCTTGACGGTTTGACCGATGTGAAAGCCATCAACACTCTGGCTGACCAACTTCGTAAAAATCCAGAATACAACAACCAAATGAGAGACATGGTACAGACCATGCAGAAAGAGATGGGATTGCAGAATACGTTGTTGCAGGCTTTTGGTGAAAAGGATGTAAAATGGTGGATGGCAGAGATCAATAACCTGAACAGCAGCAAAGGGACACGTTCGGAACAGTTGATGAACAAACGTCTGATGGCGTATCTCGGCATTATGGCTTACATGATGTCAACCAAAATGATCAATGAAAAAAATATTGACGCCGCCGAAAAATCCCTTTCCATTTACAGACTTGTGGAGCCCACCAACTCCGAACACGTTTATCTTGAAGCCAAACGAAGGATGCTGATGAACGAACCGGCCAAAGCGCTGGATTACCTCCGGCTGGCCAAAGCGCTTGGATTTAACGATTTCGAAAGATTATCCAACGACCCGGCATTTGCCTCGCTGCACAACGATTCCGCCTTTAAGCAACTGCTTCAACAGCCTCTTGGGAAATAAAACTAACCAAATATGTTTAGGTAAAAAGGCAAAAGGCAAAAGGCAAAAGTAAAAAGTTATGGGTTAAG
>JAOZMX010000002.1:0-127 GCA_029934065.1 Bacteroidales bacterium
CGAAGATTCTCTTTCGTTTGCATTTTTATCCTTTCCGAAAAAAATAGCGTACTTTTGAAGCCCAATATCCAATAAACCCAAATAAATGATATTACGCTATTTCGCTATTCTGACAATACTCTTATTA
>JAOZMX010000002.1:137-60090 GCA_029934065.1 Bacteroidales bacterium
AACTGTTTTTCCATCACATTTTTTGATCGTTCTGCAATAAGCCTTATTTTGACGGAAAAAACGAAGATTCTCTTTCGTTTGCATTTATATCCTTTCCGAAAAAAATAGCGTACTTTTGAAGCCCAATATGCAATAAACCCAAATAAATGATACTACGCTATTTTGCTATTCTGACAATAATCTTTTCAGGCATCACACTGCCGGGGCAAACCCGATATACGCCATACGATTACATACCGGGGATCATCAGGGCCTACAAACCGGCTTACGATTCCGCATTCCCCGACTGGGGAAAAATGCTCTACGAATACCCCGTAAATTATAATGAGATTTCCGGAAAATTCGAAAAATACATTTCACAACACAAGAGTGAAAAGAGCCCCATCATCCGCTATTATAAAATCTGGGATCGCATTGTAGGCGGGTATGTTCAGGACAACGGCCATATCTCGCTGCCCGACATTGATGCCGTGTACACCAAAATGACAAAAACACAAATAGCGGCAAAACCGGATAAAGCACCCGGTGATGCCGACTGGACTTTTCTAGGTCCGAAAGAGACCTTTTGGCTTAACACACAGAATTTCCCCGTTGCACCGCTTTCATGCCCATGGCAGGTAAATGTCTATTCGTTCAACGTGGCTGCAAATGATCCCGGCGTTTTGTATTGCGGAACCGAAACCGGCTATATGAACAAAACCACCGATGCAGGATTAAACTGGCAATTACTTGCAAAAGAATACCCTTTCGGAGGCGGCATAACGGCGGTTGCCATTCACCCTGCAAACTCCGACATAGTTTATGCCGCTGCCGGGAATCAAATCCACAAAACCACAGACGGGGGCTTGACATGGATTCCTTTGCTGCAAGACAAAACCCGGTTTTATCCCGTCCGGCTGCTTATTGACGGCCAAAATCCTTCAAAGCTCTTTTCCGCATCAGCCGACGGTGTTCATGTGAGCACCGACGGAGGTGAAACGTGGATTAAAAAATGGAACTACCAGTCATGGGATGTGGAAATCAAACCGGACAACCCCAGCATAATCTATGCGTTGAGCAAAAGCATTGCCTACTTCAGGCTTGCCGTTTCGTACGACGGTGGAGCGACTTTCGAAGAAGAAACCTCTTTTCCTTCGGGGATCATCGAATCCAGCGGCGGGTTGCTGGCTGTTACGCCGGCGGCACCCGACCGGCTGTATGTCATCCTGCTCAGTGCCGACAACACGCCGTATTTGTATCTCGGAACCATCGAAAACAGGGAATGGACTTGGGAATTGCTGGCAACGGGGCGGACGCCGTCGTTCGCCATGAACAACGGGCAAGGCTTTTTTGACCTTGCCATGGAAGTAGCTCCGGACAACCCGGAAATTATCCTCGTGGGAACCACTACACTGTACAAATCCCTCAACGGAGGAAATTCTTTTACTGCCGTTGGCGGTTACACGGGAAACTTCAGCATCCACCCCGACATTCAGGATTTAAAAATGCTTCCCGACGGCAACACCTGGGTTGCTACCGACGGCGGCATGAACCTGACGACGGATTATTTTGCCACGCAGGCCCACTATCATGTGCGTGTTAACGGGCTTACCGGTTCCGACATGTGGGGGTTCGATCAGGGCTGGAACGAAGATATTGTCGTGGGCGGCCGGTACCACAACGGCAACACCGCCATTGCCGACTTTTACCAGCCCAAAGCTTTGCGAATGGGTGGCGCCGAATCACCCACAGGATGGGTATTGAAGGGCAAAAGCCGCCATGTGGCTTTCAATGATCTGGGTAACGGCTGGATACTGCCTGCCACGGCGGAAACGCCACCCGAGGGCCGTTTTTTGTTTACCAAATACCCCAATATGGACGAATACGGCGGCAGACGCGGAAATCTGGTCAGTCATCCCAATTACTACGGAACGCTCTATCTGGGCGAAAACAACGGCTTCTGGAAAAGCACCGACATGGGAACCTCATGGGAGTTGTTGTACACCTTCCCCGGAAGGGTTCGGTACCTTCAGATCAGTTTCCGCAATCCGGATGTTTTTTATGCCGACATTGTCAACCAGGGTTTATACAAGAGTGAAGACGGCGGATACAACTGGGTGTTGAAACCGTCGCTGTGCAATGCACCATACGGCAGCAACTACTGGAAAGGGAAGCTGTTCTTCGCCGTTTCGCCATACGACGAAAACGTGCTCTATGCCTGTTTGCAAAACGGCACATGGTCGGCCGATATCGGAAAAGTTTTTCGTTCGCAAGACGGTGGAGACACATGGGAAGAATGGACGGGCACATTACAGGAGTACACCAAAAACCTTTGCATTCAGCCCTCTATCGAAGGGTCAGATATCGTTTACCTGTTCACCACTTCGCGGGAGGGCCTATCTGCAAATGTTTATTACCGCACTGCGGAGATGGACGACTGGGCAGCATTCGGGACTGGCTACCCCGCCGGGATGTCGGTAAATCTGGCGTTGCCCTTTTTCAGAGACGGAAAGATCAGGGTTGCCGGTAATGCCGGCGTATGGGAATCGCCGCTGCTGGAGCCGGACTTCACGCCCATCGTCAATCCGTGGGTGGAGCGGCCCTTTTTCGATTGCATGGACGATACCATCCGGCTTGACGATCACAGTATGCTGAATCACAACGGCGCCACATGGCACTGGGACATCATACCGGAGCCTGTTTACATGGAGGATGCAAACATGAGGAACCCAAAAGTGGTACTCGGAAATCCGGGAGCTTTTTCGGTAACGCTTACCGTTACCAAAAACGGAGAAAGCTATTCCAAAACGATCCCCGGCATGATCACAACCGAGACCTGTCCCTCGGTTGAAGACTGCGACAATCCGGCCGAGCTGCCCAAGGATGAGTGGGAATTGCTCTACGTTGACAGCGAAGAACTCAACTACCCGGGGCTGGCCGTCATGAGCTTCGACGACGATACGGAAACCATCTGGCATACCCAGTGGAGCAACGGCAGCACCCCTTACCCCCACGAAATTCAGATCGCCCTCGAAAAAACCTACCGCATCTACAGCTTCACCTACCTTACCCGTCAGGACGGCCAAAACGGAAGAATTAAAGACTACGAGTTATACATCGGAAAAGACCCGGACAACTGGGGAACACCTGTCACCACAGGTAGTTTCGTCAATACCGTCGCTCCCCAAACCATCGAATTCCCCGATGGTATCAACGGAAACTGTTTCCGCCTGGTGGCACTCTCGGAAGTCAACGGAAATCCATGGGCATCGGCAGCAGAGTTTTCCCTCGTGGGATGCACCGATACCCTTCATACTTCCGTAAAAAAATATGTTCAAAGGCAAATCACCGCTTTTCCGGTACCAACTTCCGGAAACGTTTTTATCCCGCTTCCCGGCGGCAAAAGCTTCACCTATCAAATCATTAACGCCTCCGGCCACCTTTTTGATTCGGGTACCATCACCGGAACAGGCAATTACGGTTTCGACTTCAGTCCCTATCCCCGCGGTATATACCTTATAAAACTCATGAATAACCAAGGAAATGTTTTTTTAGTGAAAATTTTAAAGGAGTGATTAACCGTGTGGAGAATAAATAAAACTTGAACACTACAAAAACCGCTAATATTGGGATTGAACTGAAGTAATATCAACATCGCTAACCCTGAATTTTATCAATTTCATGTGATTTACTTATCTCTTTGCCTGTCGGTTAAACTATCTCTTTGACCACCTATAATAACATCCGGATAATACTGTTCAAACAGGAAACATATCTCCAGAAAATTCTCGGACATCTCAAATCCTTTTCCCAGATAGTAAATCTTTAATTGTTGAAATGACAGATTCTTTACACCCGAAAAATTCCCTAAACGCTATTCAGAAAGTTATCGGCAAATTCTTTGGAAATGTAGTTGTCGAATCCTTTGCAAACTTCCCGGCTTAAAGCGATTCCTGTGCGGATCAGTTTTTCCCATTGTATGGCCGTCAGGCCGGGCAGGTCGCTGGCATGGATATTTTGCCGGAGAAGCGAAAAGATCAGCCCCGCATTGAAGTTGTCGCCGGCACCGATGGTGCTTTTAACCTTTGTGACGGGCACCCGATAGTGTCCTGTAAAGTGCTTTGAGATTACCTCCACAGGTTTTTCGCTGCGGGTGTAAATCAAAGCTGCATCACCTGCTTCCGCTGTGAGGGCAAAAGCTTCCCGGGCTGTTTTAACGTTGAATATCACCTGAAAGTCCTCGTGTGATGCCCTGACAATATGCGCCAGCGAAAGGTTTTCGCGGATCATGGAGAGTAGTCCGGGGATTTGTTTTTGATGCGGCTTGCGGATGTTGGGGTCGTAGATGATGAGGGCGCCCTGCTTTTCGGCATATTCAACGATTGTTTTCACCTTTTCCCGGATTTCGGGACTGATGGAAAAAAAGGAGCCGAACAGCACGATGTCGTTTGCCGAAACTTCCGGGAAGCGCTGCCGTAGCCTTTGGGGCGGATAATCTTTGTAAAAGGTGTAGCGGGCATTTTTGTCGGCATCGAGAAACGCCAGAGCCAATGGTGTGCGGCCTTCGTCAAACCGATGGAAATACTGTGTGCCGACATGGTTTGTGCGGAGAAATCCTGTGATCAGCTCCCCAAGGTCATCATTCCCGGCTTCGCTGATGAAATGCACGTCCACACCCAGCCGTCCCAACGACACCGAGGTGTTCAGCATCGAACCTCCGGGTTTGCCCGCCTGAAGGACCCCGTCGCTGAAAATAATATCGTAAACCGTTTCTCCGATGGTAAATACCTTGCGCATGGATATCTGGATTTTTATTGTTTTTCCCGTGTTAGTGTAATTGATCTCAATAAGGGGTATCTCCCTGTTTTTTTTTTGGATTCTGCCAGCGGAACTTCCCGGTGGATATTCTTATCACAAAATTTCAATATCCTATCGGCAACATTGTCAACCTGCTCTTTGCTCACATCAAACACCTCCGCATCCAGGAGTCCCCATTTCCGGATAACGGCCTCCGTCAGATTTTTCCTTACAACCCACACCTGAGGTATTTCCGGTATTTTCATCAGTTGACCGACAGCGGCTGCCCACCCTTTGTCTTTCAGTTCCAGCGGGCCGATTTCGTCAACGAAAACGATATGGGCATCCTTCAGGTTTTCGGGCTTCAACAAAAAGTTACCGAATTGCTGTCCGGCGGCATAAAATCCGAAGGGCCCGATCTGTTCGCCCTGTTTGTTGCGGATGCTGCACAAGGGTTTTCTTTGTCCGGTTTGCAGGTCTTCGATATCGAATTCCGAACGCCGGTTGTTTTCAAACTTTCCCGGAGCAACAAATCCGCCGGGTGATAACCCGCTCTTTTTAAGCCGTCCGGCCAATGCAACGGCAAATGTGGTTTTGCCTTTATGCTGCTCACTGGTAAGGATAAAGACCTTGGGCTTGTCGAGGCTATGGGAAAACAACGTGAGCAAATCGTTGGCCTGCCACAACACATTGCTCATGGTGGTGACCGGCCGGCGCAGCAACTGCCGGGGTTTTGCCAGTTGGCCGATCACCGAAGGAAGTGCCGCAAACGCAAGTTCCAGCGAAAGGTAAAGCTGCGAAAATCCCCGCCGGAACAAAACCGATTTGATGACCGGATTCCTCAGCTCAACACTGATGGCCGAAAACCCGACGACGATCAATATGGCGCGGACATTCATTTTGATCCCCGCCGTTAGTCCCGCGGGATCGAAAAAATCGCCGTACCTGAAACCGTTGTAAAACAGCATGGCCAGCATGGTGAGCACCACCACCTGTACCCAGAAAAAGGGCCGTTTCAGATGCCGCAGCGACCGTTTGTAATGAACGATGCAAAACGTCACATACGAAACGATGAAAACCGCCGCGGCAACGAACAGGTCGTTATTAAGCAATACGAGGCAAACAGCGACGGCAAAAACATGCAGGAACAAAGCCCTGAGTGAAAATTTCTGATCCGGGTCCAAAACAAATATTTTTTCTCCCGTTTTGAGGCTAAGACCGCTTTGCCGATCTTTATTCAGCGGAATTTTTGCAGCCTTACGTCCGGGGATATAGCCCACCATTGCCGACAACATGCCGAGTAAAAAATAGATCCCCATCAAAAACCAAAGTGCCGTTTCGGGTTGTAAATCGGGATATCCTATCTGCTTTACGGCATAGTCGTACAGGTTGAGCAAAACCGTTACAAAATCAAAACCGTAATATACCAACAGGGTGATGATCCGGTGAATGATCGTACTCGAAAGCGCCAGCGCCCCGCCGATGAAATACCCCAGAAGGTTCCCGCCGAAGATGCGGGTGGCAAATTCCATCAGTAACGCCTCGGAAAAGATGCCCATCATGGGGCCCAGCAAAACGGCACTCGGCGAGATGGATTTCATCAGGGCGCAAATCAATCCCGCACGCCAAAACAAGCCCTTTTCTTTCCAGACCTGATGAAATGCAACCATCAGTGCCACGCTGTTCATGGCAAGCAAAGTGCCGGCAAACGGAATGCCCACATTATGGAAAAAACTCCCGAGGATGATCTCCACCGAAGCCCAGAGGCTTCCTATTACGCTGGCTTTCAACCAAACAGTACTAATTTTTTGTTGTTTCGGTAATGTTGCCATACAAAAATCAAAAGTAGTCTTTATTTTTTAGCGGATGATTTTTTTGTCATTTTGACATTCCGGAAAAATTTCATCCTGTCCGACAACACTCCGGCACTGGTATTAACGCTTTTTAACTGACAATTTTTATGGGTATGGTTAAAATACAATCGGTTGGCATATAGATTGTTAAGCACGCAGAAAAAAGAAAGGAGGAAAAGTTATGAAAAAAATCGTGTTTTTGATGCTGATACCTTTTTGGTTGACGGGGTGCAGCAATGCACAAATAACAGACAAAGACAACAAAAAGGCTAAAATTATGGAGTATCAGGAAGATACCATCAAGCCGAAAGTTGACATCAAGGTCAACAAGATCTATGATGATCAGGGGAACCTGATCCGGTACGACTCAACCTATGTATGGTCGTATTCAAACATTGAAGGGGATTCGGTTTCGGTGCTCCCCGACAGTATTTTATTTGAGTTCAAACCGTTTATTCATCAGCAATTCCCCGATTTTGAGATCCCGGATTTCAATGATTTTCTTTACACCGATTCCACTTTCTATCACGACTTTTTCATGCCCGATTATTTTTATGACCGGTGGCATAAAAGTCTGATGGAAACAGACAGGATCTTCAGGGAGATGGATTCGTTGAAAAATCTTTTCTTCCAAAAAAGTTATCCGGGGTTGCAAAAACCGGAAAAGTAGAAAGGGGAATTTTTTCAGGGGAGTAATACCGTGATCGTACAGGTTATTGCTCCCCGTTTTTTTTATCCAAACATCAGATCAACAATGTTTTCAATATCGGGTTCCGACAATTTGTAATTCATTCCGTTGACTTTGTTTTTCTTCATGAGTGCAACAATATCACCTTTTTGATGTTCCCCGATATTCAACTCCTCCATCCTGACCGGGCAGGATAATTCCGCGAACAAATCTTCAAAAGCCGCAATAGTTTCCTTGACCGTCTTCACGTCAAAGAGGTTTTTGCCAAGTTCCGTGATACGATCTCCGGCGCGCTGTCGCATGAGTTTAAGCCATGCCGGATAGGCCACCGAAAGTGTTGCGCCGTGGGGCAGATCGTAGAGTAACGACAAAATATGACCCAGATCGTGAACGCCCCAGTCGCCCGAGACGCGGCCGTAAGCGGTCAATCCGTTGAGGGCATTGGTGGCGGCATACATGATCTTTGCCCGCAGATCGTAATTGTTCAGGTCGTTGAGCAAAGCGGGGCCGAATTCCATGGCTTCTTTGATGACGGCGTACACAAATTTATCGGATAAGGTAGCGTCGCCGGCGCCAAAGAAATTTTCCAGCGCATGAGCAATCAGGTCGGCAATGCCGTAAGCCGTATAATCGCGTGGAACCGACAGGGTGAATGAAGGATCGAGAAACGAATGTGCAGGAAAAATCAAGGGGTTTCCATATCCGATCTTGTGGCGTGTTTGCTCATTTTGCAACACGGCAAACTGATTCATCTCGGTGCCCGTGGCGGCAAGCGTCAGCACGGTTATCAAAGGTAATGCGGCCTGCGGTTTAGCTTTGCGTGTCATAATATCCCACGCCTTTGCTCCTGAAGGTATTGCCAGCGAAACGATCTTTGCCGTATCAATGACGCTGCCGCCGCCAACGGCCAAAATCACTTCAACGTTGCGCATTCTTCCAAGAGCAACCGCAGCATCCGCATCATCGGTCACAGGATTGGGTTTGATGCCCGGATATTCCGCCACACGACACCCGGCGCCTTGAAGTTGCTCCGTCACCTGTTGGTAAATGCCGTTGCGCCTGATCGAACCTTTGCCGTATATCAGCAGTACATTTTTTCCGTACCGGGTAACGGTTTTTCCCAGTTCACCGGTCACACCCCTGCCGAAATGCAATGCCGTCGGATTGTGAATAATAAAATTTTCCATCGTATTATGTTTGATTTTATGAAAAAAAAAGCACATTTTGCCGAACACACAAATGTAGTTTTTTTATTTATCCTGTGAAGTATACCGGGATCGATGAGTTAAAATGAAAATCCGGTAACGCATCAATAGAGTCTTTCGATCTCTTCCAGGGTTTTACCTTTGGTTTCGGGTACCATTTTCCAGACGAAGATTGCCGCCAGAATTCCCATCACGCCGTATATCCAGTAAGCAAAGCCGTGGTGGAATACACGGATGAGGGATGAGCTTTTGTCCATCATGGGGAAGGTCCACGAGACAAGGTAATTTGAAATCCATTGTGCAGCCACCGCCACGGCCATTGCGCGCCCGCGGATCCGGTTGGGGAATATCTCGGAGAGCAACACCCATGTTACCGGCCCCCAGCTCACGGCAAAAGCAGCCACATAACCAAGCATGAAAATCAGTGCGGCGACACCCATCTTTTGGAAATAAAAGGTAAATCCCAATGCGAACATAAAAAAGGCCATCCCCAGGGCGCCGATGATCTGCAACGGTTTGCGGCCGAACTTATCCACCGTAAAAATGGCGATCACCGTAAAGGTAAGATTGACGGCACCCACCACAATGGTTTGCAACAATGCCGTATCGGTACGTGTCCCCATGTTTTTGAATATCTCGGGTGCGTAATAAAGTACGACATTGATGCCGACAAACTGTTGAAAAACGGAAAGCAAAATCCCGATGACGATGATTCCCACGCCGTAGGAGAACAGCTTGCCCGATTTGCTGACGAGGGTGGATTTGATCTCTTCGAGGATGTGCGAAGCTTTTTCGGTTCCGTTGATCTTTTCGAGGACCCCGAACGCTTTTTCGGGCTGGGAACGCAACAGAAGATAACGCGGCGTTTCGGGCACAAAAAACAACAACACGAAAAACAGTGTGGCGGGGATGGTCTCCGAGGCGAACATCCAGCGCCAGCCGGTTCGGTTCAGCCAGTCTTCGTTGCCCTGCAAAGCAATGAAGTAATTGACAAAATAGACGATGAGCATTCCGAAGATGATGGCAAACTGGTTCCACGAAACCAGCTTCCCGCGAATTTCGGGCGGCGACACTTCGGCAATGTACATGGGCGAGAGCATCGACGCCAAACCGACGCCGATGCCGCCGATGACACGGTAAAACACAAAAACGTAGATCAGGTTATGATCGCCCGTGCCTACGGGACGGATAAACATTTCGGGCATGGCCGAGCCGAGGGCCGAGATCAGGAAGAGCACGGCAGCGAGGATAAGCCCCTTTTTCCGACCCAGTTTCAAACTGACGATACCACCCGACAATCCGCCGATGATGCAGCCGATCAGGGCGCTGGAAACCACAAACCCCAGCCTCGAATTGGCGGCACTCTCGGCAAGGCCGAAGGGTTCTATAAAAAATTTCCCGATGGAGCCCACCGTTCCCGAGATCACAGCGGTGTCGTATCCGAAAAGCAATCCGCCGAGTGTTGCAATGAGTGTAAGTTTGATGACGTAGCCTTGAGTTTTGTGTGTTTTCATAATTCCTTATTTCGGTAATTTATTAGTTGAGGAGCATGCAAAAAATCAAACATTATTTACTATTGTGATCGGCAAAAACAATGAAATATTGCCGATTGCAACCGGCAAAATCATGCATTTATCAATATCAGATAAACCCGTTCAGCAACTGCTCGAACAGCTCCTGTTTTCCGCTGATTTGTTTCGGTTCGTTCAACGTTGAAGCAATTTGCCGAAGTTCTTCAAAAGTGAGTTTACCGTTTTCGAACTCCCGTCCTTTTCCCGAATCGAAAGAGGCATACCGGCGGTTTCTCATTTTCAGGTAATCCGATTCGTTGAGGATGCGATGGGCGGCGATGAGTGCTCGGGCAAAAACGTCCATGCCGGAAATGTGGGCGATGAAGATGTCTTCCGGATCGGTTGAGTTTCTTCGTGTTTTGGCGTCGAAATTGATGCCGCCGTTGCGGAACCCGCCGGCCTGTAATATTTCGAGCATGGCTTCGGTAACTTCATAAATGTCGGTGGGAAACTCATCGGTGTCCCAGCCGTTTTGGTAATCGCCTTTGTTGGCGTCGATGGAGCCGAACAATCCGGCATCGCGTGCCGTGCGCAGCTCGTGGACAAAGGTATGTCCGGCCAGTGTGGCGTGATTCACTTCGATGTTAAGCTTGAAATCGCCGGCCAGATCGTATTTGTTCAGAAAACCGATCACCGTGGCCGCATCAAAGTCGTACTGGTGTTTGGTGGGTTCCATGGGTTTGGGTTCGATAAGAAAAGTACCCGTAAAGCCCTGTTTCCGGCCGTAGTCGCGTGCCATGGAGAGGAACATGGCGAGATGTTCCAGCTCCCGTTTCATGTCGGTGTTGTGCAGGGTCATATATCCTTCGCGGCCGCCCCAGAAAACATAATTCGTCCCGCCGAGGAAAACGGTCGCGTCGATGGCATTTTTCACCTGCACGGCGGCGTTGGTCAACACATGGAAATCGGGATTGGTGGCCGCACCGTTCATGTAACGCGGGTTGGAAAAAACGTTGGCCGTCCCCCAAAGCAGTTTTGCACCGGTTTCCTCCTGGTGTTGCTTTAACAACGGGAGTATTGTTCCCAGTCGTTTTTCAATTTCGAAAACGCTGCCCTCGCCCACGAGGTCGGTATCGTGGAAACAATAGTACGGGATTCCGGTTTTGTTTAAAAACTCAAAAGCCGCATCCGCCCTGGATTTGGCTTTATCAAGCGGATCGGAAGGTTTATCCCACGGAAAGTTTTTTGTGCCCGGCCCGAAGGGATCGCCGCCGGTGCCGCAAAAGGTATGCCAGTAAGCAACGGCAAATTTCAGGTGCTCTTTCATGGTTTTTCCGCCGATGATGCGGTTTTCGTCGTACCATTTAAAGGCCAGCGGGTTCTTCGAGTCCCGGCCTTCGAAATTTATTTTATGAATTCCTTTAAAATGCTCCATAATTCGATTTTTATTAAAGTCGGTAAATCATCATTTTTTCACTGTAATTGTTTCCCCGGTATATTTCACCGCCATGTCGGAATTTTCTTCCAGAGCAACACCCGTACCGTGATTTTTCATTATCCACACCACATGAAACGTCCTGTTTTTTAACATGCCCGGAAAGGTGCCTTTTCGGGCACCGATGGTCAGCGTTTGGGTTTGCTCGTTCCATGTTACGGGAATTTCGGCATAAACACCTTTTTCGTAATTGTAGTTGTCGTTTTCGTCTTCGTAAATCACAAATGAGGCATCTGCACCGGTGTATATCCGCAGTTCGATGGGGTCTTCGGGTTTTTCCGTTGCATATTGCAGATACGGCCCCATCGGGATGATCGACCCGGCCCTAACGTATATGGGGATGATATCGATGGGTGTCTCTCTCGATATGACCTTTCCGCCGGCAATTTTTTCGCCCGTCCAGAAGTCGTACCAGTCGTATCCTGCCGGTAAATAAACACTCCGGCTTTTCACATCCGACAAGCCTTGTTCTTTCGTTTTGTCCAACGGAAAATATTGCTCCCGGGCAACCGGGCAAATCATCAGCGCCGGGCCGAACATAAACTGATCCCTGATGTCGAAAGTTTCGGGGTCGCCGGTGAAATCCATTGCAAGACCCCGCATCATTGTGTAATCAGAATGCGTAACCTGCCATGCCAGCGAATAGATGTAGGGCAGGAGGCGGTAGCGCAGGTTGTCGTATTTGATCAAAGCATCATAAGCCCATTCACCCTTTTTGCCGAAGCGCCAAACCTCTCGGGGTGTATGTGTGCCGTGCGACCGGAAGACAGGATTGAAAACTCCGTACTGAAACCATCTGACATAAAACTCGCGATAGGCATCCTGATCACATCCTTCGTACATCCCCGGGCCATGGCCGTGATCGTGACCGTGCAGGAAAAAGGCACCGATGTCGGTGGTCCAGTACGGAATGCCGGCCATGCAAAAATTAATGCCGGCGGTGATCTGCTCCCTGAACACCTGCCAGTTGGCATTAACGTCGCCCGACCAGGTAACGGCGGCATTGCGCTGCTGGCCGGCAAAGGCGGAGCGCGTCAGGATAAAGACCCTCTTATCGGGAAAATCATGCCGCCAGTGATTGTAAACCCCCGTGGTGGTCATCAGCGAATAGGCATTCAGGTACCTTGCAAAAGTGCCCAGTGCCGTCCGTCCGAATTTTTTGATGTTGGTTTCGGAGACTTTAAACGTATGCTGGTCGCCCAGCTCCGGCTCGGTACCGTCCATCCAAAGGGCATCCACCCCTTTGTCCATCAATCCGCTTTTGATGTATTTCCAGTAAATATCACGGGCCTCTTTGTTGAAAGCGTCGTAAAGATAGCCCGAGCTCCAGTGCCGTGCGGGGTAGAGCAGCCCTTTGGCTTTCATTTCCTTGTAAATAGCCGTTTGCGGGCCCAGCGCCGGCCAGACGGAGATCATAAAATGCATCTTGTATTTTTGATGAACGGTGCGGATGGTAGCTTCCGGATCGGGGTAGGTGGAGGGATGAAACGACATGGAGCTCCAGTTTTTTTTGGCATTTACCCACACGCTGTCTTTGTCGGTAATGTCGCCCCAGTAGTTCCAGTCCTGCACAATGTTGTCGATGGGAATTTTCAACCGGCGGTATTTCTTCACCACCGACATCAGATCGCCGGCATCCACATAACGCTCCTTGCTTTGCCAGTAACCGAAAGCCCACTTCCCGAACATGGGAGCCCTCCCGGTGATCTTGCGGTAGCCCGAGATGACCGAATCCATGTTTTCGCCGGCAACAAAATAATAATCGATCTTGTCGCCGACCTCGGACCAAAAAGATGCTCCCGTTTCATCATCCCGGAAAACGGTTTTTGAATAATTGTCCCACAAAATGCCGTAGCCGTGTGTGGAAACCAAAAAAGGGTTGACGGCAACGGTGTTGGTCTGGATCAACGTATCAACGCTATTGCGCAAATTAGAACGCCCGTTCTGAAGTTGTCCCAGTCCGTAAAGGGCTTCATCACCTGTCAGTTTCCAGCTTTGCAGCAGATGAAAGATATGCTCACCCATCACCGTGTCGGTGGTGAGTTGCCTGTGCTGTTCACTCAATAGCTTCTTTCCTGATTTTCCGGCAAAGGTGATATTGCCCGTTTCGATATTAAGCGTGGCCGTTAGAGAATGAGTGGCAACAATAATCTGCTGCCCGTCGCGGCGTGTGGTGAAATCAACGGGAGTCCAGTGATCCCGTGCTATCAGGCTTTTCCTTCCGGGAAACGAATCAGGAGGAGCGTATTCAACCCTGATGATCTTATCGGTACATACCGTGAGTTTCAGGTTGGTGTTATCTTTTTTGAAAATGATGCCGTCCTCGGTTTTTTGGTAATTGCCGGTGCAGGATGCCAGTGCGATCAAAGCAAAGATCAAAGGCGAAAAGTATTTTTTCATAGAGTTATGGTTTGTATTTTTATTCAATAATTTTTCAACCGGTTCCCCGTAGTGTTTATCGAATGAGTGTCTGAAGCTGTTTTTCCCATCGCTGATAGGCCTCGACAATTTTTTCATCGTATTTCGGGGTGATCATCTTTTCGATTTTCAAATTGGCAAAAGCTTCATCGAAAGTTTTGTAAACTTTTGCTCCCAGACCTGCACCCCTTGCGGCGCCGGTACTTCCGTCGGTATTGTAAAGTTCAATGACGGTACCGGTGATGGCGGCCAACGTTTCTCTGAAAACCGGACTTCTGAACATATTGACATTGCCCGCCCGGATCACCGAAGGATCGGCACCCGTTTGTTTCAGAATATCCATGCCGTATTTGAAGGCGAAAGCAATGCCCTCGTGTGCGGCTCTGGCAATGTGGTTTCCGGTATGGCGGTTGAGGTCGAGATTCAAAATGCGTGCACCGGGGTTTTTGTTTTGCAGCATGCGTTCGGCACCGTTACCGAAAGGCAAAACCACAAGGCCGTCGGCGCCGGGAGCAATTCCGGCCATTCCGCTGTTCATTTCTTCATAGCTTGCCGCTTTGATAAGTTTTTTCAGCCATGCATTCATGATGCCTGTTCCGTTGATGCAAAGCAATACGCCGAGTCTTGGTGTTTCGGAGGTGTGATTCACATGAGCAAAAGTATTCACCCTCGAAAGCGGGTCGTATTGCAGTTTGTCGCTCACCCCGTAAACAACGCCTGATGTGCCGGCCGTGGCGGCAATGTCGCCGGGGTTCAAAACGCCGAGCGAAAGGGCGTTGTTGGACTGGTCGCCGGCACGGTAGGTTACGGGAATGCCCGGCGATAGTCCGAGCCCGGCGGCGGCGGGGCGGGTGAGTTTTCCCTGCGGGCCGAAGGCAGGAACAACATCGGGCAGCAACGATTGCGGTATCCCGAAATATTCAAGTAACGGTTCGCAAATTCGGTTTTCTTTGAAATCCCAAAATATCCCCTCCGACAATCCGCCCACTGTCGTGTTGATCTCTCCGGTCATTTTCATGGCAATGTAATCGCCCGGAAGCATGATCTTCCGGATTTTAGAGAAATTGTCCGGTTCGTTTTCCATCACCCATTTCAGCTTTGAAGCGGTGAAATTCCCGGGAGCGTTCAGGCAGTGTTCCAGACAATATTCACCACCCAATTCGCCGAAAGCTTTTTCACCGATCTTCACGGCACGGCTGTCGCACCAGATGATGGCGGGCCGGACGGGTTGCAGGTTGCTGTCCACGGCAACAAGTCCGTGCATCTGATAAGCTATTCCGATGGCTTTGATTTGCGATTTGTCGAATGCTTGCTTCCTGCGCAATAGTCCTATCGCTTTCTTAATGCTTTCCCACCATATTTCGGGGTCTTGCTCCGCCCAGCCGGGCTGTGGCGAGTGAATCTCAAGTTCGGTTTCGGGGTAAACGGCGGAGGAAATTACAATGCCGGTTTCGCCGTCAAGGAGCGTCGCTTTGACCGAAGAGCTGCCGATATCGAGGCCGAGGAGATGCATAAGTTGGTCTTGTTAAACAGTGCAATTCAAAAACGCAGGTCATCTTTATTTCACGACAAAAGTAGAAAATGACCGTTACAAAGGAAAAATTATTTTCGGATTCATATCCATGAACATCCATCGGAATAAGAATCAGAAAAAAACCCCGCACCGGCAATCCGGCGCAGGGTTAATGATGGGGTAGCTGAAAAAACTTAATGAGAAAAGTTACAGATTTATTCAACCATCACAGACTGAATAAAGGTTTTCTGATTACCTGATATCTTTACCATGTACAATCCGGCCGGCTTTCCCGTCAGGTTAACGGATGTATTGCTGTTGGATTGACCGTGGTATATCAACTGTCCGGAAGCATTGGTGATTTCTATCGTTGTTTTGTCAACAATGCCGTCAATAAAGAGTATCCCATGTGTTGGACTGGGATAGACACTGATGGTGTAGCCGGCTGCATCTTCCATTCCGGTTGCCTCTGCTTTGAGGGCGGAGATCACCGAGATACCGTTGACGGCAAAATAGTTTGTTTCACCGGCATAAGCATCATACAACGGAACAAGGACAAATGTCTCACCGGTGGCGGGTCTGTAAAGACGCAAGGTCATCGGTTCGCCCGGTGTGAGGCCGTCGTTTGCTGCAGTGCCCGGATCGTCGCCGAAAGCGGTGATGGAAATGCTTCCGCCGGTGTACTGTGCAAAGCCGCAACATGTATTTTCACTGTTGAACACCCCGATCCGGTCGCCCGGGAGCAGTGTTCCGGCAGCTACGTTTTCGGGAAGGGCAATCACATGGGAGGTGGGTGAATAGACCGGTTCCGGCCAGGGATCGGTATTTTCGGGACGCAGGGCATTGGCCTGCCCGGCACCCGATTTCTGACAAACACTGAAAGTGATCTCACAGGGCTCGTTCACTTTGATCAGGTATGCCAGTCCCGGCTCCAGTGTATTCAAGGTGGTGATGCCGTACTGGGGCCAGTAAACCCTTGTACCGGCAATATCTTTTACGATGTCCAGTTTGGAGTTGATCGGTGAAAAAACATCATCGGCAGCCACCGGGCAATGATCGAGCACGGGCAGATAATACCATCCCGGATTGAGATTAATACTTAAATCGTCAGGATGCAATCCGTCGAATTCAACGGTAGCCGCTTCCGTAAGTTTGATCTGTGCACCTAAATAAGTATTCCATTCTCCGTTGCTGTAGGTGTTGATCCCTTGTGCGGGCCAGTACATCTGTTCAAAATCATTGACGATGATCAGTTGAGAATTTATATACTGGAATATTTTCTCCACTTCGGCGTCCCAAACGTCGAGATAGGTGGAAAGTCCGCTCCATCCCGCAGGAATATTAACGATTTGAGCATCGAGAACGATCAGATTGATGACATCGGTTTCGGCAATGCCGCAATTGTTTTCCACGTCGCACCAATATTCACCGGCATCATCAAGAGACAAAGAGGGGATGGTATAAGTATTTGCCGCACTTGTGTAAACCGGTTCGCCATCGTGATACCATGTGTAAGTAAGGGGTTCGGTACCGGTGGCGTCCACAAAGAACGTAAACTGGCTGTTCACGACACGTGCGTCATCCTGCGTTTGAGCAGTGATGACGGGTGCATAATCCACCTCAACGGGAATGGCTCCGGTCATCATGTTTTCGCAATTTGTCGTTGCGTTGATCCCTTTCACGGTATAAGTTCCCGAGAGCGGAGTAGTGTAAAATTCGAGGTAGCTTCCCGTTCCGGCCAGCACATCACCCGTAAGGACGCCGTCGCGCATCAGGTAGTAATCCACACCGACCTCCGAGTTGGCGACCTCCACGATGGCTGCCAATACCCCATCGCAAAAATGGCCGCCGAGGGTAAGCACGTAAGGAATGGGCAGCGGATTGACGGTAACGGTAACGTCGTCGGTTTCCCAGCAGCCGTTGCCGTCGGTGACGGTAAGGGTGTAGGTGGTTGTCTCGTCGGGATTGGCAGTGGGGTTGGCAATGCCGGGATCGCTCAATCCGGTGGCAGGCGTCCATGAATAGACGTAGCCGGGTTCGCCGCCCGAAGCACTGCCTTGCAGTACCGTGGAGCTGCCGTAACAAATTGCTTCGTCATCGCCGGCATCGGCATACAACTGCGGATATTGCTGTACAAAAACCTGCGCCTCTCCCCTGCAACCGATGGAGTCGGTGATGGTTACGGTGTAAAGTGTCGGTACCGACGGATTGGCCAGCGGGTTGGCAATGGTGGGATCGCTCAACCCGGTTGCCGGCGACCAACTGTAGGTGAACGGATCGTTGCCTGTCAGGGGTGTTGCTTCGATCATGACCGATTCGTACTGGCAGAACCATGCTTCGGAAACCAGGTCGATCTCCACCGGTGTGCAAACACGGATGATGCGGGATGAGCCCTCATTGGTCTCGCACTGGTAAAACCCCCGTTCGTTGGCGGTAATGGATGCAAAATTTAGTGTCGAACCCGTGGCACCTGTAATTTCCAAACCGTTTTTATACCACTGGTAACCGCCGGTTCCCAACATTGCCCAGAACTCCGACGGTGTGTTGACAGCATTGTCGTTCAAGATGTAGATGTCCTGATCGTCTTCCCCTTTCCAGTAATTTTTCCTGATTTCCCAAATGCCGTCGTTATAAACATGTCCCAATATTTCAGCATCCAGCTTGTAATTATCGCCGGGATGATTGATCACCGAGCCGTTATTTTCAAAAACACCCTCAAACCATTGGGTTGGATAACTGTTGATAACATCATCATTTTGCATGATGCCGTTTAATATACAGTCGGTAAATGTATTGGGCCTCAAATCAACTGTTCCGCTGATGGAGAGATGGTCGAAAATTGTTGTGTTGAGCGTACATTTTCCGGTGCAGACCACATCGGCATACTCCTCTCCTTCGCAAGTAACGATCGCATTTTTTATTGTACAGCCGTTGATATCCAGCAGGCCGAATTCCGGGAGATAGAGGTTTCGCCCACCGAAATCCAGCACGGCATTCAACAGATAGAGTTCGTTTTCCACGGTAACATCTCCCCCTTTGGTGCCGATTAATATATCGTCAATCTCAAAGGGATTACCGTTTTGCGATTCGATATAATGCATGTCATCACCGTTGAAGACAAGACTTTCGGTTTTCCATTCCCCGTTATTGACCACCCTGTCTTCCACATAGAATTCTATTCCGTAAGAGGTATTCCAGATAATGTGGCCGTTGTTGATAAAATCACCTGTTGAATAAATATAGACATCATTGCTATATCCCGACCTGTGCGTGATGGTGTCGGTAAGTGTAACATCATGGAAAGCGTTGTTATTGCCGCCGAAATATATTTTCCCTTCGATAAAGAGTTGTTCGAAAGTAACGTTCGTGGCGGTGCCGCCTCCGTCAACAATGATCTTATGCCCGTTACCTCCGATAATGATCCCGGTGAGGGCACCGCCCGTGATCATCAGATCATCATCCAGCAAATTGAATTTACCCCAGTTCAAATCCACATCACACCCGTTGAGTAAAACCGCACCTACGGCAAAAATATCACCGGCCGTTTTGGAAGAGGTGACATCTGTATCGGTAACCGGAAAATTCGGACTTTCGAAAAACTGATCGGCATCACCTGTGAAGTTAATTTTTTTGGCATTGAATTTTCCGTAATTATAAAAGTTGCCTGCGATCTCAAAATTTATCTTGTAACCGTTTCCATAGGTAATGACGCCGTTGTTTGTAAAATCTCCGTCAACAACAAGGATGGGTGTGTGATTGGAAGTACTGTAATTTTGCAAAGTATCTTCCACCGTTACATCGGTAAAATGATTGTTGTCGCCCCATAGCTGACATTTTCCTTTTAATATTGTGCTGGCAACCTGCATTTCTTTAAGATAAGCCGTGCCATGTTGTTCAAAGTACCGGTTGTCCGAAACAAGGGTTCCGTTTAGGAGTTTTCCGTCCTGCATGGTCATGTTTCCGTTTGCAAGGGTCAATGTAGCTCCCGAAAGATCAATATCGGCATCTATAAAAGTAAAATCCGAACCGAGAATGATCGAACTCGTAGGATCGGTATCGTAAACCTGGTCAACGTTGATCACGCTGTTCTTCGTTGTGGAATAAAGGTTCTGGTCGGAGGCTCCGGCAAAGATCAGGTCTTCGACATCCACCGGTCCGTTCACCTCAAAATCGCCGTAAAGCGTCATTTGCAAAGCATAGCCGTTGTATCTGATGATGATGCCGTTGTTGATCAGATCACCTTCAAAGGTTACCGGTATTTGGGAATTGGCATTATTTTTCTGTAAAGTATCAAGCACCACGGTTTCACCGGTAAACACACACCCTTTATAGCAAGTGAAGGCGCCACCGAGTTGTGCCTGGTGAATGACGGCATACCGGATGGAAGCATTGTCGCGGAGTGTGAGTTGATAACCGGAAACGTCAATCAACGCATTGCTCATATCAATCAACGCATGATGAATTTCCCAGTTGTTGTCCAATACAATATCCGAAAGCGTATCCTGCCCGTAAATGTTGTTACAATATATCCATGTGTCCGGAGCAAAATCAACGTGCTGGTCGGATGTTCCGTTAAAATAAACGTCCGAGGAATTCCAAATTCCCGTATTGGTAACATCTCCCGTAAAAACCAAATGGAGATGATTGTTGGTCTCGGTGATCAGTCCGTTGTTGGTGAAATTTCCGTTAACCTGAAAGGTGCGTGTTCCGTTAAGGAGGTTTTGCAGCGTATCTTCGTTAACGATCTCACCGGAGGCCGTGTTGCCGGTACCCAGATTAAACAGTCCTTTCAAGACAAGGTTATCCAGCGTGCAATGATCCGTATAGGCTCCGCCGCTCAGTTTCAAGGCCGAATTGTTGCCGGTAATATTAGCATACCTGATGGCTTTGTCCGAAACCGCCACCTCTATATTGGGAGCAAATTCAACGGCCGTACCGTTCATGATCAT
Source organism: Bacteroidales bacterium (assembly GCA_029934065.1). GTDB lineage: Bacteria > Bacteroidota > Bacteroidia > Bacteroidales > 4484-276 > 4484-276. The sequence goes on from JAOZMX010000002.1 coordinate 20,546, forward strand.
TTCGATATTGACAAATGTTACATCGGTAAGAAAACTAATCGGACTACCGGCATCCTCGTCTTCAAAGAAAACACCTGATCGTGTGGTATTGAAAATTTTCCCCGGGGTAGCCGAGATAGATTGTCCGGTACTGCCGATGAACGTAACCCTCGGGGAAGACCAAATGCCGTTCAGTTGTAAATTCCCTCCCAGCCTGATATAAAAATAATTGTTGGTATAGGTAACCGTACCGTCCACATAAAAGTTTCCCGTAATCACCAAAGTTCTGCTTCCGTTGACTTTGTTTTGGAGCGTGCCGGCGGGAGCAACATACAGGTGCATGCACGAATCTCCGTTCAGAATGTTGACCATGTGTTGCACCACAACACTGTCGGCAGAAGTGGGGGCAATGCCGCCTGCCCATGTGGCTCCGTTATTCCAGTCCCCGTCCTGGGCCGAAACAACTGTTGCTGCTTGCGCGTGTATCGAAATGGCGATCGTAGCCATTAAAGCAATCGCGAATTGTGTAAATATTTTTTTCATAGTGGTAAATTTTTGGGTGATCATAATTAGTCTTCGTCGTTTGTATCTTTCGGTTTTTTCTTGCCAAATGATTGAATGATTTTCTTGAGGGCTTCCTGTTGTTGCTTGAGACGTTTCTTGGTCTCGGCGATTTCAAAGGAATCGTCCTCGTTTTTTTTTGTTGATTTTTTTTTCGATGGTTTTCTGCCGGGTTTCATTGCTGTGAATGGATTTTCAACAAAAATAATCCGGCGGGCAGGCAAATACAAATTTGTGGCGTACTCAAAAGGCTACAACTCCGGGTTCAAAAAGTAGCAAAACGTGTATATAACTGGAAATCTATCCGATAAGAAGGTGATATATCGAAAAGGAATCTACACTTTTTACAATACAAGCCTGAAAAAAAGCCGCTTTGCGGGAAGGCATTGACCTGTGAATTATCTTTTTTTTAATTTCCCAAATGAAGAATTTTTTGAAGAAGAGCCACGTTCAGATGATCGAATAAATGGATGGTTGGATGGTTGAGGTTCTTCTTTCTCGTTTTGTCAAGATTATTGCTGATTCAAAAGGTTGCCGGTTGTATCGAGGCTATTACGGTTTAGAAAAAATTCTATTAGTACGTAGGCCGCATTCGATGCTTTTGCTTACTTTTTTGGCCATTCAAAAAAGTAAGAGAATGAGGGAAATCTGAAAGCAGTGTAGTTGCTGGCGCAAAAACTCGCCGGTTGTTCATCGTCAAAGGTCTCTATTGTTAGTTTTGCTTCCCAAGAGGCTATGGCATCTCAAATAATATATTCTCAACGACCATCAATTCTCCGGTTTCATCACCACACCGATTTTCTTTTTTCCGTCGATCTTGATGATCAGCGGCTTTTCAAAGCGGACATGCCGGATAAATTGGTCTTCGTATTCCGCTTCCATTTGATTCAGGTAATCAATATCGTAAAAGCCGTCGTTGATATATGGGTTGATGGTTAAATATCCCACTCTGAAGGAGGTGAGGTTCTGGAAAAAATGGGTTCCCTGACTGGGGTCAATGCGGTAATTTTTCAGCCCGGATTCAACAATAAGCCGTGCTGCCGATATTTGGGGCCATTTCACGGGGATGCCCAGCCACGGGTCGGCGGACCCCCATCTGCCGGGTCCCACGAGGATAAAATTTTTGCCTCCGGACAGGAAAGTGTCATTGAGTTTTCCGATGGTTTCGGCAATTTCGCGTGTGTGTGAGGCGTCAAAACCATCGGGCTTTACGTAAACAAAATCAACGATGTTGTCAATGATCCCGTTCCCCAGGGCATTTGCCGCCCAAATGACAGTTTCCTGTGGTTTTATCTTTTGCAGGTCCTCATCAATGGTTTCGGTACTGTTGACAATGGGCCGGATTTGAAGCAGATAAAATATCACCGGCTTGCCTTTCGGAACGTTCAGGTCAACGGCAAATTCAATCTCAATTCCGTTGTTCATCTCACGCTGGCCGATCTCAAGGATATCGCGGAGGATTTCCGCCAACGGAAAGACCTCATGTTTCAGGATGTTTGAGAAAGTGATCAGTTTTTTGCCCGGATAATTCACGCCGTCCCGGATGATGTTGCTGTTGTAATCGTAGGTTGAAGCCACCCATTTCAGGGAGCGGTCTTTTTCGGCCTCGCTGATGCGCAGTTTCAGCAAATTAACGGAATCGTCAACACAGGATTTGAAATGTTCGGCATTGAGGTCGAGGGCATAAAAAGCTCGTTGCGTCTCCCGCAGGGCCATATCGGGCGATGACAGTTGAAGGATTTTTTTCGGATATTTCGGCGAAAACCGCAATGTATTTCCTCCGTCCACGATGTATTTTCCCAGACCCAGCGCAATGTTGGCAATGCCGTCCTCGGATTGCTCGGGCGGGATGGGATAGAAATTGATCGAACGGGCAACACCCGATAAAGTGGGATAAAACCGGTCGCCGTATTGCGACCCGCAAACTTCCTGCAAAACAATCGCCATCTTTTCTTCGTCAATCACATTGAGCGTGGCATTCATGTAAGCCTTGCTGTCTTTGTAAAATGCGGAAGCATAAACGCTTTTGATGGCCATGCTCAGGTTGGTGATCATCAGCCGTTCGTCATCCTCAACATTGGGGATCATGTAGGTGGAATAAATGCCGGCAAAGGGCTGGTAATGCGAGTCTTCGAGCAGGCTGGAGGAACGGATGGCAATGGGGTTGTGTATCACAGAGATGAAAGCATAAAGGTCTTCGTGAATGCGAAACGGCAATCTTGCCGCAACGAAAGCATCGAGGATCTCACGGTCGGAACGGTCGGAAAGCGCAATGTCGTACAGATGATTTTCTTCCATAAATTCGTCGAACACATCGGTACACAAAACCGTGGTTCGCGGTATGGAAACGATGATATTGTCGTATTTGTCGAACAGGTTGTTGCGTTTGATCAAAGAATCAATAAATGCCAGACCGCGGGCTTTTCCTCCGAGCGAACCATCTCCGATACGCGAAAAATTGAGGTATTCGTCAAACTGATCACGGTGAAATTCGGCAATCACACCCCGTCCTTTGTACATCCTGTACTTGGCAATGGCATCGTAAAGGTACCTTCGGATTTCGTCCAGATTGCTGAAGTCTTCGGTGGTGAATTGTTTGAATAGATCGGCCAAAGGAAAAAGCGCCCTGGCACGCAGCCATTTCGAGATGTGATTCCGTGTGATATGGTACGAAAGCGAATCGTCGGGAATTTGGAAAAGTATTTCCTGCAAAGTCTTCAGATCGGGAGCCCGGGCAATCTCTTTCCCGGTTTTCGGATTGATAAACACAAAATCGCCGAAAGCAAAAAACCCCGTGATGAATTTGCGCAACTGCAGTGAGAGTGTTTTTGAATTTTTATTGATGAATCCCACCTTCAGGGCTTTTGCAATCTCTTTGGCATCGTCGTCCGACGACTGAAGAAGCAGGGGCATGTACTTGTTGTCCTTTTTCACCATCTCGCACAAATGCTTTCCGGCAAATTTGTCATGAACACCGTTTCGGGTATAGCTCAAATCGGTGATGATGCCCAGCATGTTGTTTTTGTATTTGTGGTAAAATTCTTCCGCTTCCTCATAGGAAGTTGCCAGCAATATCTTCGGGCGTCCTCTCATCCTCAACATCTTCTGGTGTTCGTTCAAACCTTCCATCATAAAGGTTTTGGACTGTTTGAAAATGATCTTGTAAATATTGGGCAGATAAGACGAATAAAACCTCACCGAATCTTCCACCAGCATGATGACCTGCACACCCACTTTATTTACGTCGTGTTCCACATTCATCTTGTCTTCAATCAGTTTGATGATGGCAAGCAGGATGTCGGAATTGCCCAGCCAATTGAATACATAATCAATGTTTTTCAACCTCCCCGAATAGAGCTTCATGGAAAACTCGCGCGAAAACGGTGTGAGCAAAACCGCCGGTATGTCCGGATATTTTTGTTTGATCTTATCAATGATCATTTCGTCGAAAGCACTCAACATCAGAATGATCAGGTCAATATTTTCCTCCTCCAGGATCTTTTCGGCTTCGGCATGTGTATTGGCCACAAGAAACTGCGGCGGATAACGAAGATTCAGCGAAACATATTCGTTAAAAATCTGTTCGTCAATCCTGCCGTCGTCTTCAATGATGAAGGTGTCGTATTTGGTTGCGACCAACAGCACATGGTAGATCCTTTTGTGCATCAAACTGTTGAACGAAGTATCGCTGAAAAGGTATTTTCTGGTTAATGTTTTTGTTTTTTCCGACATGTAATTGCGTTATGGATTTTTGAGCAAATTTATTGAAAATTTGCTTTGATGATTTCAAATATTTAATATGGATTGAACCTCAGCAATATAACAGAAGTGCTGAGGTTGAAAAACCAACAAAAACCGCAGTTTGGAAAAGTTTACTAATAATTTACCCGGGCCTGAGGACATTACAGGTTGATTCCGGGCCCGGAGAGCTATGCAAAACTTTCTGTTTTTCTTCGGAGGAAACGGCTTGAACAGAGCATGATCCGCCGGATTTTGGGAGTGTCTAATACCAATCCAAAAGGAACGCTCTTTTGCCAAATTCAAAACTCATTATCACCCGGCGGATAATAATTGAACCTCTGCAAATAATAATTTGTCCATCGCGGTTCAGTTTTTCCATTCTAATTTTATTGAGAAAAAAACAAAATAACTTAAATACTTATTCTTATGAAAACATTATTTACGTCATTCGTTTTGCTGGCATTAACAGCAATTGCGTTACAGGCACACAATCCTTACGGTAAAGGGTTGTACGGAAAATCATGCAAAACAACCGAAAGCATGTTGTTTTCGCCTGCGGGGTCGGCCCCAACGGGTGTTTCGTGCATTGACAATCACAACGGAACGGTTGATGTCCATTGGACACCGCCGGCAGACCTCACCAACTTTACGGGTTATGCCGTTTACCGCAGCGAGCTGGAAAATTTCGCACCGTCCGCTTATAATCTGATGATACAAAACGTTGGCGACACCTTGTGGGAGGACAACACTGTTGAAGACTTTCACACCTATTACTACATCGTTTCGTCCAACTACGGCGGAGGGGAAGAATATTTCTCGGAATGTTCGGCGGGAGTACTTGTCAACAACACAAGTCAAACCACGGTATTGGGATATGCCTATCTTGAAGGCGAGAACAACCATGCCGGCATCAAAGTGAGTTTTGTCCCGGAATCCCCGTCGGCGGTTGCCGACAGCATTTACACCAATGCTTTGGGATATTTCGAAACCCACGATCTGATTGCAGGTGTTTATTCGGTTTGGCTGAGTAAGCCCGGATATCAGTCCACCGTCATTCTTGAGGGAGCAACGGTGATTGACGATCTTGACCTGGGGGAAACGACGATCAACCGGGTGGGGACGATCGTTTCGGGAAATGTTTCGGGTACCTGGAGCAACTATGTCACCGTCACCGGCGACATCACGGTAGAGGCCGGCGACTCGCTGATTATCGAAGCCGGAACAAAGATCAGGTTTCTCGGTTATTACCGTTTTTACATTCACGGCTATGTCGCTGCCGGAGGAACGGAAGCGGATACGATATTGATGACGTCGGCGCCCGAAAATCAGGTTCAGCAAGCCGGTCAGTGGTTCGGTATTGCCTTTTACGACGACACCGACGACCATTCGTTTTTTAATTATACCAAACTGGAATATGCCTTCGACGGCGTTTACGCCGAATATTCCGCCCCGGTCTTTACGCATTGTTTCTTCCGGGATTGTAGTTCTCACGCTGCCATTATCAGGCATTATGCCAATCCGGAATTTTATTACTGCACCATGGACAATACCAATTACGGATTTTATTTGAACGATCATTGCGATGTTTTGATTGACGGATGTACCATAACACACCAATCCAATGACGGGTTCCTTATCGAAAGTAACTGGAATTACGGAAAGATCCGTAACAGCAAGATGATTCAAAACAGCCGTTACGGGATTTTTCTGAATAACGATTCGTCACCCGAGATTACCGGAAACCTTTTTGAGCAAAATAATTACGGCATTCGTTTCAAACATAATTGTGATGCCTTTGTTACCGGAAACCGGTTTATCAACAATTCCTACGGCATTGTTTTCGAGTCGGACAACAATTCGGATGTGGTGATCAGCCGGAATATATTTGCATACAATACAAACGACGGGATTTACAAAAATGCCAACGATCAAAACCTCACCATCACTTACAATACAATTTGCTGTAACGGGGGTGACGGCATTGAGATCGGAAACAACGGAACCGAATCGGTAACCAACAACATCATTTACAACAACGGTCAATACGGCCTAAGGAGCAATGCATATATCGAGACTTTCGAAAACAATGATATTTACAACAACGGTGCAGGTGAGATTTCCAATACGGCAAATCTGCCACTTGAAACCTGGAACTTTGTTTCGGTCAATCCGAATACGGGGGCAAGTTGCGATATTTACCGCAACATATCGGAAGACCCGTTGTTTGTTTTTTCCGATTCGCTGGATTTTAATTTGACTTACGGCTCAAAATGCACTAACGGAGGCGCTGTGGACATTACCGATCCCGACGGAACAATTTCCGACATCGGTGCCGTACCTTTCGATCACGGCAATCCGCACAGGATTTTTGTAACGGGTACCGGCAACCAAACCGTTTCATTAATGTGGCATGATGTTGACAACGACTCGCTGGTTGCTTATAAAGTTTATTACAAAGTTGCCGGCGGCAAAGACGATTATACTTTCTTCGCATCAACACCTGATACCGCAATTGATGTTACGGGACTTACCGACAACACCTTTTACGATTTTACCGTTACGGGAAGCTATGCGGTATATGAATCGGGTTATGCTCCTCCGGTGAGTGAGGCGCCCGGGATTCCGCAATTGGCTTATGATCCGGGAAGTTATGTTGTAACGATCCCGCAATCGGAAGACTCGGCGGTGGAGAATTTAACGCTGACCAACAACGGTACGCGAGACCTTTCGGTAAGTTTTCCGTTTGCCAACAGCCACGCTGCTTATGCTGTTTTCGACGGAAGCGGCGATTATGTAACCTACGGGAATCCGCCACAACTTCAGGGAATGGATGCGCTCACGCTGGAATGCTGGGTTTACATGGAAGGAAACAACACTTGTTCATTCGTGAGCCGTAATCATCGTTATTATGAATTGAGTTACGACAGTTATTGGCACAGGCTGCGTTTTGTTAAAGGCTATGCCAACTCGGGAAATATATCAACACAGAACTGGCTGACAAACCTGCATATCAATACGAATCAATGGTATCATATTGCCGTTGCATGGGAAGGAAACGTCGTTAAATTATATGCCGACGGTGAGCAAATTTGGGAAACCGATGATGCCGTGGCAGCCGAAATCCCACCCTACCGGTGGTACACCTTTGATCTCGGAAGAAGAGGTGGCGAAAACGGCTATTATCTCAACGGAAGGATTGCGGAAGTCAGGCTATGGAACATTGCCCGTACCGGAGAAGAGATCAGACAAAATATGTTCATGTCGCTTTCGGGCAACGAAGAGGGCCTTGCAGGATACTGGCCTTTACAGGAAGATTATAACGACCACTCGGTTTACGGTGCAACACCGACGGTTTATGGAGAGACACATTTCGGCCAGGGAACTCACCCCGCTTTTGTTTATTACACCGTACCGCAAAGCAATTACCTCATCAATCCCGGACAAAGTGAAGTTGTCCCGCTGACATTTTACAACAGGGATGATATGACGTCGGTATTTTTCACCACTTCCTTCAGCAGCAACGATAATTCCCTTCCCCGGGCCGATATCGATGTTTTCCTTCAATACGGAACTCCCATACCAACCACGCCGGTCTATTTCGATCCCGTCGATCCTACCGGAAAACCTTACACCATTGTGATAAAAGATGCCGAAATCGACGGCGAGACCATCGTAACGGGCGATGAGATCGGCGTGTTCGACGGCAATTTATGCGTGGGCGCCGGCATTTTCGACGGTACCTTCAACTTTGCGATCACCGCCTGGGAAAGCGATCCCGGACAGGGTTTGGCGGGCTTCACGGCAGGGCACAACATGGTCTTCAGAATTTACGACGCTTCCGTCGATCTGGAAACCAACATTGCCGAAGAGACCTATTTCATCGGCGACGACACCTTCGGCTACGGCACTTTTTCGGCACTCTCGCTCGAAGCATCGGTATTTAACTTCCAAAACATCTCCGTCACCGGCGGGCAATACAATCTGATTTCGTTCAACTTGCTGCCCCGCTACCCCGACGCATGGGATGTGTTCGGCGGATTGGAAAATCTGCAGATCGTGTACAACGACGACGGGGGTATGCTGATCCCGCAATACAACATCAACACCATCGGCGACATTAACTTTCTGGACGGATTTTACCTTTTCACCGATACCGGCGTCACCTTATCCTACGAAGGCACACGTGTGCATGTGGAAGACTGGGGCATCACCCTTGCGCCAAGCAAATGGAATTACATTTCGGTGTTGAGCCAAAATCCCGTGGCGGTCGAAGATGTTTTTTCCGGACTGGAAAATACAATTGATATCGTGCAGTCGGCATCGGGCGAATCATGGATTCCCTCACTGGGCATCAATACCCTTGGAGATATGCAACCCGGCCGGGGCTACAAAGTTGCTTTGGATGTGGATACGGCGGTAACATTTTATTATCCCGCCGGATCGAAAAACACTGCATCACAGCCTTCCCCCGGTCGTCCCGAGGCAACGGCTCCCGTTGACAACACCTTTTTCGAATCTGTGGAAACAGGATTACCGTGGGCTGTCGTACTAACGGTTAAATCACCACAGGAAACGCCCGGGTATTTGCTGCCCGGTGACGAGATCGGCCTGTTCGACGGAAACCTTTGTGTCGGAGCAGCCGTGTATCAGGGCGGAGAGCAGTTGCTGATCACCGCATGGGAAAAGGACGACATGCAGAATCTGCCGGGATTTACTCCCGGGAATACACTGTCCGCCAGGGTTCACAAGCCGGCCGCAGCACAGTCCGTCATGCTTCGTGTTGCGGATTATTCGGGCAACAGGCCTCTTTTCGGCCAGAGCAATTACGGCAACTTTGTCCTCGAAACCCTTCCCATCGTTGAAGATCCGTTTAAATTCGGCATCATCCCCAATCCTTTCAAAGAGACCACCACCGTAATTTTTGATTTGCATGAAGACGATTTGGTAAAAGTGAATGTCTTCGACGGTTCCGGAAGGCTTGTCAAATTGCTGACCGACCAAAGATATGCTGCCGATGAGCACCGTTTAACCTGGGACGGAACCGACATGTACGGCAAAAAACTATGCCCCGGCATCTATTTCGTCACGGCCGAAACCACTCACGGTGTTTACATCCGGAAAGCAGTGATCCTGAAATAAACCCTTTTCATTTTGCACATTTTCCGCTGCCACTCAAAAACAGCGGGGAAACAGTTTTTTTGAACAAACGAAAAAATTTAAAACGATGGATACAAAAAATAAAACCGGATATTTCAGGCACTTCGGAATAATCGTTTTGCTGATCGCCTTGCTTAACATTCAAGGATTGGTTACTGCACAAAACGAACCTTTCGAGCCGGTACCTCCGACAGGTTTGCCATACGGCATTGTTTTGACCAACCTCAACATCAACGGTGAAACGCTTCCCGTGGGAACACAAATCGGTGTGTTTGACGGTGAACTGTGCGTCGGCGTCGTTGATTTCGACGGCAGCGACACCCTGAACCTTATTGCCTGGGAGGGCGACACCTCGCAGAACCTTGCCGGATATACCGCCGGCAATCCCATGTCGTTCAAGTTTCATGTCTTATGGCATTCGGAATATCAAAACTTTGATGCCGAAGCAAATTATTCCGTCGGCGACGGCACCTTCGGATACGGAAATTATTCGGCGGTAACATTGTGGGTTACAACCGGTCTGATTCCTCATTGTTGGGTTTCCGATACGTTATTGATGTTCAATATGGTTCCCGTTAACCAAAGCAGGAGCCTGCCGGTTGTTTTTCATAACGGGGGAACGGCCAAACTTGCCGTTACCGGCATTGAAAACGGCGACAGCCATTTCACCTGTTCATCTTCGTCGCTGCTGATTGATCCGGCGGAACAAGATACATTGTGGGTTACCTTCATACCCACCGAAACGATCACCTATTCCGATGTGCTCACCATGCAAACCGACGATCCCGATCTCCCCGCATTGTCGATCCCGTTGTACGGGGCGGGCATTCCGCAGGCACAGCCTCATATCGTCGTGAATCCGGCGGCGCTGCATTTCGGAAGCATTGCCCACGGTACAACCTCCTCATTGATCCTGAACTTGTTCAATAACGGAGATGCAACCCTTGAAATAACGGAGATCACATCGTCAAACGATGCTTTTGCGCTTTTCGGAAACACCCCGTTCACTGTCGAACCCGGGAAAAACACCGACATTTCCGTTTTATTCTCTCCCGCTCAAACGGGCTCTTATTACGGCACCCTCACCATTCAAAACAACGATCATCCGGTGGTTGTCCCCCTTACGGGAACGGCCGCACAAGGTCATTTTTCCTGTGTGGAGCCCACCGGAAAACCCTATCCCGTTTTGATTGATACCATTATGATGGACGGGTATTTCCCTTCGCCCGAAAACGAGATTGCCGTTTTCGACGGAACGTTGTGCGTCGGTACGGGAACTTTCATCAGCAGCAACAACGACAAAAGCCTTTCACTTGACGGTGACAACGATTATCTGACCAACGAAAATTCCACCGAATTCGACCTTCAGCAACTGACCCTCTCGGCATGGGTGTTTTCCGAAAATTTTAACCAAAACGGTTTTATCTTTGAGAAAGGAGCCAAAAACACTCAATACTCATTGTTTTTTCAGGGAGATCAAATCTTTTTCGGTACCAAACCCGAAGGGACATCAGGATATGACAATTTTGCGGTCAATTCCGCTTCGGCGGGAATCACCGACGGACAGTGGCATTTTATTACGGCTACCTACGACGGTTTACAGAAAAAAATATATGTGGACGGCACACTCGCCGGCACACAGAACTACAGTCAACCCCTTCATACCGGAGAACAGGGTCAGATCATCGGCGCTTACGGTGCCACAGGAGGGCACGGTTATTATTTCAACGGTCTGATCGACGAGGTCAGGGTTTGGAATGTTGCCCGCACCGGGGAAGAAATCAGGGCGGGTATGCTGTTTTCCCTTCATCCCAACACCCTGGGTTTGGTCGGATACTGGAATTTCGGGGACGGCAGCATCAACAATCTTGCTTTCGGAGCCACACCTTCGGTATTGCACGGTGATGCCGTTGCCGACGGGGAACAATTCGGCGGCATCTTTTCGGAGATTTTGATCACGGCGTGGGAAAAGGACGATGCCCTGGGATTGCCCGGATTTACACCCGGTAACCCCATGAGTTTCAAAATCTGGTGTGATGTTTTCGATACGTGGGCCGAAACAAATGCCACGGCTGAATTTATTACGGGAAACGGGAATTTCGGCGCCGGACAGATCAGCGTCGTCGATCTCTCGGGCAATGCAGGCATTGCTCCCCATATGGGGCTCCCGGCAGAAGAGCTTTTTGTCGGTCAGGTGGAGCCCGGCAACACGGCCGTCAATGAATTCACGGTATTCAATACCGGAAACGCTCCGTTGCACCTGATTGTATCGGAAAATGCCGAAGCCTTCGATGTGTCGGTTTCCAATGCGGTGATAGACCCGGCGGATTCCTTGCAGATCGGGATCACATTTTCACCCGATGCACCGGGCGGCTACTCCGCAGACATGAAACTTTACAGCAACGATCCCGACAACCCCGTCACGGCTATTCTGCTCAACGGTTTTGCCATCCCTTCGGGAGAACCCGGCATTGCCACGTCGATGGATCATATCGGTTTTTTCAACGTTGTGGTCGATTCCGTTAAAACATTGTCGTTTTACGTAATCAATACCGGAACACTGCCATTGACGGTAACGGAAATGAAGACCTCCTGTGCGCAGTTTTCGGTATCTCCCTCCGCATTCACCCTCGAAAACACCAACGATTTGAAAGAGGTCTTCGTGAGTTTCACCCCCGACGCAAAGGGATTGTTTACCGATACACTGACCATCGTTTCCAACGCACCGGACCATCAACTGGAACTTTTCGGAACGGGGTTCGAAAATCATTTCAATCCCGTTGATCCCACGGGAAAACCCTATCCCATCGTGGTGAACGAGACCAATTTGGGGACAACCATCACACCCGGCGACGAATTGTCGGTTTTCGACGGAAACACCTGCGTGGGCATGGCGGCGGGAATGGAAGGTTATTTTGGAAAGGCGGCCGTTTTTTCCGCAGGGGCGGATTATATCACTGTTGACGAGCCGGGAGAATTCACCGAATTCACCGTTGAATTCTGGCGCAAATCCACCGGCAACGGCATTTCCAACAATCCGCGCATGATCTCCATGTGGAAAACCGCTCCCAACAACAGCTCCGATGATGCCCTCGTCATTGAGCATACCAACAGCAATCAAAATACGGTTACCGTATGGTTTTCGCCCGACGGCGACAACAAACAGATCGGCGACATCAATCTGTCGCAGCAGCAGTGGCACCATCTTGCTTTTACCTTCGACGGCACAACGGCAAAAGTGTATGCCGACGGCGAACTGAAAGCTTCGGAAACGTATGCCCCCGATCCCGGATTAACGTTCCACTGTTTGCAGATCGGCGGCGACGAACCCATGAACCGCTATTTCAACGGCCTGATGGATGAAGTCAGGCTCTGGAATGTGGCGAAGACGGAAGAACAGATCCGCAGCTTGTTCCGTTTCAGGCTTAAGGGCGATGAAGAGGGTCTGACGGGCTACTGGCCGTTTGACGAAGACATGAACGATCATTCGCCGTTGCAGCATGCCACACAGGCCTTTGGCGATGTTTCGTTGACCGGCGATGTGCCGTTGCTTTTCAAAAACGGAAATTTAGCATTGACGGCATGGGAAAAGGATGTTGCCAACGGCCTGCCGGGTTTTACCCCAGGCAATCCGATGTCGTTTAAGCTTTGGACCGAAATCAACGGCATAGCCTCGGAACTGGATGCCGAACCCGATTACCTTGTGGGGGACGGCACTTTCGGTTACGGACAGCTAACGGTAGTTAATCTGGCCTTCGGACTGCCGCAGATAGCCGTTGACCCGGAGGAGTTTTTCGTTGCCCTCGAAGAGCCCGATTCCACGGAAGTTGTGTTGCACATTTCCAATCCGGGCGTTGATGATCTGGGATTTGTAATTTCAAAGGCGCCGGAAAACGGTCAAGCACCGTGGCTTGCCGTGTCGGACACCTCCGGGACGATCGCACCTTCCGCTTCCACCGAAATCACAGTGAAATTATACTCCGAAGGGCTCAACGACGGCCTTTACGAAACGTCATTGTTGATCACCAACAACACCATCGACCATTCACCCTTTGCCGTTCCGGTGTCGCTCAACGTTACAGGAAATCCGCAAATCGCCGCCCAACCCGATTCGCTTTGCATGGGTGAAGTTGTTATCGGCGAATCGGGGGAAGATACCCTGACGCTCGTTAATATCGGAACGAAAGCGCTTATCATCGACGATATGGCCATTCTGCACAGCGTAACTTCGGGTTTTGATTTTTCGTTACCCGCAAAAGACTTTCCCGTTGTTTTGCCTCCCGGAGGCAATCTAAAAGTTATCCTACTGTTTGCCCCGTCTTCAACGGGCTTCGTTACAGACACCCTTACGGTAAGCTCCAATGCGGTGAATGACCCCGGGATGCAGGTTATCCTGTCGGGCCGCGGGGTTACTCCTGCCGACATTTACATTCCCGAAACCGTATTTGGTTACACCGTTGTCTGCGGTGGTACTTACTCCGATTCTTTGAAAATCCACAACCTCGGACAACAGACTCTTGAGTTTGCCTTGCAAAGCAATGCCGCATGGTTGGAGGGTTATCCGCAGGAGGCCGTAATACCCGGCGGCGACAGCATCACCGTTCATTTGAATATTTCGGCAGTTGATCTTTACGCCGGAAACTATGAATCCGTGTTGACCGTAAACTCCAACGACCCCGACGACCCCGTTGCAGAGCTCTTTAGCACACTGACGGTTACCGGCGATCCGGAAATCATCTCCACCGACTATTTTGACATGGGTACCGCATACCTCGGCGACACCCTGACCGGTGAATTAGCCGTAGCAAACAACGGCTGCGATACGTTAAAGGTTTTTTCCGTTTCCGTCGAAAGTCAATATCCGGTATTTATTATTGACAATTCTCCTTTTGCCATCCCTCCGGGTGAGGATAAGCCGTTGCTCATCACTTTTGTTCCGCTCGACATCCGGCAATATTCCGCCATTGTTATTCTCAATTCCAACGATCCGGTTACTCCGGAGCTTCAGGTGGTGATCGCGGCAACGGGAGCGGAACATCCCGACATGACCGTAACACCTCAAAATTTCGAAATTACCTTGCAATCGGGTGAAAACACGCAGGAACCGTTTACGGTAGAAAACACCGGAGGCGAGTCCCTGATCTATCAGTCGGAGGTTTCACCCATGAACAGCTACATGCTGAACTTTGACGGCGATGGCGACTACATCAATGTGTTGAACGACAACTCGCTCAACTCCGGAGACGCACTTACCGTCGAACTGTGGCTCTATCCTTCGGAAAACGCCGATCAGTTCATCCTCGGAAAGGAAAATTCCGTTGAAGGGACGTACCGCTTGCGGATCAACGGCGATCAACATTACGAATTCAGACTGAACCGGCAGTTTTCGGTTATTTCCAACACACCGGCAACCGCCGACCAGTGGACACATGTTGCCGCCACTTTCGACGGCAGTACCATGCGTCTGTTCATCAACGGCATTTTGGATGCGGAACAAACCTTCGCCCCCTTCACCATTGAATCGAGCAGCGATAACGTCCGCATCGGAAGGTCTTACAAATACAAATATTTTAAAGGAAAAATGGATGAAATACGCATCTGGAACATCGCACGCAACGAATCCGAAATTCAGTCGGCCATGGGGCTTACCCTGTCGGGAGACGATCCGGAACTGATGCTGTATTTTCCTTTTACAAAATCGTCGGGCAGCATTGTCAACGACGCCTCCGCCAACGGCAACAACGGCATTCTTTACGGAAACCCGTTCCGTCAGCAGTCAACGGCCCCCTACGACGATTTTCTTTCGCTCATTAACGGCAACGGAAGCGTTGAGCCGGGAGAACAACAGTCCGTAATTTTATCCGTCAATTCATCGGGATTCCCGGCAGGCGGTTACCAACGCTCCGTCGTCGTTACCTCCAATTCCGTCAACAATCCTTCGGATACGGTTTCATTGGTCGTCAATATCGAAGGATCGGGAATTATCAATCCGGTACCTGCACAACTGACCTTTGACAATATTTTCACGGGACAAACGGATACGCTGATGCTGACATTGAAAAATACCGGTGCGCTTGCCGTCGAAGTAAATGGTGTTTCATTCAGTGATCCCGATTTTCATACTGTCGATGTTATTGATAAAATCTTTCCCTTTGCTCAAAAACAATTACGGGTGGTTTTTGCTCCGTCGGTGGTTAAAACCTATGAGGCAACACTCACGTTACTGCTCGAAAATGCAACGTCACCCACTTTGGAAATCCCGCTCACGGGGCAAGGATTAACACCTCCGGTTCCCGTGTTCACTCCAACGCAAATAGACTTCGGCGATGTGCTTGTCAATAATACGGCCACCGAAAACGCCGTCCTTTCGAATGACGGAAATGCGCTTCTCGAAGTCTATTCGGCAACATTCGATAACGGGACCTTCCTCACCGACGATTTAATATTGCCTCAAACCATCGGGTTTGGCGAGCAGATTGCGTTTCATATTTTCTTTCTTCCTTTGAATTACGAAACCGTCGTCGATCACCTGCTATTCAGTACCAACATGGGTTTGTTGAGTCTGCCGGTTTCGGGTACCGGTATTCCTCCCGATAACGACCTTTCGGTGATTGCCGTGGAAACTCCGCATGACGGCTGCGGCCTATCCGATAATGAGTCCCTCACGATAACGATCAAGAATTTCGGGCAGTTTTCACAAAGTAATTTCAACGTCGGTTTTTCGCTGAACAATGCCGCACCGGTGATCGAAACGGTGAGCACCACCTTACCATCCGGCGAATCCACCGGATACACTTTTGCGCAAACCCTCGATCTGTCTGTTTTCGGAAATTATAGCATCGAAACTTTTACGTTGCTTGGCGACGATCAAAATACATGGAACGACACGCTGGCTTACAGTCTATCCAATTATCCTCCCGTAGGGGAAGTAACGGGCCTTTCGCCTGCCGACAGTTCATTCGGATGTGTCGAACCGGTTACGTTTTCATGGAATGCGGTTGATAATGCTTCCTTTTACGACTTGTATCTGTGGCGTACCAATCAGCAAAAACCCGAAGAACCGTCCGTGGAAGGATTAACAGCCACCTCTTATACATGGTATGCTTATCTGAACAAAAACTACCTTTACAACTGGCAAATCGTTGCCCGCAACGAATGTTCGCAGAGCGAGAGCGAGGTATTCGTATTTTCTTTCAACATCTTTTCCGACCTTACCGTACACAACATCGTGATCCCCGATACGGTGCAGGCGGGAGCAACCGTTGATGTCTCTTTCACCGTAACAAACAACGGTACCGGCGGAACGGGCATCATCCCCTGGAAAGACCGTTTGTATATTTCTCCGTCGCCGGTTTTTATTCCCGGTGAGGTGCAATTGCTGGCGGAAGTACAGAATGTAAAAGCCCTTTCGCAGGGAGAAAGTTACACCGATACGGTGAGCGTTGCCATAGGGGAATTGCTCGAAGGAGCCCAATACGTTTTTGTTTTTGCCGATGCGGGCAACATCATTCAGGAAACCGATGAAGAGAACAATCTCGGCGTGTCGCAGGGAACAATGGAAGTGCTTTTGCCTCCCTATCCCGACCTGTCGGTTGAAGATGTGCAGTCCCTGACCGGGAATATCACCCCCGGCACCAACACTTCGGTAGGATGGATGACGAAAAATATCGGCGATGCTCCGGCAATCGGAGGATGGAGTTGCAAAATATCCCTGGTTTCCGGCGAGCAACGTTTAATTCTCGGATACGTTCAATACACGGACACATTGGAGACGGGCGGTTTCATTACGCAAGCCGGCACTTTTGCCGTGCCCGAATACCCTGCCATGGAAGGAGAGGTGTATTTGGAAGTTGCCCTTACGCCTTATCCGGGTCTTGTCGAAAAGCCCAACGCCACGGCCAACAACACGGCCTTATCGGCCGAAAGCGTAACCCTTGAAAAACGGCTGTACATCTCCATTCCGCAACCGGTAATTGAAGAAAATGCCGTCAGCCCGTTGTGGTGCAATGTCTTCAGAAGCGGAAGCCGGGCCGAGGAACTTACCGTTACGCTCAATGTTTCGGAAGAAAACAGGTTGATCCTTCCGGAAACGGTCAGCATTCCGGCCGAACAATCCGGTGCGGCATTTGCCGTGTCTCCCGTCAACAACGAATTGATAGAAGGTGATGTAACGGTGGAAATCGCGGCGCAGGCCGGAGATTACCCCGGCACCGCAGATACGCTGACGATCGTTGACGACGAAATGCCTTCGCTGAACGTGGAAATTACACCCGATGAGGCTGTTGAAGGAGAAATCGTAGATGTTACGGTAACGCGTGATCTGGTTACCTCGCAAGCATTGACGGTTTATCTCGTCGCCGGCATGTCTGATCAGTTGGAGTTGCCCGGTTCGGTTGAGATTCAGGGAAATCAGGCTTCGGCAACCATTGAGGTCCCTGTGATTGATGACAATGTCCCCGAACTCACCGTTGAGGTAACCGTAAGTGCTTTGCTGACGGGATACCTCACCGGAACGGACTCATTAACCATATCGGATGACGATATTCCCGCAATTTCATTCACGATCAATCCCGATACCGTCTCCGAAGCGGGCGGGCCCTATGCCTCATGGGGAACGATACAGTTGCAGGAGCCGGCCGACGGCACGCTGACGATCCAACTGTCGGCAGACCCGCCCGGTGATATTTTCTTCCCGCAAATGATTACCATTGCCAACGGCATGACACAAAAGCAATTCAACATCGGAGCCGTGGATAACGGTGTACTTGACGGTGACCGGGTAGTAGAACTTACGGCATCGGTATTTATCGAATCATGCAGTTGCGGTGCTCCTCCAACGAGTGGCGGCACAACAACAAAAGAAATTACCGTACTTGACAACGACGGCCCTTCGCTTGCCGTCTCGGCGGAACCTTTTGTCGTTCCCGAAAACCTTGTGAATGCAGGGATACTGACCGTTACACGAAATACCAACGGCGGTGATGCCGTGGAAATCACATTGCAAAACAATTCCCCCGACGAAATATCCTTGCCGGCAACGGCGGTGATTCCCGAAGGTGAAGATCAGGTGGAGGTACCTTTCGGCACAATTGACGACGATATTGAAGACGGCGACCAGATCGTGATGATCACCGTTTCAGCCGAAGGCTATGGAAGCGGTACCTGCTGGGTGATGGTTACCGACCTAAACCTGCCGGATTATACCATCCCGGATATTTCGCTTTCGCAAAACGACATTCTGATCAACGAAACCATCACGGTAAACCTGTTCGTGAAAAATACCGGCTTTGCCGTTGCGCCCAACGGAGCCACTGTGAATATTTACCGTTCCGACGACACCATTCCCGACGATGATGATCTGCTGCTCGATTCGCAAATCACACAAGACGGTCTTGATATCGGCGACTCGCTGGAAATTTCCTCGGAGATCACTTTTACCGGCGAAGTAGGGGATTTTTACATCATTGCCACGGTAAACGAAAATAACAACCGCCCCGAATTGTTGAGTATCAACAACACTTCACTTGCATTGCCCCTCAGCGTTCAACCGGATTATACGGCTACGGTAACCGTTGAGGAAGAGGTGTTCAACGGCCGTACACCCATTCCTATCCACGGCGTTACGCAAACGGTAAACAAAGCCCCCGTACCCGATAAACCGGTTGATGTTTACATCATCGTTGACGGTGTGCGCAGGGTTCATCAGGTGATCAGCGACGAAAACGGAGAATTTGAATACCTCTTTATCCCTGTCAACGGCGAAGCAGGTAAGTATGATGTGGGTGCCTGCTATCCCGGCCAGGGCCTCACCGATGCCCAGGATGAGTTTACCATCCTCGGAGCCAAACATACCGAAACGGGCGATATTCTTTGGAACCTAACACTCGGGGAAACACAGCAGAAATTTCTTGAAATCAAAAATTTTACCGATTTACCGCTGCATAATCTTCAGGTGGAAGTCGAATGGGCTCCGGCGGGTTGTACGGTGAATTTCGTGCCGGTGGTCAATCTTCCCGGCAACGGTTATGCCACGATAAATTACAGCGTTGAAGCAACGGCGGTAACACAAGGCGACCAGTATCAGCAGGTGAAACTATCTCTTGTTTCGGACGAAGGTACCCGTTTTGAATTCGTCACCTGGTTTTATGCCACGGCGCCCATAGGAAATCTCAAGCTTGACCCGGTGGTTTTGAATGCCACCATGGTACAAAATGAAATCAACTACGTTGAGTTTGAAGTGCAAAACAACGGACTGGACACCACCGGGCCGGTGAGCATCCTGTTACCGGAGCTCGACTGGCTGTCGCCGGCAAGCCCCGACACCATCCCGTCGCTGCAGCCGGGCGAAAGTGCCACGGTAACGTTGAGCCTCACCCCGGGCGACGACTTGCAGCTCAACAATCCCGTTACCGGGCAACTGGTGCTTACCGGAACCAACAGCAACAGTGTGTTGTTGCCGTTCAGCTTCGAGCCCATTTCGCTCGAAACAGGCAACCTGCTGGTGGATGTGGTGGACGAGTACACCTACAACACGACGGCTGCACCTCACGTGGAGGGAGCTACCGTCATACTCAAGCATCCATACACCGGCGAAATTATTGCCGAAGGACAATCCGATGAAAACGGCCATTTCCTTGCCGAGGATATCAACGAAGGGTATTACGTCCTGAAAGTGGAAGCCCCGCAGCACATCGGATACCAGGATTATATCTACATCGACAAAGGCATTGTCAACGAGGTGGTAACATTTATTACCTTTCAGGCCATCACCTACACATGGAATGTTGTTCCTACCGAAATCGAAGACCAATACGCCGTAACGCTCATCACACAGTTCGAGACCAATGTACCGGCTCCGGTGGTGATCATGGACATGCCCGACACGCTACCTCATCTTGAGCAAGGCGAATATTTCCCCTTTCTGGTAAATCTTACCAATGTGGGTTTGATCACCGCCGAGGATGTGGAAATCACTTTTCCGGATGATCCCGAATACATGTTTACCACAACGGTGGATCAGTTCGACATTTTGCCCAATCAAACCATACAGGTTCCTGTTGTGATGGAGGTTCGCCCGCCGGAGAAATCCGGTGACGGCAAGAAACTGGTTTGCGCCGATATCACCATTGCCAAATACCAGTTCGATTGTGGCCCCGACGGTAAACTGAGGGTTGTTGCCGCATGGAGTTTTTATCTCGGCAGGGTTTGCGGTGAATCCGGGACGCCGAGCAACATTTTTTCGCAACTGCCGAGTTTCGGCCCGGGCGGCCCCGGTGGAGGAGGGGGAAGCCTTAACAGCCCAGGCTGGTCTCCGGAGTATCAGGAACCGACACCTTATCAGGGAACCTACATTGCATGCGACACCTGTCTGGTGGATGCGATGAACTGCCTGCTGGATTGTATCAACCCGATCCCCGGGCCGTTGGATTGCGGTGCCGATCTGCTATCCAACAAATTGAATTTACAAAATTATATTTCATGTATCCTCTCCGTGGTAGATGCTTTAACCGACGGAAAACTGGGCTGTTTCTACTGCATCGGAACCACCGCAGGTTGTTTCCTTACGGTACCGTTTCCCTCACCTCCCATTATTCCCATGGGAAACAAAGGATACTCGGAGCTTTCGGAAATGGAACAAATCTTTAACGACATGATCTGGCTTAACAAGGGATACGGAGCCCTGGCCGATTATACCGTTGAAATTCTCGGAAACGAAAGTTTTCTCGAAAAAGAATACCTCGGCGAGTTCAGAGATTCGGTTGCCGTATTTCTGGATGAAAAGATACCGGTTGATACGGTAACCCGCAACAATCTGGTGGTTGCCTTCGAAGATACCGACATCAGCGAGGAAGAAATTCTGGACTTTGTTGATCATTGGAATACTACCATGGAAGCATGGAGCAACGGTATTTATTCTCCCACGCAGGAATATCCCGATATTGCTGATACTTTGCTATTGCATGAATACCAGTTGAATTACGATTCAACCATTCAATACACGCATACACGCGGTTATCCTTCGTTCGATTCGCTCTACAATGCCGATATGGTCATCATGAGAGCTTATCTTGATAATGAATCCCAATCGGTATGTGCCACGGTAACGGTAGAGTTTTCGCAAACGCTGACCATGACCCGTGAGGCTTTCGAGGGAACCCTGACCATTTTCAACGGACACGAAACCGATGCCATGCAAAACATCCAGCTTAACCTTGAAGTACGCGACGAAGAAGGGATCATCCGGAACGATCTCTTCCAGATCAATACCTTGTTGCTGGATGAAATAACGGCCATAGACGGCTCGGGGATTCTGGACGCCCAAACGGAAGGAAGTGTGGTGATACAATTTATCCCCGAACGCAGTGCCGCACCCACCGTGCCGAAGTATTATTCTTTCGGCGGAACACTGACCTATCTGGATCCTTTTACGGGAGAAATCTACGAACAACCGCTCTTTCCGGTAACCCTTCAGGTGAATCCCAGTCCGAATCTTTACATCGACTGTTTCATGCAACGCAATATCTTCGGCGACGATGCCCTCACCGAGCCCATCGAGCCCATGATTCCGGCGGAGCTTGCCGTGATGATCGACAATCAGGGCATGGGCACGGCCAAAAATGTTTCGCTCGAATCGGCACAACCGGTCATCATCGACAACGACAAGGGCCTGTTGATCGACTTTGAGATCATCGGGTCGAACCTCGGCGGGCAACCCATGCAACTGGGCCTTTACAATGTTCAGTTCGGGGATATTCCCGGCGGTGAAACGGCTGTAGGCCAATGGTGGTTCACCAGCACTTTGCTCGGACATTTCGTCTCGTATGAAGCATCGGTAAATCATCTCGACAGCTACGGCAACCCCGACCTGAGTCTTGTGAGCGGCATACAGATTCATGAGTTGATCAAAAGTATCCGTGTTTACGGTGCGCTCGACGATAGCATCAACGATTTTCTCGTGAACGACATACCCGACGCAAATGATATTCCCGATGCTTTGTATTATTCCAACGGAGCCGTAGCCGAAGTTTTTGAGGCCGGGAGTATTCAGGCCGACGGCGTGGTAACGCTCAACGATACGATCATTCAGATCACGGTGACGCCTTCCGAAGCAGGTTGGAACTACGCTTTGACGGATGATCCCGGAAACGGTTTGTACAGGTTGGTGAGCTGCACACGCAGTGACGGGCAGGTGATTCCCGAAGAAAACATCTGGCTTACCTACTGCACCATTCCCGACGGTGATGAGCCGATTTATGAAAACAAGCTTCATTTTGTGGATAATTTCGAAGCCACCGATTCGGGTGGTGCGGAACCGGCAGATTATACGGTAGTGTTTGAAGCCATCGATCAGGATGTGCCCAAAGTGGTTGCCGTACTCGGTGTTCCCGAAGAGCCGGCTGATTATCCGGTGGAAAATGTTCAGGTCGTCTTCAGCGAACCCATCGAACCCACGACGTTCGATTATCAGGACATGGTACTGAAAAATCAGGGAGGTCCCAATCTGATGGATACGCTTGTGACGGTAACTCCTGTTAACGATTCCGTCTTCGATGTGGACATCTCCGACAAAACTTCCAAAAACGGCTATTACACCCTTACCGTTCAGGCTTCGGGTGTGGCTGACCTCAGCGGAAACTACGGCAACGAAGGATTGCAGGTGTCGTGGATACAAGCCATTCAGGCGCCGGCCATTGATTATTTCTTCGGTGTTCCCGAAGAACCCGGCGAGCCGATAGATACGATCCTCGTATTGTTCAACATGCCCATTTACGAAATCACCTTTACCACCGATCAGCTGGAACTGACCGGCACCGACGGAAATCCGCTTCCCACAGGCAGCCTTGTGATCACTTCCGAAAGCCCCAACAGCGTGCTCTTCAAGATCAGCGGACTGGAAGCGCTTTGCGGTGATGACGGCACTTATCTGTTGACGGTAAAAGTAACGGAGATACAAGGAGTAACGGGATTGGCCGGTGTGCTTGACCAATCGGTAGGATGGACGGTGTGTCAAATCCCGTTTCCCACGGCTTTTGCAGGCAATGATGCTACCGTATGTGCCGGAGCCGCTTATCCGCTCAACGGTACGGCGGAAAATGTAAGCTCGGTTTTATGGACAACTTCCGGAACGGGTACTTTCGACAACGAACAATCGTTGACGGCAGTTTATACTCCCGGAACGGAAGATTTGGCTGCAGGGTCTGTTGAAATTACGCTCAACGCACTGCCGCTCAATGACTGTGCGCCTTCCGCAACTTCATCCGTCACCCTTTCATTCGAAAACAATACAACTGTCAATGCCGGTGAAGATGCTGAAGTTTGCGAGAACGGAACGCATACTCTGTTCGGCATGGTAACCAATGCAGAAAGTTTCGAATGGATCACCTCGGGCGACGGCATCTTTGATGATAACGGTATATTGACACCGGAATATTCTCCCGGCCCCTATGATGTTGAAACGGGATTTGCAATATTGTCGCTGGTGGCATATCCCGCAAGTCCGTGTACGATGCCCGACACTTCGTCGATAATGTTGACTGTAAAACACCTTCCCGAAGCTTCGGTAACGCCGGATACGACCATTTGTGAGGACGAAACACTTCAGCTTGATGCACAGGCATCCGACTACAGTTCATCGTTCTGGATTACCTTCGGAGATGGTACATTCAGCTCGCAGCAGGTTCTAAATCCGGTTTATACGCCGGGTGCAGAGGATTTGCAAAAAGGCTCGGTATTTTTGGTGCTTGTTGTTTTGCCCGAAAGTCCCTGTTACACAAATGTCATTGTTCCGGCTCATGTTGCCTTTGCAAGGTTGCCAGAGGTGTATGCCGGGGAGGATTCTCCCGCAAGCGAATACCAGCCCTATCAGCTTTCGGGCTTTGTGGATAATGCACTCTCTTTTATCTGGACAACTCTGGGCGACGGTGTTTTCGACGACCCCAACCGGATTGATGCGGTTTATTCCTTCGGCACCAACGACCTGACGGCGGGAGAAGTAACACTGACCCTGACGGCAGAACCGCTGAGCCCTTGCGTAAGTTCGGTGTCGGATGATATCCATTTAACCGTTACACAATGTCAGAATTATGTCCTGCAAAGCGGCTGGACGGGAATTTCGTCTTTCGTGGAACCTGAGGAGAGCAATGTGGAGGTTATTTTTGAAAATGTGGTTGAAAACCTTGTTATCCTCCAGTCGCAAACCGGTTTTTACTGGCCTCCACAAAATGTCAACACCATCGGCAACTGGAACCTGACGGAAGGCTACAGCATCAAGGTGAACAACAAAACCAACCTCACCATCAGCGGAACAAAAACCGTTGTAAACACCTTGCAACTTAATCCGGGATGGAACCTGATTCCGGTGTTGACTCCTTGCAGTGTTGACGTTGAACAATTGTTCCAGGGGTTGGATATGGTAATCGTCAAAGAAGATGCCGGCTGGGGAATTTACTGGCCCGAAATGAATGTCAACACCCTGGGGGAACTTACCCCCGGAAAAGCTTACTTTGTGCTGATGAACAATTTTGCGGAAATCCTCTTCCCGGATTGTACATCCGACACCAAAGCGGGAAGCATCAACCCCCTGCCCGATATCAACGGATTGTTGCAAACGGCATCATGGAACGGCATTACCAATACTCCAGTGACACATATCGTGGCCATACCCCTCCGGGCCGTTGATCCCTCGCTTATCGCAACGGGAGATATCATCGGTGTGTTCGACGGTTTCGGCAACTGCTTCGGCGCCACGGTGTGGGAAGATGAAAATACGGCAATCACCTTGTTCGGTGAAGATATGCTTACCGCGGCCAACGACGGATTCGACGAGTTGGACAATTTGTACTTTAAAATTTTCGACCCCTCGTCGGGAACGATTTTCGAACCGGAAGTAACATGGGATGAGGAAATGCCTGACCACGACGGCCTGTTTCATGCCGACGGACTATCGGCAATACAAAGTTTTTATCAAATTACAAACGTAAACCAGGAGACGGCCGGACAACAGCAAGTAAGGATTTATCCCAACCCTGCCACCGACAGACTGTTTATTGAATTTTCGCAACAACAGGATGTCACGGTGGATCTGTTTGATATTCACGGGCAGCAGATTCTTACAAAAGAGATATCCGGCGTTGCCGGACAATTGGATATTTCCGGACTGACAAGCGGGATTTATCTTGTGAAAATTGAAGGAGAAAAAACCAGCATTGTCAAAAGGGTCATAAAGCGGTAAAACATTTTTAACCTCCATTGCAGCAATAGACGGTAAAAAAGAAAAGAATACATCAACAGCCCGAAAAGTTGTTGAAAATTGCAAAGTGGTTTTGCCGGCGGAGTTGCAATGGGGGTTAATAAAAGTTACTTAATGGAAATGGGGTGAACCATATTTATGATTTGAACAACCGAAAGCCCGAGATTATTGAATGTCCCGGTTAAAATCGTGAACAGGAGCGTCACCTTGTATCACTTGTGAACAATTCTCTTTAAAAATTCCTTCACAAATATAAATTCGTGAACAAAATACGTTATTAACCGTTATTGGAAATAGTATTTTAAGGAGAATTGAAATCAAGTTATCATCAATCATTAAAAGTTGAATTACTATGAGAGCAAAATTTTTACTTTTATTTGTTGTATCCTGTTTTGTTTTTCAGGGGGTTGAAGGTCAAAATAATCAGAATAAAAAATTTTACTTTACTTCCGGAGGTGAAATGATTTTTTCGTTTGCCAGCATTGATGACAACGGCAATACGGAAGGGAACCCCATGCGCTGGACCCCGTGGTTCAATGTACAGAGCCTTGTCAATTACGATCCGACCAGGGTATTCGGACTGTTTTCGGGGGTTAATGTGCGAAACATCGGTTTTATTTACGACAACTATGTCAGTCCGGTTACCGGTGACAAGGTAAAAAAGAAATTCAGAACTTACGATGTGGGCATCCCCATAGGATTTAAACTTGGCAACCTTGACGGTTTCATGTTCTTTGGCGGGTACGAAATCGAGTTTCCCATCACCTACAAAGAGAAAACATTTCAAAACGAAAAGAAAACCGAAAAGTTCACCGTCTGGTTCAGTAAACGTGTGCCCACGGTTTATCACACGCTCATGGCAGGCGTTCAATTTCCTTACGGTTTTAACCTGAAATTCAAGTATTACCTGACCAATTTTCACAATAAAGATTACGCCGAAACCATTAACGGAACGGAATACAAACCGTACGAGAACCTGAATGCCAATGTGTTTTACTTTTCATTGAGTTTCAATTTGTTTAAGGACACAAAATTTTATTATACCGAATCCGACATTAAATAATTTCAACCCTGAAAAATTGAAAACACATCATCTGCTTCTTTTATTTTTTTATTTTTTCTTGAGCCAAAACATTTTGCCGCAGCAGGATTCGGCACAATACAAGAACACTCCCTGGAGCAATCACTGGGAATATGATTATAAAAATGTTGCAAAAATCAGTTTAACGGCTTTGGCCTTCAGTAATATTTCCCTCTCCTACGAAAGGAGCTTCCGGCCGAGATGGACGATAAGCCTTAATGCGGGATACAAATTTTCGGGGGGTACGACCAATTTGTTAGGGATGGATTCCACCAGCATCTCCATTTCAACGGCTGGCATCAAAGGTTTTTCCGTTACACCCGAACTGAGGTATTATATTAAAAGCTGTGAGAATCAGTCGCCAAACGGTTTTTATGCCGGAATATATTTGCGTTACGTCCATTACCAATCGGAAGCGTTCTTTAATCATTATCCCAATTATCCCGACAAAGACGTTGTTGATTATTTCACTTCCGACATCCGGCTGGATCAATATGGAGCAGGATTGATGATCGGTTATCAGTTATTGATCAAAAACCGGTTCATATTCGATTTTATCATCTTGGGGCCGCGAACTTCCCGGGTACAAATGATTTACAAATTCGATGACAATGTTACGGATGAATTTTTATCCGATCTGCAATCGAACCTTCAGCAAATCGTTGACCGTTACGGGTTGGATTATCAGGTGGAGGTCAGCCAGAGCAATTCAAGAGAAGTACGTTATTCATTTGGTTTTACCGATATCCGGTTTTCCATCTCCATCGGATATGCATTTTAGTCTCCGGATTAAAACAAAAAGAATGGTACAATGTTTGATACACTTAGGGTTTCAATACATTTAATTTTAAATTAAAAATATTTAATGATCACTCGAAAAATTTATTTTATATCGCTGGGCTTTTTTATCTTGTTTTTTGCCTGTTCGTCACCGATGAACGTGCAGTCGGACTATGATCACAATGTGGACTTTACCCAATACAAAACATACAATTTCATCCCGCAGCCTGTTGATTCGATAACGGGCAAGCCGTTGGTGCCATACAAAACACAAAGACGTCTGGAAGCCGGCATCGAGTATCAACTCCAAAAAAAGGGTTACCATTACATTTATACCGAGAATCCCGATTTTTGGATATCCTATTATGTGAAAGTCAATCAGGAAGAACGCCCGGGAAATGTTTACGTCATGGTTGCCCCACCCTATTATTTGTATAACAATCCGGCATATAACATGCATTACGGCAACCAGTATTATTCCGGAAATCCTTACACCGGAGGGTATTACGGCTGGGCCGGTGCCAGTGTTTCATCCTATACCTATACCACCGGGGCTTTGGCCGTTGACATTGTTGACGGAAAAACGGGAAAACTTGTATGGTATGGACGCGCAGGGGGAGAAATCAGCTCTAATCCCGGTGATATTCAAAAAAATATAGACAAAGCTTGTGGTGATATTTTTGAAAAATTTAACTGGACTGCGAAATAAAAGATTTACTTTTGCATTCGTTAAAAAAGCAACTAAATAAATTAAAGCAAACAATTGAAATAATATTTTATTAATCATTAACTTATTAAAGACTATGGAAAAAAAAGTAAGATTAACATTGGCGTTGGTATTTTTAGCCTTTGCGGGAATGTTCATCACATCCTGCTATCCGACGGACAATGTGAATTATGAAGACCTCGATCTGGTAGCCACCGTTTACGACAAGAGCGAAAACTTTGAAGCCCTCAGTAGTTTTGCACTGCCCGATACGATTGTGCATTTGAAAGACACTACAAATCCCGATAATGACGTGGATTTAAGCAGGCAATACGACAGTTTTATTTTGAACCTTATCCGGGAAAATATGGTCAATTACGGGTATGAATTTATTGAAAATCCCGATACATCCAACAGACCTGATGTAGTGCTGACCGTATCAGCCATGGGGACAAAGAATTATTCGGTATGGTACTGGTATCCCGATTACTGGTACTGGTATCCATGGTATCCCTGGTACGGTAAATCAAGCGAAAATACCGACTGGTATTGGTATCCCAGCTATCCCTGGTATCCGGGCGGCAGTTATGTTACCTCCTATTCGGTGGGAACACTGATTATGATGATGCACGATATTACCGATGTCC
The DNA here is from genome assembly GCA_029934065.1 of Bacteroidales bacterium. Classification (GTDB taxonomy): domain Bacteria; phylum Bacteroidota; class Bacteroidia; order Bacteroidales; family 4484-276; genus 4484-276. The sequence continues at coordinate 49,447 of JAOZMX010000002.1, forward strand.
AGCAGGAAACCGATACCATTCCAGTTGTTTGGTTAGGTACCATCAACGGATTGCTCGGCAGTAATTCAAACGATACTAAAAACCGTCTTGAATACAACATCAATGAAGCGTTTAAACAATCGCCTTACCTCGACACCAAATAAATCAATATTAAAATCATAAATTTTAAAATAAATCATATTATGAAAAAAATATTTTTAGCCGTTTTATTAGGACTGTTTTCGCTGCCGATGTTTGCGCAGCAGGAAAATAGCGGAGCATTGTGGTCGTTCACTTACGATATGGCTTTCCCCATGGGAGCGACCAAAGATTACACCGGCAAAGCAAGTTTCAGGGGAATGATGCTGGACGGCCGCGGATTTGTTGACAATAACATTACTCTCGGAGGAAATTTCGGTTGGAACGTTTTTTACGAAAAAGCCGACAAAGAAACCGTAGAAGTAGATAATATTACTTTGACGGGAACACAATATAAATACATCAATGCTTTCCCGATGTTTTTCAATGCAGCTTATTATTTCAATGAAGGAAGCTATGTCAGACCGTATGTTGCTGCAAATATCGGTGTGATTTACGATATACAACGCACCGACATTGGTTTGTATTCGTTTGATTACGACAACTGGAAATTTGCTTTTGCACCTGAAGTGGGGCTTGCTTTCCAAACCGACAGCGGTGTAGGGCTGATGGTTAACCTGCGGTACAACTACGGATTGGAAACATCAGACATTGATGCGTTGAGTTATCTCGGACTCAACATCGGATTGTTGTGGTAAAGTAAATCACTTCACAATAAAAATATAAACGGAAGACCATTAAACGGGTTTTCCGTTTTTTTTTTTGAATTAATCTCCATCGGGACAAAACGGTTTACCAAATTTCACAACGGTAACCCTTACCTGACAATGATCTCGTCGGCGAACAGCCAGGCTTTACCGCCGGCGCCTTTGTGCCATGCGGGGCAGTGGCCGATGTTTTTGGCATGTACCCTGACATAACGTGCACGAACGTTTTCGCAATCCGTCATAAAAACTACCCGTTCTTTTCCCGAGAGGTCTTCGGCAGTTTCCCGGTTGATCTTTTTCAAAACGGTAAAAGTCTTGTTGTCGTCCGATACGGCAAACTCAACCCACACCGGCGAAAAGATCCATGAATCAATGTCCTGAAGAAAACCGGCGGATATGGATTTGATGTCGGTGTTGTGTTGCAGATCGATGGTGGCAATCATATCGTTTTCTTCAAAGCCTTGCCAAACGCCAAGGTCTTTGGTTTTGGTCAGCTCTTTGGATGCCATCCGGCCGTCGGTCAGTGCATTGTTGCCTCCTCCGGGATATTTCCGCGAAAAGGGATATTCCAACGATACGGGCTTCCCCACAGCAATATGACCGATGGTTTCGAAAGCCTTTCCGGGCAGAAACTGATCCGCTCCGTCGTCCCGGTATTCTTTTCGCAGTTCCTTCAGTTGCTTTTTCAGTTGAATGACCTTTTCGCTGTATGCCGGATCGTTGTAAACATTTTTCATTTCATGGGGATCGTTTTTCAGATCGAACAACTCCCATTCGTCAATATCATAATAGTAGTGGATCAATTTGAAATCGTGCGTCCGGATGCCGTAATGGCGTTTCACGAAATGTTCGCACGGGTATTCGTAATAATGGTAGTAGATGGCATCACGCCAATCGCCGGGAGTTTTTCCCGCAAGGATATCCTTGAAGGATTTGCCCTGCATTTCACCCGGAACGGAAATGCCCGCAAAATCCAAAAATGTGGGGGCAAAATCGAGGTTCAACACCATATCGTTGCTCACCGACCCTTTTTTCACCTCCCGGGGATACCTGACCAGCAAAGGTATTTTCAGCGATTCTTCGTACATAAACCGCTTGTCGAACCAGCCGTGTTCGCCGAGGAAAAACCCCTGATCGGAGGTGTAAACCACGATGGTATTTTCCGACAAGCCGTGCTTGTCGAGGTAATTGAGCACGGCGCCGACACTTTCGTCAACCGACTGAATGGTGCCGAGATAATCTTCCTGATAGCGACGGAATTTCCAGCGGGCAAGTGCCTTACCCTCCGGGTTCTTCCGGTAGAAATCGTTGTTTTTGTTTCGGTAAGCGCTGTCCCATGCCCGGCGCTGTTGCGGCGTCATCCGGTCGAAAGCACGGGTACTCAAGTCATTGACGACTTGTGTGGAATCAAAACCGGTGGTCAGTTTCAGGTCGTAACCCAAATACATGTCTTTCCATACCGACATTTTCTGGGCTTTGGCCGCTGTACTTCTGTTTTTGTAATCGTCAAAGTAGTTGAAGGGAACGGGAATGTCGGTGGAGTCGAAATCGTTGATATGATCTATGTCGGGCATCCATGTGCGATGTGGGGCTTTGTGATGCATCATCAGGCAAAACGGCCTGGTGGTGTCGCGTTCATCAAGCCAGTCGAGGGTGAGCTGCGTGATGATATCCGTTACGTAACCTTCGTATTTTTTGTTTTCACCCATTTCGATAAAACCGGGATTGTAATAATTGCCCTGCCCCCGCAGGATGTTCCAGTAATCGAATCCCGTGGGTGCACTTTTCAGGTGCCATTTTCCGATCATGGCGGTTTGATAATCGTTATCACGAAGAATCTTGGGAAAGGTTTCCTGACTGCCGTCAAATTTTTGGGTGTTGTCAACCACGCCGTTGAGGTGGCTGTATTTTCCGGTCAGGACAACTGCCCTCGACGGCGCACAAATGGCGTTGGTGCAAAAACTTTGGTCAAAACGCATCCCTTCGTCGGCAAGCCGGTCGATATTGGGCGTTTTGTTTACGGAATTGCCGTAACAACTGATGGCATTGGCGGCATGGTCGTCGCTCATGATAAAGATAATGTTGGGCCTGTCGTCTTTGCCGTTACGTTGATCTTTGGTATTGTTGCAGCTTTGTAAAACCATTGCAACTGCAAACAATAAAGACATTGCAAATAAATTTTTCATAAAATCATCAATTTGCTGTCAAAAATAATCATTTGTGAAAACTGCGGCGGGAGGTTTGTCGGCAACATGTTCCGGGGAAAATGTCCCGGTCTTCAGTACGCCGATTGTTCTTTGGCTTGTTTTTCACTTTGTCTTATTATTTTTATGTCAATGAGGAACAATGGGATAATGATTGAAACATAAGCCAAAAAATCCCACGGGTCAAATGTAGCATCATAGAGTTTAAAATATTGTGCGGTTTCAAATGCCACACACACCAATAGAAAAATAGTTACGGTTCTTTTCGGAGTGAAAAACCGGGTCCATGCATTGTTTGCTTTGTTCGTAAAAAGCCCTCTGAATAAAATGTAATTCCATGCCGGCCCAACCATATCCAGCACATAACCTTTCCAAAAGCCTCCCGAATCAAGCCAGATTGTCAAAATGCCGACGGCCCAAAATATGACGAGGGCTGCTGCCCAGTACGGCGCATATTTGTTATGCTGATTTTGTAGTGTTGATTGATTTTTCAATTTCTTCTGGATTACCTTCATCATTTAAATTCAAATTAACATTTGCTAAAAACTATTCTTTTATTTCTCTCGTCTGGCTATACCAGACAAATCACTACTAATTCCATCAATCTTACCATCATTTACATCATTATTTTTAATATTATCTATATTTTGTCTGGATTCTCCAGAAGGTTTAAATTACCCAAAGAAACAATGCAAAGCATCCTCAGCCACTAAATCGAAAAAGTCTGAAATGGTTTTTACATAAGGAACCGGCTCGTAGTGATACCATTTCAGGTTGCTACGCATCCAATAAATCTTCCATTGGTTTTGCGATTTAACGTAGGTGGTTTTGGCAACCGGGGTTTCTGTTTTCACCTCGGGCTTATCCCAACGTGGCCTTATTTCAAACAGATATACATTTTGCCCTTCAATACGATAACCCAAATCAAGCTTATCCCGAATTTCCAACGGCGGCCTGTTGTAATACATGTATTTGGCTGCTGCCTTTTCTATTTCTGTTATTTGCTCTTTTGTTAGTGCCATAATTATTGATGTTTTTTCAAAGCAAAATGCTTTGGGTTCTTTAACTTTCCAAAATAACTTTTAAAATATCCGGGCTTTTTTCTTTAAACATACCCATTCGTTTTGCTACCTCGTTGTTGGGATCTGTCCATCTTTGGTGCAGTAATATCATTAAAGTTTTATGTTTTTGATTTAGATTCACGCTTATTAACTAATACTTTTAGGAATAGTTGTGTTTTGGTTTTAAATCATCGTTTATTCGAATAAGCTGTTCAAGATGAGTGTATGAGAGTTTCGTTATAATCAATTTTCCGAGCACTCTGTTTTTAAGATTATCTGAAACGGTGGTCAGTGACCCCTGTTTTTTATATTCAGGTAATTGAGTTGGCAATACTTCTATATTGAGGTTAATCAAATTGGTGGTCGCTGACCCCCGAATTGAAGTTTCATTTAAAAACATTCCAATTTGTGGATAATATTTATAAAACAAGCGAAAATTCCTAAAAGACCTTTCATCCAATCCTTTTGTATTTTTAAATTCAAAAGCAAGCTTTGAAAGCAATTTCGTGCCATATTTTGCTCTGTCATTACCATTTTGCTCGTATTCAACAATATAAAATCCAATTAACCAATTACGAATAGTTAATGCTTGATTAACTGCATTGATAGCTTGTTTTTGAAGCTGCTGGTGTATAGCAGCAATAGAATTTATTAATTGTTTAAAATTTTTCATTTACTAATTCGCTATTAAAAACCATGTAATTAAATCGAAATTTTCAGGCTTGAATAAATATATCGTTTTTCATCGGTCAATACCTTGTTGCAAATATGTTATTATCAGTTTTGTTCTTTTTGCTTGCCCCTAATCTATTAGCAATGCATCAATTGTCATATCACAAAGGTACAAAAAACGAAAGAATCAATCCAGATTCTGGTTCAGCAAACGGGCAACTTCATTCACCTCCGTATTTTTGCGCCGGCTGTAGTCTTCCAATTGGTCTTTTTGTATTTTTCCCACGTTGAAATACTTTGCTTCGGGATGGGCAAAGTAATAGCCGCTCACCGAAGCGGCCGGGATCATGGCAAAATTCTCCGTCAGCGATATGCCGGCCGAATTTTCGGCATCGAGCAGTTGGAACAGGGTCTGTTTTTCGGAATGGTCGGGACAGGCGGGATAACCCGGCGCCGGTCTGATGCCGCGGTATTTTTCGCGCAGGATCTCTTCCATGGGCAACACCTCTCCGGGAGCATACCCCCAGAGTTCCTTTCTGACCTTTTGGTGCAGCAGTTCGGCAAAAGCTTCGGCAAACCTGTCGGCAAGGATTTTCATCATGATGGCCGAGTAGTCGTCGTTCCGGCTTTGGTAATGCGCAACCCATTTGTCCACGCCGATGCCTGCCGTCACGGCAAACAGTCCGATATGATCGGTTTGTTTTGCCGTAAGGGGAGCAATAAAATCGGCCAGCGAAAGATTCGGTTCTCCGGCGGTTTTTACCTCCTGATTGCGCAAAAAATGAAGGGTGGCGATTTTACGGGTGTGCTGTTCGTCGCCGAATAAAACCACATCATCGCCAACCGATGCGGCAGGGTAAAAACCGACGGCAGCATTGGCCTGCAACTTTTTCTCCCGGATGATCTCGTCCAGCATCCTGTTGGCGTCGTCAAACAATTTTTTGGCTTCCTCACCTTTCACCGGATCGTTGAAGATGGCCGGGTATTTTCCGTTGAGCCGCCAGGCATGAAAGAAAAATGTCCAGTCGATGTAAGGGCGGATTTCCGACAAAGGATAATCGAAGAGAGTTTTCCTGCCGGTAAATGCCGGTTTTGTGAAATGAGGTTTTTCGATGCGGATTTTCAGTTTGTTTGCCCGGGCTTCGGCAAGCGAAAGGTAACGTTTCCGGGTTTTGCGTTGTTGATGTCCGCTGCGCAGTACCGCATATTTTTCCTCCACCTCACGGACATAATCTTCCTTTTGGCTGTCGGAGAGCAATGCTGCGATTACGCCGACGCTTTTGGAGGCGTCTTTCACATGGATGACCGGTGCCGGATAGTTGGGCGCTATTTTAACGGCGGTATGGATTTCGGAGGTGGTGGCGCCGCCGATAACAAGAGGAATGTTCAAATTCCTGCGCTGCATCTCTTTGGCCACGTGTACCATCTCTTCGAGCGACGGTGTGATCAACCCGCTCAACCCGATGATGTCGGCATTTTCGGAAAGTGCCGTTTCGAGGATCTTCTCCGCCGGCACCATCACCCCGATGTCGATTACCTCGAAATTGTTGCAGGCCAGCACCACACCCACGATGTTTTTTCCGATGTCGTGCACATCGCCTTTTACGGTGGCAAGCAATATTTTCCCTGCCGTGCCGGTTTCTCCGGCGGCTGTTTTCTCGGCTTCAATGTAAGGCAACAACACGGCCACGGCTTTTTTCATCACGCGGGCGCTTTTGATCACCTGCGGCAAAAACATCTTTCCCGAACCGAACAATTCACCCACGCGATTCATTCCCTCCATCAGCGGGCCTTCTATCACATCAAGAGCCCGGGCATGTTGCTTTCTTGCCGCTTCAACATCCTCCTCCACAAAATCCGTGATTCCTTTTACCAAAGCATGTATCAATCTTTCTTTGACATCGGTGTTGCGCCATTCTTCAGCTTTCGCAGTTTTTTTGTCCTGTGGTTTCACCTTTTCGGCATAGGCAACAAGCCTGTCGGTGGCGTCTTTCCGCCGGTTCAAAACCACATCTTCCGTCAGTTGCAGCAAGTCGCGGGGTATCTCGTCGTAAATCTGCAACATTCCGGGATTTACAATTCCCATGTCCATTCCGGCTTTGACGGCATGATAGAGAAACACCGAATGCATGGCTTCGCGTACGGTGTTGTTGCCTCTGAACGAGAACGACAGATTGCTCACACCGCCGCTTACGTGGACATGAGGCAGGTTTTCCTTGATCCAGCGTGTGGCGTTGATGTATTCCACAGCAAGGTTGTTGTGTTCGTTCATCCCCGTGGCGATGGTGAGGATGTTGGGATCGAAAATAATGTCTTCAGCAGGAAAGCCCACCTCTTGAGTAAGTATCCGGTAGGCACGGCTGCAAATTTCGGTTTTTCTTTCGGAAGTCGTTGCCTGTCCTTTTTCGTCGAAAGCCATGACCACGGTGGCGGCGCCGTATTTTCGGATGAGTTTTGCGCGTTGTTTAAAAACCGTTTCACCCTCTTTCAGGCTGATGGAATTAACGATGGCCTTGCCCTGCAAACATTTCAATCCGGCTTCGATGACTTTCCAGTCCGACGAATCGATCATCACCGGCAAGCGGGCGATATCGGGGTCGGACATCAGCATGTTCAGGAATTTAACCATCTCCGTTTCGGCATCCAGCATGGCATCGTCGAGGTTCACATCAATGATCTGTGCCCCTCCTTCAACCTGGTTGCGGGCCACCGAGAGCGCTTCCTCGTATTTACCTTCGCGGATGAGCCGGGCAAACTTCCTCGACCCGCTCACATTGGTTCGTTCGCCGATATTGATAAAATTACTTCCGGGAAAGACCACGAGGGGGTCCATGCCGCTCAGGCGCAGCAACGGTTCGGTTTTGGGAATTTTCCTCGGTTTTCCTTCCGCAGCAACCTGCGCGAATTTTTCAATGTGTTCGGGTGTAGTGCCGCAGCATCCGCCGATGATGTTGGTGAAACCGCTTTCCACAAAATCTTTTAACTGGGCGGCCATCCTGTCGGGCAATTCGTCGTATTCGCCCATCTCGTTGGGCAGTCCGGCATTGGGATAAACGCTGACGAAAAACGGCGCTTTGGCCGAAAGTTCTTCGAGGTACGGGCGCATCTGTTTTGCTCCCATGGCGCAGTTGAGCCCCACACTCAACAAAGGGGCATGCGAAACGGAGATCAGAAAAGCCTCGGTGGTTTGTCCCGAAAGTGTCCTGCCGCTGGCATCGGTGATGGTTCCCGAGATCATCACCGGCAAACGCCGGCCTTTTTCTTCAAATGCCTTTTCGATGCCAAACAGCGCCGCTTTGGCGTTGAGCGTGTCGAAGATGGTTTCGACCAGCAGCAAATCGGCACCGCCGTCAATCAAACCTTCGGCCTGTTCCCGGTAATTTTCGGCCAGCTCGTCGAAAGTGACGGCACGGAAACCGGGATTGTTCACCTGGGGCGACATGGATGCCGTTTTGTTGGTGGGGCCCATGGAACCGGCAACAAACCTCGGCTTTTCGGGGTTTTCTGCCGTAAACCGTTGTGCCGCTTGCACGGCAAGTTCCGCCGAACGTTTGTTGATCTCATAAACGTAGTCTTCCAGCCCGTAATCGGCCATGGAGATCCTCGTGGCATTGAAGGTGTTGGTCTCGATAATATCGGCACCTGCGGAAAGGTATTGCTCGTGTATCCCGCTGATGATGTCGGGCCGGACCAGGGAAAGCAGGTCGTTGCAGCCCATCAGGTTGACCGGATGGTTTTTGAACCGTTCTCCCCGGAAATCATTTTCCGTCAGCAAATGGCGTTGGATCATTGTCCCCATGGCACCGTCGAGCACCAGAATGCGTTTTTGCAGAAGGTCGGTTATTTTTTCGTGTTGATTTTTCATATCCCGCAGGTTGATTTTCAATTGGCTTGCAAAATTAAATCAAATTAAAAGACCTTTGGGCTAAAAATAAAGCCCGGACAAAAGCAGGGGGTGTTTTGCCTTTGTCCGGACGGTGAATGGGAATGATCCTTACACAAAGTTCCGAAATCTTTTTCTTAACGGGAATCGGAACATTCGGGGATTAGTCGTCGTCCTCTTCTTTTTCTTTGTTCATCTTTTCCAGTTGCTCCAGTCCGTCAATGTTCATTGCCTTCGAAAGTTTGGCAATGGATTTCAGATCAATGTTTCCGGTGATGCTGATGAATCCGGCTTCGTCTTTCTGATTGATCAGCAGAAGCAACTCCTTGATGTTCTTTCCGTTTTTACGGATCAAAAACTTAACTGTTTCGCCGGGTTCGGAGACCGTCATCAGCTCGGCAAAATTTTTCAACTGGACTTTTTTCAGGTCGTCCTTGAATTCCCGAAATATTCCGGGATCAGCATATTCGTTGTCGTTGCTGTTTTCGTACATCAATATTCTGATGTAATCCAGGCCATTGATCACGTTTTTCAAATCCGAAGCATCCTCGTCATCCGATTCTTCGGCAATTTCGCCGAACAAACTAAAAAGTTCCTTGGTAATGTGTACCGTTGTAAAACCGTCTTTTGCGCCGTATTTTTCGAAGAGGTCGTCGGTAGTGCTTTGCGAGAATGTTCTTAATGGAATGAGTAACATTATCATGGCTGCCGTTGTTAAAATGAATTTTTTCATTGCTTAATAATTTATTATGGTTTGATAATGATTGAAAATTTCGAAATCTTACTGATATTGTCCATACCTTGTTCAACTTTGTTTATATTGTTGTTCAGCATCTCCAGGTTCTGGTTCAGTTTATCCAATTGCACCATCGGCATGATCCCGTCGGTGTTGATCCGGTTCATTCGTTGCAGGGGTGTGATCCCCCGGTTCAATTTTGCCGAAACAAAATCCAATACCTCTCTGGTCTGGTCATAGGCCAATTGTTTTTCCTGCATGGTGTAACGGGTTGCACTAACATTTCCGGTATTCAGGTTTTTCGACAATTTGCTTTGGTGGAAAAAGGCGAAAACAAGAAGTATGCTTGCGGCAATTCCCGTGAAATAATACCAAAAGCGGCGGTTGCGGAAAAAAGCCATTTGCGTTTGCCGGTGAATGTTTTCCGAAATTCGTGCTTCAAGTTCGGAGGGCATTTTTGCCTGTTTCTCTTTTTCAAAATAGGTAAACAATCCGGCATAAGCTTTGAACTGTTCCGGAACATCATCTGTAGAAAAATAGGTTTTCAATATCCTTTCTTCATCCAGCGATGTTTCTCCATCGAGATATTTGTCGAGCAATATTTCAATTTCCCTGGTATTCATACATCTGATTTTTTATCACCTGTTCTTTGATTGATTTGCGTGCCCGCGAAAGTGCCACCCTTACAGCATTGGGCTTCATCTGCATAATTTCGGCTATTTCGTCGAATTCCATCCCTTCGATATCCCGCAACTGAATGATGATCCGCGATTGCTCGGGCAACCGGCTGATCAGGGCATGCACCATGCCGATTTCATCTTTCAGCTCGACGATCTTTTCGGGCGATCTGTGATCCGCCGGCGTGTTCCATTCTCCGATGGGTTCATTGCGGTAGCCCTTTGCCTTGATCCTGTCGAGACAAAGATTTTTGGTCACCGTCATGGCAAAGGCCTCAATGCTCCGGTACCCCGAAATTTCCTCTTTGCGCTCCCACAATTTGTAAAAGACCTCCTGAATGACATCTTCCGCATCTTCGATATCATTTAAAATTCTTTTTGCCAACCGGAAAATTTTATCCTTCACCGGTAAAACATGTATTTTAAATTCCGCTGTTGTCATTCGTTTTCAAGACGAGATTATGAGGTGAATATTACAACCGGCTCCTGATTTTCCCCCGTTCATTCCGGCAGTTAAATTTAAACCGAATCATTAGCACATTTATTTTCAATGCATTAATAAAATATTTTCACCCCGGATTTGCACGCATCCAAATTTATTTATTTTTGTACGGTTAATTCTTGGG
>JAOZMX010000185.1 GCA_029934065.1 Bacteroidales bacterium
ATCATTCCGCCATTGGCACCAAGAAAAACTGCCAGCATTGGCACATCAACTCCACGGCCTAAGAAAAGTGGTTTTAGAAAAGCATCACTCATACTGACAATCAAACTCCATATTGTAAAAATAACGGCGGGGGTGGTGTCGGCTATGGTGAAACTGTAGATTGCTACCGGGCCCAAAACCAGTAAAGGCGGGAGTTGCATAATTGCAAAAAATAAAATGATAAGCGCCAATATTCCTGCAGCAGGAATACCGATCGCCCACATGCCTAACCCTCCGAGCAATGACTGAATAACAGCAATGCCAAGGATTCCCTGAACCACACTTCTGATGATTGCAACCGAAAGCCCGACAAAGTTCTCACCCTGCTTGCCGATCAATGTTTCAAAAACAGATTTGGCAGCTTTCTTGGCCGGTTTTGCTTGTGTAAACAGTGCCCCGGCTATGATTATGGAAACGATAAATAACAGAATCGTAGTCCCCAGACCTGTGGCAAACGACAGCACCTTTGGAGCAAACTGCTTAATCTGCGGTGCAAATTTTATTATCGCATCTTCCAAATTTGTTGATATAAGATTCCAGCCATCATATATCGGCTTACCTATAACCGGCCAGTCGGCTATATTTTCCGAAGGAAGCGGGATTTGAAGCTTGCCCGATGCCAACTGATCGGAAAAGTTGCCAAGACTTTCAACTGTTGATTCAATCATAAATATTGAAGGAATAATGAGAATGGAAAGCCCGATGAGTGTTATGATGGTGGCTGCAAGCTTCTTTCTTCCTCCAAGTTTTTTTGAAAGTTTTTTAAAAACAGGATAAATGGCCACCGCAATGATAATCCCCCACAGCACCAACATTATAAACGGCCGTATGATTAAAAACGACCAGATAAGGAGCAAACCAATAAAACTTATTCGTAATGCCGTGTAAATCGCTCTGTTGTAAAATTCCTCGTTGTTTTGCATACTTAAATTATTAATTTTTGACATTCCAAAAGTAATAAAAAATGATGATGTCAGGAACAGTCGTTCATCTCACGAAATCATTTCGCAAAATTAAGAAAAAAACATCATCATCCGGCAAAAGGAAGCATAACGTCAATTTTGACCGACGGCCTCCGCCAAAATGAATATTGCTTTTTTTAATATCTTTGCGGAATATAAAATGTAAGACAGAAATATAAAAAATCCGTCGAATAATGCGCTTAAGGAAAAAACATATTGCTTCTCTTTTATTACTGGCCGGCATTATGGGAGCCTGCACCTTCCCCTTTACAACCGCCACATATAAGTGGAACATTAAATGGAATAAGCAAAAACTGGAGGAAAAACAAAAGTTTCTCTCACAGCAACTGCAACCTGTTGCCGAAAAACCTCCCAATATACTTGTCATTGTGGTGGATGATCTTGGGAAATTTGAGGTTTCAGCATACGGTTCCGAAACGATGAAAACACCGCACATTGACCAATTGGCCAAAGAGGGTGTTTTGTTCTCGGATTGCTATGTAAGTTCGCCGGTATGTGCACCCTCCCGGGCCGGAATAATGTCGGGCAGGTATCCGACAAGATACGGTTTCGAGACGCAGCCCATGGAGTTTTACCCAAATAATCTTGCCCTTTATGCCATGGGCAAGTACCTGGTGAATACCGGAGACTTTGTGATGGATTCAAAACCCAAATTCCCGCCCGAATGGCAAATACAAAAACAGGGGCTTCCGCCAACCGAACTGACGATGGCCGAAGTGATGAAGATGCGAGACTACAATACCGCCTGCATCGGCAAATGGCATCTCGGATATGCCAAAGAGCTGATCCCCAACAACAGGGGATTTGACTACCAGTACGGATTTTACGGGGCTTTTACACTTTATTCCGAAAAGCATAATTCCCCCAATATGGTCAACTATATCCAGAACTCATTTGCATCCAAACATCAATGGAAGGTGGGCCGCAAGGAAACAAGCGCCATTCGCCGAAACAACAAAAAAATTAAGGAAGACCGTTACCTGACATACGCCATCGCGGAAGAGGGAATAGAATACATGGCCAGGCACAAAGGAGATAAAGACCCGTTCTTCCTGTATCTTGCATTCAATGCCCCTCACGTGCCGTTTCAGGCACCGAGGGTTTATTACGAAATGCACCGGGATGAACCCGAAGAAAACAAGCGGGTTTATCATGCAATGATCAACGCGCTGGACGATGCCGTCGGCAACATCATGGAAAAGATGAAAGCCCTTGAACTTGAAGACAACACGCTGGTGTATTTTATTAGTGACAACGGAGGGGCATCCTATACGGGAGCAACTGATAACGGCCCGTACAAAGGGGGCAAACTGACCATGTTCGAAGGCGGTGTCAATGTACCGTTCATCATGAAATGGAAAGGCCATATCCCAGAAGGGATGGTGTATAAAAATCCTGTAAGCTCGATGGATATTTTTATGACCAGCTCTACTATTGCCGAATGTCCCCTGCCGGAAGACCGGAAGTTTGACGGGGTGAACCTGATACCCTTTCTCACCGGCGAAAAGCAGGGCATGCCGCATGATGTCTTTTACTGGAAGGCCGATCACATTCAGGCAATGCGTACCAAAGACTGGAAATTCCTCATGAGTACCCGCGACCACTGGATTGAACTTTACAACATTAAAGAAGACAAATATGAGCAGTATGATTTGTATGAACAAAAATCCGATACCTTGAAACAACTTTTGCGGGAGTATGACGAATGGAAAAATCAGTTACATCCGCCGCTTTGGCCCCGATTGATGGATCACAAATTTGTTATCAACGGAAAAGTTTACCTGTTTCCTGCATAAACCCCATGAATGATGAAAAAATTTAAGAAATACATTATAATTGCTGTTATCTTGTTCGCAGTTTTCCCCCTCTCAAAATCATTGCGCGCCCAGGTGTTTTACCTTGGGGTGAATTACAACGCCGTTTATTCCTGGTTTGATTCTCCCGATCTGGATAATTTCGTCACCTCCGACGGATGGGGATGGGATCTCGGTTTCTTTGTGAGGTACGGCAAAAGACCCTTCGTTCAATTGGGATTTGACTGGACACGGTCTTTAAACCGGTTTTCGGTCGTTTATTTTGATGAAAACATCCAGGAAGAGGTCACCGTCAGTGAGGATTTAAAATTAAATAATTTTGATTTTTCACTTCGAATCGGATATGAAGTGCTCCAAACCCCCATGTTCAAGATAGATGTTCATGGCGGCCCCTTTATCGGCAGGTCACTGATGTTCTCGGGAGAAACCATCTATTTTGATAACTCGGATTTTAAGAGGCCTCAGTTGGGAATCAACGGCGGAGTGGGTTTTCAGTTCACCAATTTTATTTTCGGACTCGAATACAATTATCACTTTACCGAGCTTTTCAATCCCATTGAAGTGGACGACCAGTCATACCGGTTGGGTTCCAAGATTCAGATGGCATCCCTGAAAGTCGGGTTAATGTTCTGACCCGAAAATCATTGCGCAAAACCGGCAAAACCCACAGGCATACCAATGGCCCACATCCCTGCACCGGCCGGCAACGAAAGAATAAAATCAACATCAAACAGGTGAAATAATCATACGGAAGGAGTGCTTTGGGAGCACTATAAAAAAAAGTTGTGGAGCTGCCGGGAATCGAACCCGGGTCCAAACAAGCAGCCGTAAAGCTTTCTACACGCTTAGTTTGTCATTGATTGTCGGGATACGGGCAGGGGACAAACACCCAACCCGAACCGTAGCTTCTAAAGTTTCATTGCCGGCCCGAAGCAAGCCGACAACTATCCCCGTATTGCTTCACCCCGAACTCAGGCAGGAACAGGGCAGGTCCGCCTGCGGAGCGTCTCGTTCCGGCTCCTTGAGCCGGAATTAAGCACTAATCTACTATACTTCGATTAGGCTGCGAGAGCGTAATTTGTATTGCCAGTTATTGTGGCGTGAGGTTAGTTGGTAACGGGCCATCTCCTCAATGCCCGGCGTGCTTACTTTACCACTTCCTTGCTGTCAAATCCAGTCAGCCCCATGATTTTAAAGAACATTTCCATTGATCAAATAACGTTTGCAAAATTAATAAATTCCCCTTTCGTGTGAAAAAAAATTCATTTTTTTCTTGTATTAACGGATTAAAGTGTATTTTTGCACTCCTTTTTACAACATAGAAAAAGCTAAAGTAATGAGCAAGAAAGAATTAATAACATTTGTCGAGGAACAGGTTCAGGTAACCGACATACCGGACTTCAAAGCGGGTGACACCATTACCGTAACTTACAAGATCAAAGAAGGTAACAAAGAGCGTTTGCAGAATTTTACCGGTGTAGTGCTTCAGCGCAAAGGAAGCGGCCCGGCAGCCACCTTCACCGTTAGAAAAATTTCGGGAAATGTGGGGGTAGAAAGAATATTTCCGGTATCTTCACCGTTTATCGAAAAAATAGTTGTTAATAAAAGAGGTGTTGTTCGCAGGGCAAGGATCTTTTACCTGCGCGGACTTCGCGGCAAAAAAGCAAGAATCAAAGAAAAAAGAGTATAAAAAGATAGTTTTTGTTTTTCATAATGTTTGTGTTAACCCCGGTTTTGATCCTTCATTTCCGGGGTTTCTTTTTTTGTTTAAATCTGTAAGACACACCGCTGACATTAAAACGCTACTTTTGCCGATTCTTACAGATCATAAAAACAGGAACAGCATCCATGCAAAACATCAGAAACATCGCCATCATTGCCCACGTTGACCACGGCAAGACCACACTTGTTGACAGGATATTGCATCAGGTCAAACTTTTCAGGGGCAACCAGGACCCGGGCGACCTGATCCTTGATTCCGGCGACCTTGAACGCGAACGGGGGATCACCATATTATCAAAAAACGTATCGGTACGTTACAAAGGCGTTAAGATCAACATCATCGACACGCCGGGGCACTCCGATTTCGGCGGGGAGGTTGAACGGGTGCTCAACATGGCCGACGGTGTACTTTTGCTGGTGGATGCCTTTGAAGGGCCCATGCCGCAAACGCGGTTTGTTTTGCAAAAAGCACTTGCGCTGGGGCTGAAACCCATTGTGGTGATCAACAAAGTGGACAAGCCCAACTGTGCTCCAGACGAAGTACAGGAGGCGGTGTTCGAGTTGATGTACAGCCTCGATGCCAGCGAAGAGCAACTCAACTTTCCCACCATCTACGGTTCGTCCAAACAGGGCTGGATGTCGCTCGACTGGCAGCAGCCCACACAGGATATCAGTGTTTTGCTGGATACCATTCTCGACGAGATACGGGCTCCCGAAGAAAAACCTGGCACGCTGCAAATGCAGATCAGCTCGCTGGACTACTCTTCGTACCTCGGACGTATCGCAGTAGGGCGTGTTTCGCGGGGAAAGATAAAACCGGGAATGCCGGTTGCCGTGGTCAAGCGCAACGGCAATGTGGTCAAGTCGGTTATTAAAGAGCTTTACCGTTTTGAAGGACTTGGAAAAGAAAAGGTGAAAACGGAGATCGGCTCGGGAGAGATTTGCGCCGTGCTGGGTATCGAAGATTTTGATATCGGCGACACCATTGCCGATGCCGAAACTCCCGAAGGCATGAAACCCATTGCCGTGGACGAACCCACCATGAGCATGCTGTTCACCATCAACACTTCGCCGTTTTTCGGCAAAGAAGGCATCTATGTCACCTCGCGTCACATCCGCGAGCGCCTGTTCAAAGAGACGGAGAAAAACCTGGCATTGCGCGTTGAAGAGACCGGCTCACCGGAAAAACTCATGGTTTACGGTCGCGGCATCCTGCATCTCTCCATCCTGGTGGAGACCATGCGGCGTGAAGGATATGAGTTTCAGCTCGGCCAGCCGCATGTGCTCGTCAAAGATGTGAACGGCAAGAAATACGAACCCGTGGAACTGCTCACCGTGCATGTTCCCGACGCCTTTCAGGGCAAGGTAATCGAGATCGTGACCAAACGTAAAGGAGACATCGAGAACATCGAAACCCGTAACGACCGCATTGTGCTGGAGTTCAGCATCCCGGCCCGGGGACTCATCGGGCTCACCAACGCCATCCTTACCGCCACCGAAGGAGAGGCCGTCATCGCACACCGCTTCAAGGCTTTTGAACCCTGGAAAGGAGAGATCGCCACACGACGCAACGGTTCGCTGATCGCCATGGAAACCGGAACGGCCATCGCCTACTCCATCGACAAGCTGCAGGACCGGGGCAGGTTTTTTATCTTTCCCGGCGAGGAGGTTTACCGCGGACAGGTCATCGGCGAAGCCACTCGCCAGGGCGATATCGTGGTGAATGTGATCAAAACCAAAAAACTGACCAACATGCGGGCCGCCGGCGCCGACGACAAGGCAACCATCGTCCCTCCCGTGAAATTCTCGCTGGAAGAAGCCATGGAATACATCCGCAATGACGAATACCTTGAGATCACTCCCAAATCCATCCGTCTGCGGAAGATCATCCTTGAGGAAACCGAACGGAAACGGCAGAAAATAAGAGCAAACTGGTAAATCCGATGATAAACCGGGGGGCTTCCATTCAGGGAATCAAGGGGTAGCACAGGATAGCGCCGATTTTCATCCGGTTGTACGGATCAATCCGGCACAAACCGGGAATCCTTTAATCACCCGGCAAGTTCGGGTAACTTGTTGACAGAAAAGGATAACTTTGCGCTTATTCTTTGGAAGGATGAGGTTATCTTTACCCAATAATAATTAAAAAATACATGTGACAGCGCTTTTACACAAATGTTACAACACATATAAAAAATGCATATACATTCACAAATTGAAATAAATAATTAATAATGAAAATTAAAAAAGGAGAATTAATAATGAAAACAAAAATTGGACTTTTAATGATTGTATTCCT
>JAOZMX010000040.1:0-5967 GCA_029934065.1 Bacteroidales bacterium
GTGCCAAATCCATATCCGGGATCATCATCAAAGAAATACTCTGCCAGCCAGTCGCCTGTTGGCGGAGACGAAACATGGATATAACCGGTTTTTGTAATGCTCGCTTGATTTGTTCCGTCCGATACGGTCAACGAAACGGAATAGTCACCCGCATCATAATAGGTATGGGTTGGGTTTTGCAGATTGCTTGTCCCTTGGTCACCAAAATCCCAATCCCACGAAACGGAAGTGCCGGCAGAAAGATCGGTAAATTGTACCACTAAGGGGGCTTCTCCCGAAAGCGGTGTGGCTGAAAAGTCGGCAGTGAATGCCGGATCGAGCCAGAAGTTTGCCGTGTAGCTGTTTCCGCTGGAAAGGTTTACCACTTTATTTTCTGTTTGATATCCTGCCTTTCTGCATTCGATATACACCAATCCTGCGGGAACTTCAGCAATGTTGTAGGAACCATCAGATATCGTGATTGCTGTTTCCCAGAACGAAGCTTCCACCTCAGCACCTTCGAGGGGCAGGCCTGTTTCGGAATCATACACATTTCCATCAATGGAACCGGAATGTGCCAGAGCCCCTTCGTTGATCAACAACTTAACAAAGTCGATGGCAAAACCGTCGCCGGCATGGGTGGTAAAATCGTCAATTTCCAGCTCAAGCTGATCGCCTTCGAGGAGGTACAATAATTCATCCGGTATCCGTACGGTCAACATTCTGCCGATTGGGCCTGTTTGGTTAAGGTGATTGATAAATGTTTGCAATGGGGCAAATGTCATCCCGTTGAGCTTTACCGTATATTCCGAGCAGAAGGATACAGGTTGGATGTCATCAACAAATATCTGCATTACTGCCGAGGTGATTTCTCCCTGTGTAAGCTCACAAAGATCGATGATGATTGGCTCCGGCAGGTTTTCGGGCCTTGTTGTATGGGTGGTATATCCATCCCTGCCACAAGGATAACCCGAGCCTGTGTAGCTGGTAACTACCATAATGCGGTCGGTGCCACCGGTATCACCGGGATCGGGTGTCCAGGGGAATCCATGAGTTGGTGTGCTTTGTCCCATAAAGGGATCGAAGCCGTTTGGCCATCCGAAACCCAGGTTATCAATATCGCCTGCACGGATCATCAGTTCAGCTTCGGGGGTATTGTCAAGGCAAATGTGTTGCAGGTTCCAGTCGCCGTTTTGTGTTTGATAAACCTCGATGTAACCCTCTTTGACCTCAGTGTTTTCATCCCCGTCCCTGAACACCGTCAGGCTTACGGTGTAGATGCCAAAAGTGGAATAATCATGACCCGGATTTTGTAATGTGCTGGTCTCTCCATCACCAAAATCCCAGAGCCAACCTTCAGGCCCACCTGTTGAGAGATCGGTAAAATTAACCGTTAACGGAACAAATCCCGATGTGGGCGAGGCTTCAAATTCAGCATCCAAATCAATAACTTCAAATACTTCTATAAAATCCACCTTTGTTTCTGTATCCGATAATTCGTTTGCATCGGTAACAGTTAATGAAACGGTATAGGTTCCCGGTGTTTCATAAATATGATTTGGGTTTTGAACAGCGGAATTATTTCCATCGCCAAAGTCCCAGTTCCATTCATCAATTGGATATGAGCCCTGGGCAGACATGTCGATGAATTGCACCTCCAGTGGTTCATCACCCTGAAAAACATCGGAACTGAAATCGGCAACAGGCGGTTCGGTTGCGCTGTAAGGAATGGCAAAACCAGACACCTCCATCCCTCCCCTGAAAGCACCGAGAAAGGTCGAATTTCCTGTTGACGGGTCAATGGTACGCAACTCGCCTTGTCCCGTAGCATCGTTAAAAGCCGTCATGTAGATATTTTCCGAAACAGGATCGTATTCCATATCCTGCGCATATTTGGCATCGAAACCAATGGGACCGATGGCCGTTGCCTGCCCGTTGCCTTTGTCAATCTGGTAAAGCTGGTCGTCTTCAACATTAAGTGTATAAAGATTCCCTTCTTGGGTACAAGCCATGGCAACAAAACCTTCAGTTCCCGAGTAACCGATATAGGTTGTATTTCCGGTAAGGGGATCGATCTCATACAAACTTACCCACGAGTAGCCGAGGAGTTTATCATCAACCGGATCGTAAGCCAAAGAAGAAATATAATTTCCGGGAACACCAACCAACGTCCTGTTTCCGGTCACGGTATCGATTGTATAAAGGGTGTCGTTTGCAATAGCCCACCATTTATCATCCATCCATGTACCACCCCTCAGGTGTTCCTCGTTGCTCTGGTCTGCCAGAGAAAAAACGTATTCAGGATTTTCCAGGTCGAAAACAACAGGGCCTTTCGGCAAACCCGACTGATTGGGCCAGGTATTGTATGCGTAAACACTTTTTGCAAGTTCCACGGTATTGATATTGATGGTCAGGGTATCGTTGGCCGGATTTTCATCTCCCGGTGCCGATATATAAACCTTTAAGGTGTAAACATCCGGTATGCTCAAATCCAAAAACGTACTGAAATCAAAATCCAGTGCCTCACCTGTCGTCAGGGTAAGAGGGATGGTTTCAGAAACAGGTGCCAAGCCGTTAAACTCATAGCTCACGGTAACATCCCCATCATAAGTTTCAATACCGAAATTTTTCAGCATGACCGAAATATCCACATTTGCAGATTCGGAAGCAAGCAATAATTCTTCGGGAGAGATAATCGCTGCCAAAGCAATATCTGTAGCGGGCGGCAAAGTGCAGCCATGTTCTATCCACGAACAATCAGGCCCGGCACTGGGTACCATGTTGTAAAGCCATGCCCCAAAGCCGTTTGGCCCGGAATCGGCTGCAACGGGCGAACCGGGGCCATCGTCAAAGTGCCACAACCCGTAAATTCCCTCTTCGTTTCCCGTAAGATTTGCACACATATCACCGATAATTTCCTGCTGTGTGCGCGCAACACTCCAAATCCTCACCTCATCGATGTCGCCATCAAAAAAGCGGTCCATGTTGCTGCTTCGGCCACCAATGTCGAAGGTATGAGTAACCGGGTTGTTATCGAATTGATAAAATGCGACATTCGCTCCATTGATATAAAGTTTGCACAAATCACCTTCTTTAGTTACGGCAACGTGTGTCCATGTATTGGTTTGCACGGCGTCACTTTCGGTAACCACCCAGTTCCAGTTGCCACCGCCCCATTCGCCATAGAGCAGGGAACCGTTCTGGTTTACGCGAAACTGCGCACCGGCATCATCGCCAAACCAGTAAACAATTTCGTGATAACCGTTTAATGTTGCAGGATCAACCCAGGCCTCGATGGTAAGGTCATCCTCAGGAAAAGCCACTTCACCGGCCTGAAGGTAATCATCTACGCCATCAAAATGCAACGCATATTCCGATGCCTGCTCTACATTAAAAGTGTCGATTGCCACGATGCTCCAGTTTTCAAATTCGTCGATTGCACGGGTATAAAGCAGGTGTTCTCCCAACCCGAGGGAATCGAGGTTTACAACAAAATCCCGGTCGGCAACAGGTGCCGGCGGATTTATGGCAACATAAGTCCCGTTGCCAAAACCGGGGTCTTCGTCCACAAAATACTCGAGCGAAACCAGGTTAGGATCGTTTAACGAAGGAATATTTTCGAGGTAAAACATCTGAACGTGTGTTATCGACCAAACCTCGTTTTCGTCCATAGCCCTCACCAAAAAAGTATGGAAACCGGGCTCAAGGCCTGAGATGTCGGGCTGAATATTCAAATTAAGTACGGATGAAGGCGTTACCTCAACGGGAACAGCATTGCCAATTCCGGGATCGTCATCAATGAAATATTCCACATTGGTGATCAGTGTTTCATCGGTACTTTGAATTACATCCATCAAAAACATGCGGGTGTAAGCATGGCTCCAGACATCATTTTCGGAAACCGACCTGACCGAAATAAAATGAAACCCCGGTTCCAGGCTGCTCACATCCACATCAAAAGCCACTTCAACAACCGTTCCGGGTGTTATGCTTACATCGGTAGCATTGCCGATTCCGGGATCGTCATCAATGAAATATTCCACATTGGTGATCAGTGTTTCATCGGTACTTTGAATTACATCCATCAAAAACATGCGGGTGTAAGCATGGCTCCAGACATCATTTTCGGAAACCGACCTGACCGAAATAAAATGAAACCCCGGTTCCAGGCTGCTCACATCCACATCAAAAGCCACTTCAACAACCGTTCCGGGTGTTATGCTTACATCGGTAGCATTGCCGATTCCGGGATCGTCATCAATGAAATATTCGACCCGGTTTATTTGAGATTCTTCGGTATTAAGTACATCAACATAAAACCATTTGATGATGTTGATGCTCCAGTCGTTGTTTTCGTCCCTGCTTCTCATCCCCATAGAATGCAATCCTTTGTTCAAACCTTCCGTTGGAACGGTAAAGCTGATTTCCTGAACAGAAGCCGGCGTAATGTCTATACTTGTCGCCTGATTGTAACCGGGGTCGGTGTCCACATAATATTCGAAATATTCAATATTTTGTGTGAATGCCGCCAGAAACGAAAACAATACGATGAATATCAGAATTATTTTTTTGCTCATCGTAAGCCCTCTATTTCTGAGATTTAATCTCAACATTAACAGGCAGCCCGCTTGTTGATGTTGCCGATACGGGCACACTGGCCTTATAGATGTGCGGCACCGGTGGCATTCCCGATAATACATAAGGGTTCAGATTCCCATAGGCCCCGCAATCAACGCCACC
Source organism: Bacteroidales bacterium (assembly GCA_029934065.1). GTDB lineage: Bacteria > Bacteroidota > Bacteroidia > Bacteroidales > 4484-276 > 4484-276. The sequence continues at coordinate 4,720 of JAOZMX010000040.1, forward strand.
TTCGCCGTAGCCGATGGCAGGTGACCCCTCGATGAGATAGAGTTTTTTCTCTGCTGAGCCTTCGTTTGCAATCACCTCTTCAATAACTGCATCCCAGATATTGTTTTCAGGAACCGGATAACCGGAGGTTTCATGGTTGCAAACATTAAATTCGATGTTATTATTTTGTTCCGGATTGGTATTAATGCAGGGGTAGGAGGAATATGTGTTAAATACAATGTTGTTTTTTATGGAAGAATTATAGACATCAATCATACCGACAGCGCTGGGGCAACTTCCATAAAAAGTATTGTTGTAAATCATCCAGTTGGCCTTAACTGATGAGAAAATCTTATATGTAATAATATTGTTTTGGATCACTGCAGAGGTGTATTGGCCGTGGTCACCAATGGAACCAATGTAATTTTGCCTGATTACAACATTCCCGACATCATAACTATAACCAATGTAAAGCGTACTAAGGTTATTTCTTTCAACAATTACATTACTGACGTTCACCCGAAACTGCCCTGATATTGTTAAACCCGCAACGTAACTCCCTTCAGACCCCGGATCAAGCCGAATGGTACTTACAATTGAAGGTGCCAGGTTGGCCTGAGTTGAATCGTTAACGGCAAGAAAGTAACCTGTGCCGATTATTGTTAATGGTTTAGTAGCATAGCCACTTCCATAAGGAATATTGGTACCTTCGATGTAGATAATGTCGCCGGCTGTGGCCGAGTCGAAAGCTGCCTGGATATCGGTAAAGTCGGCATTGATGCCGTAGGCGTTGTTAACACGCCAGTGGTTTTGCGAAAACGAAAAGCTTGTAATGAACAAGCAAATAACCGTGATAACTATTGTATATTTTTTCATTGTAATCTGATTTAAATTTTGGTTAAATGATTTTTGACTTTTTTTTAACTCCCCTCATGTATTTTCCGGAGAAATGCATCGGAGATAATATCTTAATTTTGTGATTTAACTTTAATGGTTACCGGAAGTCCGCTGGCGGCAGAACCCGAAGTGGGGACTATCGCTTCGTAAATGTGCGGCACGGCGGGTAGCCCTGAAAGAATGTAAGGTGAAGTCCCCCCAAATGCGCCACAGTCGATGCCATTTTCACCTGTGCCAATTGCCGGAGAGCCCTCTTTGAGCTGCCATTTGCCGTCGGTGCTGTAGCCGAGGGAGCCGTCAAAATCAACAAAAACAGAATCAGGATCAACCCCGGTTTGGTTACCTGTTCCTGCAGGCATGGTTGGGTGGGAG
>JAOZMX010000040.1:6067-21210 GCA_029934065.1 Bacteroidales bacterium
ATCAGGATCAACCCCGGTTTGGTTACCTGTTCCTGCAGGCATGGTTGGGTGGGAGGTAATGTTGTATTCAAAGATATTGTTCTCTCTTTCAAGAAATCCGTTACCTCCGACATAATATTGAATATTATTTTTAATGATCGAATTATAAACACTAACATCACCTTTTACCACATTGTTAAGAACCACACATGATGCATATCCGTTGAATTGCACAGAGCCACCAATAATATTATTAGCAATAAGTGTATTGTGGGCAACAGGGTCGTAGCCATGATAACCACCTTTTATGTTATTACAGAAGTTTTGGATGACGGAGCAATTGATCACGTCATTTTCTTTGCCAACATAAATGCCCACTCCATTACCTGAAGGGCCATAAACCCAGTTTCTGGCAAAAAGCACTTCGCTGCCGCTGATGTACACCTTATCCTCAAACCAGCATCCGAAGATTTTACTGCCTGAAGCCGTGGAGTCGATCGTAAAAGAGGTAAACATGGCTTCGAGATTGTTCACCTGCGTAGAGTCGTTTTCGGTAAGATAATAACCCGGGCCAATAATAACGAGGGGCTTGGTGAGTGTACACACACCATAAACAAACTGCGATCCCTCCATGTAAAGCGTATCGCCGGCAGAAGCTCCTGCCACCGCGGCTTCAAAGGTTGAAAAATCGGCATTCACAGCCGGATTGTTGTTTACACGCCAGCTTGTTGCATTTGCGGCTGTAAAACCAATCAAAAACAGAAAAAAAATTAGATGTTTCATTACATTAAAATTTTAGTTTATATTGTTGTTTGGATAGGAATTGTGCCCATCAGAAGAGTTGTTTTTTTTGTTCCTCTATAAAAAACCTCTGGATTTTGGCTTTTTGCCCCCCTTCATTTGCCTAAAATTTCAGGAAAGTACAAACAGATTTTAATACCATAAAAAAAAATTGTTTAAAATTAAAAATCGGTTTCAAAGTTAAGCAATTTTATCGAATATTCATGTTATAATGAATATAAATTACTCCGGCTAACCATTCGCAAACCTTTATTCATTCATTGCGTTTTGATCTTTATGCCTAATAATGCTTGTTTTCGGTATTCTTTCAACCGAAAAGCCAATTACTTTATCTTTAAAAAATAAAAACAGTTACCTGTCACATAATGGTTTTTCCAAAGGGGACCGGAAAAATCCGTTTAGTTCATCATTGATACAAAGGGCCGTAATTTTTACAAGCCCGGTAATCGGCGCCCTCTTTGTCCGATCCGAACATGCTCCATGCCGAAGGCCTGTAAATCCTCTCTTCCTCTACGTTGTGCATGTTGACGGGAATCCGCAGGACGGAGGCCAGGGTAATGAGGTCGGCACCGATGTGGCCGTAGCTCGAAGCGCAATGGTTGGCGCCCCAGTTGGCCATGACCGAATAAACGCTTTTAAATGCACCTTTGCCGGTCAGCCGTGGAACAAACCATGTTGTGGGCCAGGTGGGGTTGGTACGTTGCGTAAGTATCCGGTTCATCTCTCCGGGGAGGTAAACGGTATAACCCTCGGCGATTTGCAGTACCGGGCCAAGCCCTTTCACAAGGTTGATGCGCGAAATGGTAACGGGCATTCCGCCACGTGTCAAAAACTCCGACGAAAAGCCGCCTCCTCTGAAATATTCCGTGATGGCCGGATACCATGTGGTTGCCTCCAGACACTGCTCAACTTCGGTGTCGGTGATCTCCCACCAGGGTTTAACAGCAGGCTTGCCGTCAATCTCCTGCATACCGGTAAAGTCGAGTGCCGAAGCCCCCGAATTGATCAGGTGGATCAAGCCGTTGGCTGCCGCACCTTCAGGTTTTGTTCCCGTAACCCTTTGGATGGCTTCGGGGCTCCAGTAGGTACGGATGTCTGAAAACATCTGCGCCGTATTGGTGAGCAGGAAACCGAAAAGCATAGCTACGCCATTGAGCGAGTCGTTTTCGGTGGCCACAAGGTAGGGCGGCCGTCTGCCGTTCCAGTCGAACGAAGAGTTTAAAATGGCTTCGAGGAAATCGCCATTGGGCTGGTAATCGGTCCATTGCCGCTGCCCCTGAAAACCGGCAAGGATGGCGTTGTGCCCCAGGCCCTCCTCACGAAATCCCATTTCGATGAGTTTCGGATTGCCGGCCATCATATCCCGGGTTAGCATCGCCATTTTGACCACCTTTTCCCATTCGACGGCTTTTTCCCGTTGTGATTTCGGTTTCGTATTGTAATCCTTTCCCTCCTTGCAATATTTTTTGGTCCAGGCAAGGGCTTTTTCAAATTCGGCTTTGTCGTATATTTCTTCGTCCATTCGGCGGAGAAATTCGGTCATATCAACATATTCGTTGCGCATGCCGAGATAAGACTGAAAAAAATCGGCATCCACGATGGAGCCGGCAATGCCCATGGAAACACCACCCAACGAAAGGTACGACTTTCCTTTCATCATGGCAACCGCGATACCGGCTTTAACAAACCGCAGGATCTTTTCGGCCACATCACCGGGAATGGTTGTGTCGCCGGCATCCTGCACATCCCGGCCGTAAATACCGAATGCGGGCAATCCTTTTTGATTATGCCCGGCAAGAGCGGCAGCGAGATAAACGGCCCCGGGACGTTCGGTGCCGTTAAACCCGTAAATGGCCTTCGGGATGTGAGGGTCCATATCCAATGTCTCGGCACCGTAGCACCACGCCGGCGTGACGGTGAGGGAAACACCCACTCCGGAACGTTCAAACTTTTCGGCAGTGGCTGCCGCCTCGGCAACGCCGCCGATGCATGTGTCGGCAATCACACATTCAACCGGTTGTCCGTCGGGGTATTTCAAGTTTGCGGAGATAAAAGATGCTGTGGTTTGTGCCATGGTCATCACTTGTGCCTCAAGCGATTCCCTGACACCTCTTTCGCGCCCGTCAATGGTGGGACGGATGCCTACTTTAGGATGGTTCATGGTTTTTTGCCCGTTAATGTTCGCTTTATTTTTAAAAGGGTCAAAAATAGAAATTCTTTGGGGTTTGCATTGGAAATATCCAAAATATTTGAGCTTTTGAAAAACACCGATCTTGATGATTGTTATGATTGACAACGATTATAACAAATCTGTCTGATCAGTTTACTATTTAATTTGTATTTTTGGAAAATCAAATCATATTCAAATGAGTTATGAAAACAATAACTGTAAATGTCGAAGATTCCAAGTACGATTTTATTCTTAATCTCCTGAAAAAATTTGATTTCATTAAAATCGTAAATAAAGAAAATGTTTTTACGGAAGCTGAAAAGCAAATACTTAATAAGCGATTTGAAGAAATAAGTAATGAAAAAATTGCTCCTGTTGATTGGGAGAAAGTAAAAAACATGCTGGAATAATGTATCTTTTAAAATTTCATCCACAAGCAGTGATAGAAATAGAAGATGCGATACATTGGTATGAAGAAAGATCATTAGTTTCAGTTCAAAAATTGAAAAATGAGCTATTAAAAAGTTTTCGGATAATTACAACGTATCCATTTTCTATTCACAATTATTATAAATCATTTCGTTCATATTTCCTGAAAACATTTCCCTACCGAATAGTTTACAGTGTATCCGGTAAAACGGTATATATTATCGCTGTTTTTCATATTTTATGAAATCCCGAGTTATTACGCAAAAGAATAGAATCATTGTAACCTGGCTCCATATAAACTATCACTATTTCGGGAATCAAATAATGATATTATCTAAAAAAAAGTGAAGCGCAGGATAATAAAATAACAGATTAAAAAAGATGTTTTGCATATCTACTTGTGCAAATATTTATTATTTTTGCACAAATAAAAGTGCATTATGGAAGAATTATTGGATCAATCCAACCGATTGGTACAAAATGTACCAATGGATTTCATCAGGTATTTATTTGAAAAAATAAATTGGGACAATCGTCTCATCGGAATAAAAGGAGCAAGGGGAACCGGAAAAACCACAATGTTGTTGCAGTACTTACATCAAAAAAAACTGCCCCCGACAAAAGCCGCATATTTTTCGGTTGACGATTTGTATTTCACAACCCATTCGCTGTTAGACATCGGACGAAAATTTTTTTTGGAGGGAGGAATGATACTCGTCTTGGATGAAGTTCATAAATATCCGAATTGGGCAAGAGAGATCAAAAATCTTTACGATAGATACAGCAATTTACAAATCATTTTTACCGGGTCTTCAATTCTTGACATTTCAAAACAAGGTGCGGATTTGAGCAGAAGAGCGATTATCTATGAATTGCACGGGTTATCTTACCGGGAATATTTACAGTATAATGACATTTTCAATATTGATACCATACCTCTAAAAAGTATCGTTGACCAGAACATCAATATCAGAAAACTGTTCCCCGATGATTTCCGGCCACTGGCACATTTTAACACTTATCTCAAATATGGATATTATCCTTTTTACAAAGAAGATAAAGCGGGATATGCCATACGTTTAAGGCAACTTATTCGCTTGATCATTGAGACGGATATGGCGGATGTAAAAGGCTTTGATATAAGAAATGCCAGAAAACTATTGCAACTGATATATATTATTGCTCAACAGGTCCCATTTAAACCGAACATTCAAAAACTGGCCGAAAAAAGTCATATTCATCGCAATACCATTTCCAATTATTTATATTTTCTTGAAGAAGCACGGCTAATCAACTTATTGTATCCGGCGGGCAATAGTATTGTCAATTTACAGAAACCTGAAAAAATCTATCTGAATAATACAAACCTCATGTATGCTCTTGCTTCAGAACAAACAAAATCAGGAAACATTCGGGAAACATTTTTTCAAAGTCAATTATTTGTACGGCATAAAGTGAAGCAACCCCATACGGCAGATTTTGAAATAGACGATCAATTTATTTTTGAAATCGGAGGAAAAACAAAAAGCCGAAAACAAATCACAGGTATTCAAAACGCGTTTCTCGTTAAGGACGACATCGAGTTTCCGGTCGGCAAAGCACTGCCTCTTTGGGTGTTCGGTTTTTTGTATTAACATCTGGATTTTATCAATCGGCATTACCAATATTTTTAATGGATGAATCCGATTAATTTACCATTTACCCCGGTGCATTAACCTGATTTCATGGCAGGGATTTTCAAAGTACGGTATCCGTAAATGGCGATAACCACAAAACTGATAAGCGGCAGGATAAACGAAAAATTCACTGCCGGCAATCCGGCTACGGTGCCAAGGTCGATGATGGCTCCCTGCAGGGGAGGCATCAAGGCCCCGCCTACGATGGCCATCACCAGTCCGGCGGCGCCGAGTGTGGCATCGTCTTTCAGCCCTTCGAGGGCAATGCCGTAAATCGTCGGGAACATCAGCGACATAAAGGCCGATGTAGCGATCAGGCAATACAATCCGCCCATTCCCTGGATCAGGATCGTTCCGGCTGTGGTAATCATTCCGCCGATGGCAAAGACGGTAAGCAGCAGGCGCGAATTGAGGTATTTCATCAGAAATGTACTGATGAACCGGCTTGAAAGAAAGATCACCATGGCGATGATGTTGTAGTTCTGGGCTTCGGCCTTGGTTATGCCGAGGTTTTCGGCATACTGGATGATAAAGGTCCAGCACATGATCTGTGCCGCCACATAAAACACCTGTGCAATCACGCCTTCTCGGTATTTCCGGTTTTTAACCAGCCTTTTAAAGGTTGCTCCGGCACGGATGGTGTGGTCGGCGTTTTGGCGCTCCGGCATTTTGGCAACGGCAATGATGAAGAGCATGATCAGCACCACAAACCCGAGGATCACATACGGGTCGCGGATCACGGCCAGATCGTGGGTGCGGATTGCGGCTTTTTCGGCTGCCGGAAGGGTGTTGAAGATGAGATTTCCGGCAGCATCTCTTGCATCCGATTGGAGGTTGGTAAGAATAACCCGGGAAGCCACAAACATTCCCAAAAGCGAACCCACAGGATTGAACGACTGTGCCAGGTTAAGCCTTCGGGTAGCGGTTTCTTCGTCGCCCATGGATAAGATGTAGGGATTAGCCGTGGTTTCGAGGACTGCCAGACCGAACGTGAGGATATAAAGCGACAAAAGGAAAAAACCGAACATCTCGAAACGGGCAGCGGGGTAAAACAACAAGGCGCCCACGGCATACAATGCCAGTCCGAGCAAAATCCCTTTTTTGTAGCTGAATTTTTTCACGAAGAGTGCCGCCGGAATGGCCATGGTGGCATAGCCGCCGTAAAAGGCAAACTGGATAAGTGCCGCACGGGCATTGGAAATCTCCATGACGGTCTTAAAGGCAGCCACCATCGGATTGGTGATGTCATTGGCAAATCCCCACAAGGCAAACAGACTGGTGATTAAAACAAACGGAACAACGAGATGCTTCGGAACCACAGGCTTTTTATTCATCTTTTCACTTTAGTGTTTAACGATTTTTGTTGAGCTAACGAGCCGGCTGTTTTGATCAAAAAAAACAACAAAATAGATTCCGTCGGCATTTTTCGACAGGTTGATCTCTCCCGGCCACCGGCTTTCGGAAATTTTCAGGCCGGTATCATCAAATACGGCTATTTTGGAAATTCCTTTTTCCTTTCCGGCAAAATAAAACGTAGAGGTTCCCGGATTGGGGTAAATGATGATGTCATTGTTGATTTTTTGGTCTTCCAGCCATCCGGTGGTATAGCTGTCGTAGAGTTCGGCAATTTCGCTTACCGACAATGCTCTGCCGTAGATACGTATTTCGTCCATTTTTCCGTTGAAATGGGCTCCCCAGCCTTCCTGATTGAAATGGGCGCCGATACGCCAGGGGTTGTTGTTTTGCGGATTGGTTGCGTTGCCTGCGGCATCAACCAATGTTCCGTTGTAAAACAGGCGGTAGGCGGAGTTCTCTTTGGTGAAGGCCACAAACTGCCAGTCGTTGGTGTTCAACGGACAGGTTAATGATAATTGTCCGGGCCAGAAAAACCGCACCTCACCCTCGAAAATATCGCTTTCCAGGCCGTTGGCCTCTTCGCCGGTTAGTGTGTGCCTGTTGCCGAACAGCCATTGCCGTGTCTGCAAATCATCGGGCTGGAACCAAAAGGCGATGGTGAAATTTTGCGACAGGTTAACGCCGATGTACGGGATGATGATCTTGTCGTCAATTCCGTCGAAGGCATAAGCACTTTCGGGGTTTCCGTCCTTGTCGGTGGTCAACGTGGCGCCGATGATCTCGCCGGCATTGAAGCCGTTTCCGCTTTCGTCGTTGGCATTGCCGTTGAAAGGATAATAAGCGATCAGATCGGTCTGCCCCGGTTCGGGAATGATCACAATGTCCGACAGGTCGGGGATTTCGATATCCGAGCCTGCTGTCCAGTCTTCGCCGCCGTATTCGTAAGCACCGGCATCGGGAGCTTCGCCGACGTAGTTGCCGGTGATCCCCGGGATGACGGTCCCGTAGTCAATGGCCGGCGAATTGGACTGAAGCCTGAAATCACCGTTCTCGGGATCGACAAACCACGGCGATCCGGTGGTGAGATTCGTCTGGAAGAATGTGCCCACATCCCAGGATTTATCCGAAAGGTTGTTGATCACTTCCTGATTGATGATCTGCGTACCGCCGGGGCCCCAGGCCCATTGCGCATGATCGCAGTACCAAACGGTGTTGTTGTAGATCTTGTGGTTCACCGCGGGTTTGTTGGTTTGGATGGCAAAGGCACAATTCCAGACCACATTATGATGCACCACATAGTTGGAGTCGTAATTGTCGAGATAGATCCCCGAAGCGGTTCCGGTGGCATGATTGTCATGAACCCAATTATAAGCGATCTCCGAATTTCCGCCGTTGGTGTGATAAGAATAAGTAAGTCCCAAATCGTCGCACACCAGGCCGCAGTTGTACAAATGATTGTAAGTTATGGATGTGGAGTCGCAGTACCGGTGAATCAAGATGCTGCGTGATGCGGTTCGCAAAGTGTTTCCGGTGATGAGGTGGCCGTATCCCGTTGCCGATAAAGCACCCGCATCGGTTGCAGACCAGTCGCATTCCTCAACGAGACAATTTTCCACGGTGTTGTTGAATCCCCCCACACTGATGCCGTCGCCCCAACTGTAAGCCACATAGCAGTTTTTCACCGTGTTGTCGTGCCCCGAAACGTGAATGCCTTTTCCCGCCCAGTGATCAATCGAATAACCCGTTCCTCCTCCTGCGTCTCTTACCCATGCATTTTCATAATAAAAAAACGGAGAGGGGTACCAGACACTGCCGCCGTTGAGCACACACCCGACAGCACTGCCGAAATTGACCGATGCAAAGACAAAGTGGATGTTTTCGATGCCGATATATTTTTTCTCCCCGCAATCGAAACCGTAAAACCTTGTTCTGGCTTCAATTTTCATGGTGTCGATGTTGGAGTTGATTTCGGGGAAATAATAAAGCGTATCGTTTTGCCAATGCCATTCGTTGGCTTTGTCAAGCGCGTGCAGATGCTTGATAATGTATCCTTCACCGTTGCCGAGATAAACGCCGGGGCTGTAATCATTCCAGGGAAAAGAACGCTCGTCGCAATGCACCGTATTTCCCTGTGATGAGGATATCTTCCCGATCAACGAAACCCAATCCTTGCTTGCAATGATTTTACAATAACCGCCGACCCAATAATTTTCGGGTTTGTCCATCCCTTCAAAGGTAGCGTCTCCGTCGGCGGTGGCGTTGACGGGGTTCCATGTGGAGGTGTTGTACATGTCGCCGCCGAGGTTGTCGGGATAACGTGCCGGGAAAGCCCTGATCTTGTTTGCAAAAACCTGCATCACCGTATCGGGAACCCATGCTTTGTAAATCCCGCCCTGATAGGGAGTCCATCCCGAAATGGAATCCGTCCCGAGAATCACCACACGTTGGTTATCATAATTGGTGAAAACAATGGGATTGTCCTGTGTGCCGTTGTTGGCAGGCGTTACCGTTTCGCGGTATTTACCCTCCATCACAAAACAGGTGTCGCCGGCAACCATCAGATCAGCCGCTTTTTGTATGGTTTTGAACGGCAGTTCAAGCGTCCCGGGATTACTGTCCGAGCCGGACGGAGAAACGTAATACTGTGCAGGCAAATCATTCGACAACAAAACAAATAAAAGAACCGTGCAGGCAAATAAAAAGAATAACCTATTGGTTAAAAATTTTCTAAAACATGTTTTCATCTTTCTTTCGGTTTTAGTTCAGATAAAGTTCGATTACCGGTATTTCCACGTTGGGCTTTACCACCGGCAAAATCAAAATCACATCGTCCTTGCCTTTGCTTTCCTGATAAGTAACATTGTGACGCGGTTTTCCGAATTTGATCTCCGAGCCGTCGTGCAAAAACCGGGCGTATTTAACCCTCCCTTCATATCCTTTCAAAGTGAACCATTTCAGGGGATAAACAAGCAGATGTACGTAAAGGCGGTTGGTTTCGGGATTGTAGGTCAACAGGCAATTGTCGGGTTTTTGAAAATCGTCGGGCGCCTCCGTGCAATTATAAATTGAAGGCGAGTTGTATTTCATCCACTCTCCGATGGCTTCGAGCCTTTCGGTGGCACGGTAGTCGAAAGTTCCGCGTGCCGTCGGGCCGACGTTCAGCAGCAGGTTGCCGCCTTTGCTTACCGATTCGATGAGCAGTTCCAGCAACTGTCGCGTGCTTTTCCATGTCATCTCGTCGCGATAGTATCCCCACGAACCCGAAAAGGTCTGGCAGGTTTCCCACGGTACTCTTTTGCCGTCTCTTTCGGGCCACTTCGACACTTTGTATTGTTCCGGCGTCATAAAGTCCCATCCGCCTTCCTCGTCCAGCAGATCAAGACGATCGTTGACGATGATACCGGGCTGCAACTCGCGAACCATCTTCAGCAAATTTTCCGAATCCCAGTCGTCGCGGCCCTTGCCGTGTTTTCCCGAAGGAAATGAATAATCCAGCCAGATGATGTCGATCTTCCCGTAATTGGTCAGCAACTCCCGTACCTGATCTTTGATGTACTGCCGGTACACATCCATATCCCGTCCTTCGTTCAGCTTTTCGTACTCCTCGTCGGTTTGGACACTTTGCGGATGATTGCGGTCAATGGTGTAATCGGGATGATGCCAGTCGAGCAGCGAGTAATAAAACCCCACTTTCAGCCCTTCGGCTCTGAAGGCCTCCACCCACTCTTTCAGCAGGTCGCGTCCCGCAGGGGTGTTGGTGGCTTTGTAATCCGTATATTTTGAATCGAACAGGCAAAAACCCTCGTGGTGTTTGGCGGTGATAACGGCATATTTCATCCCGGCGTTTTTGGCCTCCTTCGCCCATTGATGCGGATCGAACAGATCGGGATCGAAAATCTCAAAATATTTCTCGTATTCTTCGTTGGTCATCCGTTCGTATTTTTTCACCCATTCGTGACGTGCCGGCGAAGCATACAGCCCCCAGTGGATAAACATGCCGAAGCGCGCATCCGTCCACCATTTCAGCCGTTCGGCCTTTTGTTCGGGAGTCTCTTTGGGAAGTTGAGCATAACCGGCAAAATTGATCGCCAGCAACAGGGTTATTACAAAAAGTAGTTTTTTCATGTGTTAATAATTTTGCTATTATCTGATATGTATTTATCGGTTGATAAAATTCTGGTTTTGATACTTAATGTACGGGCCCTTCCATTGAGTCTTTCAGTTCGCCTGCCTGCATCAGGAATGTATCAACATCCATCTCCTTGTAAAAGATCAGCCCGTGTGTGGCACGCAGTTTCGGCCTTTCATTTTCATAAAAGTAAGATTTCCCAATCAGCAGACGTATGGTTTGATACTGTTCGGTCCAAATTTTACGGGCCAGTTCGCTGAATTTCCCGTCCAGTAAATAACTGGGAAACGAAGCATTGACCTGCGAGAGGTAACAATGGCTGAACGACTCCTCGAAACTGGCCAAAGCATTGAGCGACACCGGTACGATGACATCGGCTTCGGCGGGATGAAACCGGTACCAGACATTTCGGTAACCGATGATCTTCAGGTGCGATAAATTCTCTTCCTCCCGCCACAGACGAATGGCTTCGGCCAGTGCCTGCAACACTTTGTAATGGGTGTCGGGCCCGCTGCCTTCCGGGTCAAGTGCCAGACTGATGACCGTGGGCTTTACACGCCGCAACATCTCCAGTACAGGCACCACATCCCGCTCTTTTTCGGGTTGTTCGGTAAAAATATCACCCGTGTAAAAACCCAGCCTTAAATGGTGGATATTTTTCACCCTTACCCCGTAATGTGCCCATACCAGCTCCTCTTCAAATTCGCGTATCATTCCTTTGAAGCGTTGGATGTCAGGAGGATTTTTTTCGCCGTCGTACGAATGATGCAAAAGATGATTTATCTCATTGATTTTGGCCTTCAGTTCGGCCACGGAACCGATTCTGTAAATCTCGGTCAATACCCTTACGATCCGGTGCGACACGGCCCTTTCGCGTTCGTGGGGTTCTCCCGAAGCCACTTTGTTGAGGTAATGATATACATCCTTGTCCCACTTGTGTTTGTATCCTTTTTGGAAAAAGTCGGGATAATAAACCATTTCGATTTTATCCTGATCAAGAAACCTGATCACATCATCCAGCAATTTAATGACAAACCGGTTGGTAACGGCAGTAAAACCGGATGTTAATACCGCAAAATCGAAACGGTTGCTGATCTGGCGCAGTTCCTGACTGATTTCGGGAAGCAGTCCCAGCATGATGTCGTCGTGATGCGGGCCGGTATGAAAATACCGCTGATTTTTCTTTTTCTCCAGCCCGAGGTCAATTTTTGCCTTGATCTGATTGATGACTGCGGGGACGGTTTCCTCGCTGATGCCGGGGATAAACCGGGCATATTCGTCATTTTTCAGGTCGTCGGGAGTGATATTCTTGCCGAATTTATCCAGTTTGCGGCAAAGGTCAATCACCACCCGCTGGGTTTTTTCCGTCGTCCATTTTCCTTTCAGGTAATAATTGTCGAGGCTGTCTTTGAGCATCACTCCGGCCCCTTTGGTAATGTAAAACCTGCCGTTTCTCAATTGCTGCAACACTGTAGCGGGATACAAGTTCGACGCCGGATTTTCCAGTGCATCTTTGACGACCCCGGCTTTGGCTTCGCCGGCAGCAATGATGATGGCCACAGCATCGGGGTTGCTCACGATGGTTTTCAGGCCGATGGTGATCACCAGGCGGTTTCTGGAAATCTCAATGCCACCGAGATCGCCGGCAGCCACTGCCTGTGTTTCGAAATTGGTGGCTGTCAATCGTGTGGTGGAGTTATGGTCGGAACCTCGTACATTAAAGGCGATATGCCCGTCGGGGCCGATGCCACCGAGGAAAAATCCGATGCCGCCCTTTTCCCTGATCTTATTTTCATATTCGCTGCACCATTGATCAATTTGATAGATCGATTGTTGCTGGATGTATTCCTTTTGCGAACGGCAATCTTTGTATCGCAACGAGAGGTCTATTTTCAGTTCCGGAAAAACTTCCGAAAAATGCTTTCCCTCATACAGGGGGATCTCTTCGGAGCTGATAAGCAACGCCCTGTTGATGTCGAGGCCGAAACCTTCGATATAAAATTTGCGGACATAAAAATTGAAACTGTTGTGTTGCCGCGAGCTGATGGGATAAAACTCATCAATCTGAACAAATTGAAGCCCTTTCAATACGGGTTTTTCAGGAAGATCAAGTCCGAATTTACGCCTGATATCGGAAACGGATGGCGAATTCCAGTGCTCGAGAATGTGTTGGGTCCATTTGATGAAATGCTCGGGCGTTTTACCTGTCGGTAAACTGACGACACCTTCGGGGTTTTCGGCAACCCATTCCAAAAACCGCAGCGATGTCAGCAATCCCAGTTGCGGAAAATTATTCACCGTCAGATACGGGATTTTGGTAGATATCTCCGGGTTACCCTGCCAACCGTAAACTGCATTTTCTACCTTGGAAAACGATTGTTTCATCATTTCCTGATCAGCAATTTTTTCGTTTCCGTACCTCTTTCGGATCGAATCACAAAAATATACATTCCGTTTTTAAGTTCCGAAACATCCATCATCACGGGATTGCCGTCCCATGACATTTGTTTCAACAAATGACCCGAAATATCGAAAACCTGAACGGTGGCACTGATAGCGGCATTTTCGCGGTTTGATGATAACTCTACCCGGTCGATGGCCGGATTGGGCAACAGTTGCAAGCCGTAATAAGGTTGTTGTTCAGTTTCCCCCACCGGAATGCTTAATTCATCACTGTACGATATCAGATTACCGGAGATGATGAAATGCGGATTGAACCCGGCCTGACAATCGGCACAGGTAACCCCTGTAACGCAATTGGGGTTGTTGGGATGACAGAGGTCCATGTAATCCGGATAAAACTCGTAAACGATCTCCACATCCGGTGTATTGACGTAAGGAGTGAGATCGTAATCATACACATAGCTGATGGAGCCCGGGCACCATCCCGCCCGGTCGAAATACCAGGTGCCGTTTTGCGGCTGACAACCGTCGGGATTGGGATTGCAGTCCACCCATAAATGTTGTTCAAACGAATCATCATTTACCTTGATGTGATGAGTGGCTTCGTAAAACTCGGCGGCATTGCCCGTATTCAGGTCACCCCAGCCGTGTCCCGTGTTGATGATCTTCAGTTTGGATGCTTCGGTACAGTTGTCGTAATTCCAGATGATGGTATCCATCGGCTGCATGTTGGCATAGTCGCCGAAGGGGAATGTTCCCCGCCAGATCACATCCACCCAATTGTATTTGTACTCCGGCATTCCGGCATGAAGGTCAATCATCACATCCACAACAAATCCCTGAGCATCGGTTCCGATACTGAATCTCAACTCCACCAAACCTTGCAGAATGGAAGCGTAATCGGTGACATCAATGGTGTGATCGCAAGGAACGCCATAAGGTGTGATATACCTGAGCAACTCCACCCATTCGCCGTTGGGGCCGCGGGCTTCCATATTTCCGACACGGTCCCACGGGTCACAACCACCCGCCGGACAGGTAACATCGAGGTAAAGCATGAGTTGATCAAAAGAACCCACATAAGTCGGGAAAACAAAATCATCGGTTACCGTGGTAGAGGTAGAGGTGCTGATGTGTACCATGTCGAAGGTTTGAACGGACAGATCGGTGACATTGTCCGTAACCTCAAAAGTAACGGTTTCGGTGGTGGCCATGTCGCCGGTACTTGTTGCCGTCACCGTCATGGTGTATGTGCCGAATGCGGGGGGTATCCACTGCGTATTGAAATATCCCGTGTTCCAGTTTTTTTCGGTCAGGGTAACGATTTCACCGTCAATGTCGGCCGAGACGCCGGTAATGCCCAACACTTCGGGGTGCTCAATATAGGCCGATGCCACGATAATGACCGGGTTTAATTCGCTCATATAAACCTTGGTTTCGTCCGCGGGTCTGCGAACGGTAAGTTCCGGAGCATAAGCAGTGGGATCAACCACCTCGAAAGTCTGACTTACTTCGGGTGCGGGAGCCCACACATCGTCGCCGGGCTGATTGGCGGTGATGGTCACAAATCCGGCTTCGCCGGTCAGCGTAACGGTGTTGCCGTCAAGTGTGGCCGGGCCTTCCACCACTTCAAACTCCACCGGAAGCCCCGAGGTTGCCGTGGCTTCGAGTTCAAACGGCGGATCAGTGGTCAATTTATTGGAGA
The DNA here is from genome assembly GCA_029934065.1 of Bacteroidales bacterium. Lineage (GTDB taxonomy): Bacteria > Bacteroidota > Bacteroidia > Bacteroidales > 4484-276 > 4484-276. Next base: position 20,716 of record JAOZMX010000040.1, read on the forward strand.
TTGCCGTAAATTCAATGAACTGGGATTGCCCGTTATTTTCGGGTTCACGGATCAGAATGTTGTCAAAACCGGCAGTACCACCGGAGGCATGGAAAAATATTCCGTCCCAGACCGTTCGGTCCATTTTGTCCCCCGACCCCGGAGTCAGCCCCATATTTACACCTTGAATTTCCGGTATGGATATCCATTCGCCTGTGATTCCCGGGTCGTAAAACAGTGCTACGGCACCTGCACCGTCGTTGGCCGTAAAATCGAGTACTATTTTGTACCTGCACCAGCCGCTGTTGTCAGCCGAAAAGGATATTTCTTCTTCATTGGGCAAAACGATTTTATTGTTGGCCAGGTTTTGACCGGCGATGTTAAGGTATATCCCTCCGTCATCCGGTTCCGTAGAAAGTCCCGGTGCAATATACCCGTCGCCGTCGGCATCGAAACCCACGCCGAAAAACATCCCCCACCAGTTGCGGTGCATGTCTATTTCCATTTCGATCATAT
>JAOZMX010000040.1:21310-22610 GCA_029934065.1 Bacteroidales bacterium
CCGAAAAACATCCCCCACCAGTTGCGGTGCATGTCTATTTCCATTTCGATCATATCGGCCTGTGTAAAGTCGAAATCGAAGTTGGGAGTTGCTTTTCGTGTGGCGGTACGCCCGAATCCCGCGCCACTGGCATTGTAATAAACAAACAATGTCCCGTCGGGCGAAACAACACTGCCCACAGCATAATCAACCTTGAAATCGGAAGGACCTGTGTTATGCAAAATGGTCATCCAGTTGTCCTGACCGTCTAGGTCTCCCGTGTTCAGACTGTTGAAATCGTACTCATGTTCAATTTGTGCATTGAGCGCAAAAAACATGAAGATCAATGTTGATATTAAGACATATTTTTTCATGACATTAAAATTAAATTATTGAATAACTATCTTTTCCGTTTTTATTCCTTCGCTTGTACTGATCACCACCATATACATCCCTTCTGAAAGGCTTGTCAGGTCAAAGGTTGTTTCTTCCCCGTTCCAGTTAAATTCTTCCATCAAAACACCGGTCAGATCAAAGACCTGCACTTTGGCCATGCTGAAGTCTCTTTTTTCCGATGTTTTAATGGTTATCCTGCCATCGGACGGATTGGGCCGAATGGTGAATTTCAGATCATCAAAAGAAACTTCATCTTTAATGGCGGTGACGATTTGTTCATCGCCAAAAGTAACCAAAATACCGGCAACAAGAATGTAAGGATTGTAAGTATTGTTACAATCGTCACACGTCACTCCTGTAACACAATCGGGATAATTGGGATGGCAAAAATCAATGTAACCCGGATAAAACTCGTATTTCAACTCCACATCGGGCGTGTTGATCCATGATGAAATGTCGTAACGGAAAAGCATCGGTATGCTTCCCGGACACCAGCCGTGGCGGTCGTAGTACCAGGTTCCGTTCTGGGGCTGGCATCCTGCCGGATTGGGGTTGCAATCCTGCCACAGATGTTGCTCAAATTCGATGTTACCGTTGATTTTGATGTTGTGGGTGGCTTCGTAAAATTCGGCGGCATTTCCGGTGTTGAGATCACCCCAGGCATGCCCGCTGCACATCAATCTCACCACGGCCTTTTCGGCTTCGGAACCGAAATTCAGAATTTCGGGTTCAACAGGCTGTAAGTTGGCATAATCGCCGAAAGGAAACGCCTGTTGCCACAGATTGTCCACCCAACTGTATTTGTATTCGGGCGTTCCGGCTTCATAATGAAAAGTGATGGAGGTTACCGACTGGGCAAAATTGATCATGAAATCCACTTTCCCCTGCAATTGGGAAACAAAATCGGTGATGTCAATTTCGTCGC
>JAOZMX010000186.1 GCA_029934065.1 Bacteroidales bacterium
AAATCCGTGTAATCCGATGAAAAAGAATTGGTAGGCTTTCCGCATACCAAAGCATCATGTGCGGCAAGCGTTTGCCGTATCAATGATGAGAATTTGTTTTGATGAAATGCCGATATACGAAGGGACTACCTGTTGGAATAACTCATCTCTGCATAATCGTGCCTGGCATTAGCGACATGATCCGTTACTTTCCAGTATTGCAGGTTAAAAAATGTTCCGCTGTGCAGAAAGCCCGTGTTGATGCCGTTGGCAGTAAGCGGGCGGTAATTGTCAACATATTCGTAATTGGAAAAGGTGGCACGTTTGGTATTGATAACGGTGACCATTCCGCTGCCGATAACCTCCATGGTGTGATCGGGAGCAATGATGACGGCGGTATTTTCGCCGATGCCTATTCCGCGATGACTCTTGCCGGACAACAGGAATTGCGAAAGCCGGTAAATGCGGTTCCTTTCGGTAAAATGGGTGTCGATGGTAATGTTTTTAACGAAGCCGAATCCTTCACCAAACTTAACAACACCTTTGGTAAAGCCGTCCTCATCGCCGTCGTAGATCAGGGGATTGGAAGCTGCTGCCGCCCCGGCACTGGTTCCGGCAATGGTGGCACCCGCCATCCATTGTTTTTTAATCTTTGCAAACAACCTTGTGGGTTTGATGATCTCGACAAGTTTTACCTGATCGCCGCCGGTGAAAAAGATCACATCGGCATGCGTGATCTTCTCAAGGTACTCTTTTTTGCCTGCTTCGGCTACAGAACGAATGTCGAAAACATAAACATTATCGGCCCCCATATCGCGGAAAGCGTAATAATAATCATCTCCGAGACCAACCGGATACGACGATGCGGTAGGGATGACCACCACCGTCCGGGCACGATTGAGTTCCATAACACGCCTTAAAACCGGCATTTTACCGTTTCGCTCTTCGGCACCTCCTATCAACACAAGGTTTCCACAACATTTCATGCGCAAAATTTCTTTTCCTGTAAAACTTAAAATCAATTATTAACCAAAGGGAAAGGGCAATGAATCATCAGGAGCGGACAACCTCGAAGTCGCCATGGTCTTTCACCCTGATGATCCTCGAAGGTTTCATTTCGTTCACCCTGTCGTGATAAAGGTTGACAATATAATCCACACCGTTTTTTATTCCTTCCGATATCTGGTTGAAAAAAACCGGCGCCGGCTCGCCCGAAAAGTTGGCAGAAGTGGAAACGATGGCTTTTTTGAATTTACCGATAAGTGCTTTGCAAAAATCATCTTTCACCACGCGTATTCCGATGGATTTATCTTTTGCGGCAACTCCTCTGGCCACGTTTCTTGCATTGGGATAGATGACCGTTAAGGGTCTGTTGTATCCCGAGACGAGGTCGAGGATGCGTTCATCAACGTCGTTCACATAATTCCTGACCATTTCGAGGCTGTCAACCAGTATCAACAGGCTTTTGCCTTCAATCCGCTGTTTGAGTTTGTAAATTTTATCCACAGCCCGCTGATTGGCGGCATCACACCCGATCCCCCAGATGGTGTCGGTAGGATAGAGGATCAAACCTCCTTTTTTCAACACCTCAATGGATTTTTCTATTTCATGCTGTATCAATTCCATTTACATTCCGGATTCATTGATCAAAATAAAAATTTTAACGATTCCCTTTGTTTACGGCAACAAAATTAAAGCTAATTTAAGGAATACGGGCAAGTAATTTTTCCTTTTTTATGGAGAGGGCACATTTGAAATGCTTTTCGGGGCAGGATTTGAAGCCGTGAAGTCCACAGGGTCTGCAAGGTAGGGCCTCGTCGGTCTCTATCACCATCGAATCGTCGGACAACGGGCCGAATCCGAAAGCAGGGACGGTTGAGCAAAATATGGCCGTTACCGGGGCATTCACCGCCGAAGCAAAATGCAGCGGGGCCGAATCGTTGACAAAATTCATCGCGGCATCCTTCATCAAAGCCGCCGATTCGGTAAACGATAATTTTCCCGACAGATTCAGCGAATTTTGATGTCCCGACGCTTTGATGATTGTATCGCAGGTATCGCGATCGCTCTTTGCACCGAGAAAATAGACTACAATTTCCGGGTCAACTTCCCGGAGAAATCCGATCCATTTTTCCACGGGATATTGCTTGGTGAACCAAAGCGAGGTGGGAGCCACACAAATGAACCGTTTTGTTTTGAACTGCGACACTTTGGCAAAATCGGCCCGGGTGGGATATAATTTTACGGGGAAATCCCTTTTGTCGTCGGTGACAAAATCAATCACCGAGAGGTTTCTGACGACTTCATGCCGGCTTTTTTTCGGGTCTGCCGAAATGCTGTGTTTGACGGAACGGGTAAAAAAAAGCGAAAAAGGATTTTTTTTGAAGCCGAGCGTTACGGATGCTCCCGATAATACCGTTATCAGACCACTCGATGCAAAGCGATGCAGGTTGACAATCAGGTCATATTTCCGTTCTCTCACAGTTTGGATCACTTCCCGGAGATGTTGGTATTTTTTTTCGGATTTATCCCAAACCAGTACCCTGCTTATTTTTGGATTTGATGTCAGAATCTGTTCCATGCCGTTTTTTACCAAAAAGTCGATCCGGGCAGCGGGAAAGAAGGCTTTCAGCTTTTCCACAACCGGGGTTGCCAGCACCACATCACCAATGGAGGCGGTTTGAATGACAAGGATTTTCCGGGGTTGTACCGGGTGTTTTGATTTTTTCATGCGATGGGGGTCAAACTGCTACTTCGTAATCGCGTAACGCATTGTTGAGCGAAGTTTTCATATCCGTTGAGGATGTTCGCTTTCCGATGATCAATGCACAGGGAACCTGATATTCGCCGGCGGGAAATTTTTTGGTGTAAGCGCCGGGGATGACCACCGATCTTTCGGGAACAACGCCCTGCATCACGATGGGTTCGTTGCGTGTAACGTCAATGATCTTTGTGGATTTGGTGATCACCACATTGGCACCGAGCACCGCACCTTTTTCTATGCGCACACCCTCGACCACGATCGAACGCGACCCGATAAAACAATGGTCTTCGACAACGACCGGGGCTGCCTGCACAGGTTCCAGCACACCGCCGATGCCCACGCCGCCGCTTAAATGGACATTTTTTCCGATCTGGGCACATGAACCTACCGTGGCCCATGTATCCACCATCGTTCCGCTGTCAACATAAGCACCGATGTTCACGTAAGAGGGCATCATCACAACCCCTTTGGCGAGGAATGCACCGTACCGGGCAACGGCATGCGGCACCACCCTCACACCCAGTTTGGCATAGTTGTTTTTCAACGGGATTTTATCGTGAAATTCGAAAATACCCGCTTCGGTGGTTTCCATTTTCTGCAAGGGAAAGTATAGGATCACGGCTTTTTTGACCCATTCATTGACTTTCCAGCCGCCGGACTTTCCCGAAGCACGACCTTCATCAGGTTCGGCCACACGTAATTTTCCGGTGTCGAGCAGACGAATCACTTCGTTGACAGCTTCGGCAGTCGGCTTTTCCTGCAGTAAGTCACGGTTTTCCCATGCCCGTTCGATAATCTTTTGCAATGTGCTCATTAACCATTCATTTAAAATGCCCAAAAATACTTAAAAAATACCATTTTGTTCTTTTCTTTATAATTTTGCAACCCGAAATCAACATTGAATTAACGAATAAGGGAAAATCAAATAATTTGGGAAGAATCATTGCCATAGATTACGGCCAAAAACGTGTCGGGCTTGCGGTTACCGATGAGCTGCAGATCATTGCCACCGGTCTGGACACGGTACATATCAAAGACATCATGCAGTACCTGTCGGATTATGTGAGCCGTGAAGATGTGGAACGTTTTGTGGTGGGCAAACCGGTTGACCTGAACAACAGGCCGTCGGATGCCCAGCGGTTTACAGAACCTTTTATTAAAAAACTGAAAAAACATTTTCCGGAAATTCCCGTTGATAGATTCGACGAACGATTTACATCGAAGATGGCACACGATACGATGCTGACGGCAGGACTGAAAAAGAAGGACAGACAAAACAAAGGGCTGGCGGATAAGATCAGTGCCGTATTGATCCTGCAGTCCTATTTGCAATACAAATCATTAGGAAGTTAAAAGTTTACAGAAGATGATATTACCGATAACGGCATACGGGCATCCGGTACTGAAAAAGGTTGCCGAAGAGATTGATAAAGATTACCCGGGCCTTGACGAACTGATCGAAAACATGTATGAAACCATGCATGCCGATGAGGGTGTGGGGCTGGCTGCACCGCAAATCAACAAATCCATCCGCCTTTTTGTGGTTGACGCAACACCCTATGCCGATGAGATTGAGGGGGCGGAAAATTTCAAAAAAGTCTTCATCAATCCTTACATCACCGAAGAAGAGGGCGAGGAAGTGTTGATGGAAGAGGGCTGTTTGAGCATTCCCAACATTCGCGAACAGGTAGCCCGCAAACCGAAGATACAGATCGAATACTACGACGAACAATGGGTTTTTCACAAAGAGGCCTACGACGGGATGTTTGCCCGCATCATCCAGCACGAATATGATCATCTGGAAGGTATTCTGTTTGTGGAAAAGATCAGCTCGTTGCGCAAAACACTGCTCAAAAGAAAACTGCAGGATATCTCAAGGGGAAATGTCAAAGTGAAATACCGGATGATCTTTCCGGCACAGAAAAAGAAAAAATTTTAAAGTCACATCAATGAAAAACAAAATGAGAACAACAATGAAGAACTATTTTTTAATCGCCGGTTTGTTTGCGATGCTGCTGTTTGCAGCTTGTCAGTCGCCAAGGGAAAAAGCCATGGATAACATCAAAACCACGGAGAAAGAGGTTTTTTCGGAAAACGGAATGATCGACCGCAACCGTGTGGATGAGCTTCTTGGCGTCTATGTCGGGTTTGCCGACGATTTTCCGCAGGACTCGCTGGCACCCGAATACCTTTTCAAAGCTGCCGACATTGCCATGAACACCAAGCGTTCCAGGGAAGCCGTCCGGTATTACGACCGGATCATCAATGATTATCCCGGTTACCGTAAAACCCCGGAAGCTTTGTTTCTGAAAGGATATGTGTATGAAAACAATCTGGGACGGCTTGATAAAGCCAAAGAGATTTACGAGCTGTTCATTGAAAAATATCCCGACAATGAATTTGCCGACGATGCCGAAGTTTCGCTGAAGTTTCTGGGGAAATCGCCCGAAGAGCTCATCGAAATCTTTCAAAAGGAAGGCAAAACCGGACAGGAAGCGGCAACGGGAAGCGATGAATCTTCCGGGAAGTCCCCCAAAAAATAATATGAGGGTTTTGATATTCAAATCAACAAATTTAAAAACACAGAAATAACCTGCTGCGGAAGAAGATAAGCTTTTGCATTGCCCGGGATTCCACGGTGCATAAATATCTTGGCGCAGGCGGGTAACACAACCCGATGGAAGAAAAAGACCATGTGGCCCGCTTTTGTGAAAAAGCAAAGCAAAGTTTTGGCGACGGTAGCCTGATAAAGATCACGCTCGGCAAACCCTCATCAAAAGCCCGCGAACTGAAAAATATCTTCATCCGACCGGTGGTGATCAGGGATGAAAAAAAAATGTCGGTGTTGTACCGCTATCCAACCAAAGATATTACCAAAAACCTGACCGTTGAGGAGACGGCAGAGCTGCTGAAGGAGCTTTCCGGAACGGAATTTCTGCACATCAGCCTGTTCACCCGGAATTATGACATCAGGTTGATGTTCAACAAAAAAAGAAAAAGCACACTGCTGACGCAAAAGCCCTCGTTGTCGTTGTTGCAGCCTGTTTTGCACAACCGGATCAAGGCAAAACTCATCTCCGTGCAGGATAATGTTTATTTGCAAAAACTCGGAGTGCTCAACAGCAAAGGAGAGGTTGCCGCGGGCATGAATAATAAGTTCAGGCAGATCAACAGGTATGTTGAGATTCTTGACGGGGCATTGCCGGAGAAGGTGCGCGGGAGTGATTTTACGGTGGTTGACATGGGGTCGGGAAAAGGATACCTGACCTTTGCCCTTTACGATCATTTGCACAACAACCTGAAGGTGAACATCACGATGACCGGTGTGGAGATGCGCGGTGATCTTGTGGCCCTGTGCAACGACATTGCCCGTGATGCAAGTTTCGACGGACTGACTTTTGCAGAGAGCAATATTTCGGAATTTGATCTGCCTGCCGTGGACATGCTCATTGCGCTGCATGCCTGCGACACGGCCACCGACGATGCCATCTTCAAAGGGATCAAAGCCGGTGCGCAATACATCGTGGTGGCACCATGCTGCCAAAAACAGATCAGAAAACAGATGCATCCCGAAAATGAACTGAAACCCATCCTGAAACATGGCATTTTTCTTGAAAGACAAGCCGAAATGCTTACCGACGGATTGCGGGCATTGATACTGGAAAAATACGGATACCGTGTTAAAGTGGTGGAATTTGTGCCGAGCGAACACACACCGAAAAATGTGATGCTGATCGCTTCAAAAAGCAAAAAAAAGCAGGACGAAAAAACGATCGACCGGCAAATCCATCAAATCAAGAAAGCCTTCGGGATAGAGTACCATTACCTGGAAAAACTTCTGGACAAAGCGTAAAAAAAACATGGTTTACAATCAATATGTTTTTTTTTGGGCCGGAATAAACCCACCGCTACCCCTTGACTTCCTGAAGGGGAGGCCTCCCCGCCAATGCGCCGGCAAAGGCCTGTGGACCGGCCAAATCTACCCGCCTTCGCTAAAGCTTCGGCGAACGATCCGCCTTCGCTAAAGCTTCGGCGGACAGGGGAAATCGTTAATCTGCAATCGTCAATCGTAAAT
>JAOZMX010000187.1 GCA_029934065.1 Bacteroidales bacterium
GCCAGGTGACAACCGACGAAATACTGGGAAATATCTTCAGTAATTTTTGCATCGGCAAATAATATTCCATTCACCAGCAATATACCTTATGCAGGCATAGCAAAGGGCTGGTGTTGTTTGCGCGTTATTGCAGGATCACCTTCTGTGTTTTCGAACCCGCTTTCGAGGTTACTTTCACAAAATAAATGCCTTTGGGCAGGTATTCAAAACTGAATGACCGGGTATAATCCTGATCGCCGGAAAACCTTTCGGTAAAAACCATTGATCCTTTTTCATCCATTAACCGGATCACCGTTTCACCTTTTCCCGTCCAGGGAACGGTAACGGTAAATATTCCGTGCGAAGGGTTCGGTTCCACCGAAAATGCCATATCGGCTTTGCCGTTGTCCGAAATGCCGAGATAAGGTATCAGTTGTACCGCAACATTGTCGTCGTCACCCGTTACACAAGGATCAACAGGTGAGGCTGTCAGTGTAAGTTCGAATTCCTGGGCGGCAATGTCACCGGCGCCGGGTGTATAAACCGTATTCACAGTCATCGGGTCTTCAAAAGATCCGTCACCGTTTGTGCTCCATTCCACCACATCAAAGTTTTCTGCCGAGGCATTGGTAAAAAATGCCATATCGGCATTAATCACCGTATCGTTGCCCGCAAATACCGAAGGATTTTTGGTAATGAACAACGTCATTTCATCTTCAGTTTGCACACCTGTTGCATACCCATAAGCTGTAAGTGTAAGCACCACCTGTCCGTTGTTGATATCCTGCGAACCGCCGAGGTAATAGGTCTCCAGATTGGTGGGTGTGGCAAATATGCCGTCTCCCGAAGTACTCCACAACCAGCTCTTGGCCCATGAGGCGCTGCCGCTGGTAGTGAACAAAGTGTTTTGGCATACCGTAGCATCATTGCCCGCACTTACATCAGGAGGAACAAGCGGGTCGAAATTAAAGGAGACAACACGAGTTTTCCAGCCGCCGCCCATGTATTCGGTCGTAAACCAAAACGTTGAATCGTCAACGGGATCCACCGAGAGGTTGGAATAATCCCCCCAACGGTTGATGCCCGATTGCGAACTGCTACCTGTCACCGCCTCTATTTCATCGTAGGTCATCTCTCCCAAAGGTGCGTAAGCCGGCCGTCCCGTATATCTGATGGAAGGATACAGATCACTTCCGTTGGATACCGAAAACCCCAAAGCAATGGTTCCGTAGGCATTGATGGCAATGCTTCCCATCCAGCGATGAACACCGTCGTTGGGAGCATAAACACCTTGCTGGTAGATATACCAGTCGTTTTCCTCTTCTTTTCTGAATTCATACCATTTGATACCATAATGTCCGTTGACCCATACCGAATGATTGGCCACCATGGTCTGGTGCGTTCCGAAATTGCGGTAAGCCAGCCGGTACATCAACATCACCGAAAGGCTGCTGAGTTTTGTACCCGTGCCGGGTTGCGGGATGCCGTTTTCGCCCGGATCAAAATAGCCGGGATCGAGGGATACGGACAGTTGGTAGGTTGAGTTTTCAGGGTTTTCCCAATCGATCTTGCATTCGTAGATCTCCATTTGCCGGGAAGTTCCCACATTGACGGTGGCAACAAAATTCGGTGTCCCTGCAGGAGGTGGCGTATCTCCGTCCACATCGGAAGGCTGAAGGCTGAACTTATCCTGGAAATACCCAAAAAACACCATCTGTGCATCAGGGTCTCCCATGAGCATCTTTTCCCGCTCGAAAGCCGCAACACCCGACCCGATAAAACCTTTATCATTCCCGAAAAAGTTAAACGTTGTATAATAACCGTCCGGCCAGACACCAATTTTCGGATAGTCGTTCATGGCGTCAAATTCAAACGCATAGCGATAGTATTCTCCGAGCGGATCGCCCGTTGCCGAAACGGCCACCAGTTGGTACCATTTGCCGCTGGAAGTATTCAGTGCAAACTGTGATGCCATCCACCGGTCAGCCAGTTCGTCGTACAGCACAATGGGGTCGCCGTCGTTGTGCCCCGTCCACGGGCCGATAAATCCTGCCCACAGCGTGCTGTTGTCCACCGGGCCGTACAGCAGATTCCCCTGTTTGTCCCAAATGGCAAACGAAAGATTGATCATCTGAAAATAATGATCGGGACCCACATCCCCATCCGTATCCGGCGGGAAAACACCGTTGACATTGCCGACGCCTTTAAAATTCACTATCGGCCCCCTGCTTTGTGTTGTTCCTTTGGCCTGTTGAAGGTTTTGATAGGTACCGGCAAGCGCCTCACTGTGATCGAATTTCATCTCTACCGATTCATTCTCAATGATGCCGTCTTTCCATTTCCGGTCTCTTTCGCCGGGTAAAACAATTTTCATCTCCCTGAGCGGGATGGTTTTATCGAAATATGCAGCTTTCCTGACCTTTTGTGGTGAAAAAGCCTTTTGTGCGGTCATCCAAACCGGAAGAACCAATAGAAAGGCGATGATGACAGACGTTTTTCTCATAATTTATTTAGTTGTACATTCGTATTCGGAGCGTAATTTTCAATTTTAAATTCAAATTTCGATTTTATTTTTTCGCGAAGCAGATAGAGGCCGAAATAATAGGGAACCAGTACCAGCAAAGCGGATAACCCTGCAATTCCTTCATTGTCGGTGATACTCATCGTGGTCAACAAGGTTATCATCATCAGCACAAAAGGAAAAAAGTATCCGTAAAGAATCGCTTTTGTGCCGAGCGAACGCTTCAATACTACAATAACAGATTCGCCCACCTGATGTTCATTGTCGCCCGTATTCGGCACTTCAACAATTTTCTCCTGTATCTCCGATACATTGCAATATCCTTTGGCATGACACGAGGCACACGCCGATTCGGAAACAATGGAGACGGAAATATGCTCTTTTGTAACCTTATTCACGATGCCGTAATGTGATATTTGTTTTTCGCTGCTCATTTGATAAAATCACTTTTTATGGTGTTGATACAGATACGGGCAATACTTTTCCATTGAAAAACCGGTGCCCGTTCAAAGCAAAATCCGTAATGAATTCCGCCAAAGTTTCAGGAGCCAAGGGTGCTTCGTAGCCGGGAAAGGCCTGTTGGAACATCTCCGTTTGAACAGCACCGAAAGCAAGGCAGTTGACACTGATCTTCCGTTCTTTCAACTCTTCGGCCATGGCTTCGGTAAGTACCGCCACGGCACCTTTGGCCGCACTGTACAACGACAAACCCGGAAACTTGGCGCTTCCCTGTATTCCGCCCATGCTTCCCGTATTAATGATGTGCGAACCCGCCCTGAAATTGGGCAACAAAGCCCTGCTCAGCTTAAAAACCGTTTTTACATTCACATCAAACGTATTGTCAAAATCCTCGTCCGTCAGGTCGAAAAACGGTTTTTTGACAAGATACCCCGCATTGTTGATCAGAATATCCACATGATAGACATGTTCCAGTATTTCCGGCAACAAGCCGAATGAATAATCGGATCTTGTCAGGTCGAAGGGGACGGTAAAAACATTTGCACCGGGATTTTTTTCAAGACAACCGGCACGCAAGGTTTCCAGCATTTTCGCATCCCTCGATACGGCAATGATATGATGGTCGTTTTCTTCCGCAAATTTCTCAACAATCGCCCTTCCGATACCACGCCCTGCACCTGTTACAATAATATTCATCGTTGACAATCTTAATAAAATTCAGCTTACTCCGGCCCGATACCGGATGGAATTTGCAAAAGTAAAACAATCGGTGAAATGGCAACGAAAAGTCCGTTTTATTGTTTGATGATCCTGATGGCTTTGCTGTGTGTTCCATCCGAGATAAGCAATAAATAAAGCCCTCCCGGGACAACACTTCCCGCTTGACCTTTCCCGTCCCAGGACAATTGCACGGCGTCCGCCGTAAGGGTGATTTCCCCGAAGGAACGGATCAGTCTGCCGCCCATGCTGTAGATACCTGCAGAGCAACGAACGGGTTTTGTCGTTGCGATGGTGATGGTCACATTGGCGGCAAAGGGATTGGGAGCCACCCCGACAGTAAAAAAGTGCCGGTCATTCGAAGGCTCGTCAATGGATATCACTGCATCCATACCGCCAGACAAACAAACCACCTTACCGGAACGATCGCCGGCAACAACCTCCATTGAAGCGTCAGACGTAATATCCGCAATGGATGAAAGCGCATCAACGGGTTGTCCCATTGAGACGGATTCCAGCACTTCTCCGTTCACACCATTCAGAAAATAAACATAATTATTGGAAAATAGCGTCCCGGCGATCACATCGTTGATCCCGTCGCCGCTTATATCGCCAATTTGGTCCACATTCCAGCATTTGTCCATCAGCGATGTCAGCCAGATGTTCATTCCGTTATAACCATTCACCACCACACAATTGGAGCTGCTCGATCCGATGGTAAAATCGGAATAACCATCACCGTTCAAATCAATGAGCCTGACCAATTTTGTGATCATCTTGTAACTGCCGATGCTCCCGGAAAAGAGCTGGTTGCCGTTGACAGCATCAAGCCCGAAGAAATTCCCCTGAAAATCGCCGACGGCCACATCCCACACATTGTCTCCGTTCACATCATCCAGTTGTACCAATCCCCATACCGACGTTCCCGGCACTGTTTTTTCCCAGATCACATTGCCGTACCTGCCGTCAAGGCACTTCACCTTCCCAATGGTTTCGGGGTCGTTGGAAGCGCCGAGCAGTGCATCGTGATACCCGTCACCATTGACATCTTTAATGAAGATGATGTTAAATCCGGGCCCCTCGCGCGGTGTGCTCCACAGCAGATTCCCATTGGATCCGTCGAGACAGAAAGCCCTGTTGGGGCCGTTTCCGTACTGGTCATCGCCGGCACAGGCCAACACGTCATTTACCCCGTCGTCGTTGATATCCTGTGAGGCATCCACAGCATATACCCATCCACCGTCGCCCCATTGCGAAGAAGTGGCAAAATTCCAAATCGTCGCACCGGTTTTCCCGCTCATCATCCTCACTGAACGATCGGCTCCCGTGGTTCCCACAACCACCTCCTGAAAACCGTCACCGTCAACATCGTCGGCAATAAACAGCTCCGACTGTTGATAAACTTTTCCCGAAACGATCTCCACTTCCCACATCAAATCAGCGGTTTCGTTGGAGTTGCCGTTGAAGCACCGCACATAATCATCGTCGGAACAAACGATCACATCATCAATGCCATCGCCGTTGATATCTGCGATGGGTTCTATGGCTTTGGGGCTGTTGTCCCAGCCTGCATTGATGGTATATTCCCAAAGTTGGGCACCGATGGGATAATTGGTCTCAAGCCCCGTACCGCCAACGGTTACTTCCATGACAGGATTTTGCTGATCGTTGCTTGCGATGGTTAGCGTACCCGTATAGGTAATTGCCTGCGGCGGACTGAACCACACGCCTATCTCCGTAGTTTCCAATGTTGATAGCGTCAACGGAAACTCCACATCCTCATCAATTGAAAAACACGGTTCGTCCGATTCTATTCCACTGATGATCAGATCATCGCTTCCCGTATTTTCTATTTCCATCAGCCATCGCGTGTAGGCATCTACCCTGACGTAACCGTATGTGTGGTTTGTTTCGGGCAGATAAATGACCGGGCCGGAGTTGACACCTTCGCCGGTGAGTGTGACCTCGACCTCCGGAGTAATGGGGTCGTTGGATTGTACAACAGCCGTAACATCAAGCGGGCCGACTTCCTGCGGAATAAAATAAAGCGGTATCTCAACAATCTCCGACGGTTCAATTGTAACCGGAAACGTCAAATAGCAAAATACCGGAGCGCTGCCGGGATAAACAATATCCGTTACTTCGAGTGTTGCAGTACCCGTATTGATTACATTCATGTTAAAAACCGCCGTATCACCGACGGTAACATTGCCATAGTCCCATGTTGTCATCGGAATGGTGATCTCCGGTGTGCCGGCACCACCCAGATCGACTTTGTAAAGTGTACTCGGGTTGTTCAGCGGGCCGTCAACATACCAAAGATATTCTCCGTCGTAAACGATGCCGGCAGGTTTTGATCCTTCCGATTGATGACTTTCCATCAGCGATCCCGAGATGGTATCTACCTGGTAAAGCATGTTATCGTTGTAATCCGCTATCCATAACGATCCCTCCTGAAGGCAAATATCCCAGGGCTGAGCACCGGGTGTGGCAAACTGTTTAAGTACGGTACCCTGATCGTCGGTAAGAAAAATCGCTCCGTCGGGATCGTAATAGGCTGCCAGCCAGAAAAGCCCGTCATCGTATGCAATACCGCCCATGTAGGTTGCAGGGCACTCAAACTGGCTAACGGTTGATCCCGAAAGATCAAACTGGTAAGCAATACCCGGGTCGTATGCACCGGGATGATCGGTACTCCACAAATAGCTCCCGTCCCATGTCAGGCCGTAAGCATCCTCCATCGGCCCGTAGCACACAAATTCATAGGTACCCGTCTGCGGATCAAAACGGTAAACCTCATTGCCCGACGAGGAATATTGTCCGAAATAAATATACTGTCCGTCGGAAGCAAGCCCCGAGGCCTTTCCCGGAATTTCGTAAGTCTCCACAATGGTCCATTCATCTTTTGTGTTTTGTGCGTTGCCTGTCGCAAAATTCAGGCAAAATAACGCTGCAACTGCAAAATAGAGCTTTTTCATAAGGCATTGTTTTTAAATGATTTTTCCACAAATATAATGATTTCATTCTTTTTTGCATAAAAATGCAGGATTTTTTTCACTTCCGTATCAGGACATAAAAGGCTCAACGTTCGGCCTCTCCTCCTTCGCTCTGCGAGCTTCGGCGA
>JAOZMX010000188.1 GCA_029934065.1 Bacteroidales bacterium
AAAAACTCAATATGGATTCCAACGACAACCTGATCGCCTTTCTGAGACAACTTTAGCCCGGATTTGCTTCCGGAATTCCATTGTCCGGGGCTCAAAATACACTTTGAGACCTTTGGCCGAAATCGTATCATCTTACCTTTTCCGGTGGCCGTATCAAACCCCTCCGAAAATCATATTTCTTTGATTTTCCGCAACTACCGTTAAGCTGTAAATAATTTATTATTCAAAAACCGCCCGTGTTAATAATTTGTTAGGTGAGGATATAAATAAAAGCGGTTTGTTTTATATTTTTTTGTGCAGGAATTGATTTGAACCTTAACAACGATAAATAAATCCTAACAAAAAAAATTGCAAAAATGAAGATTGAAAAATTCATCGCAACAACATTATTTACGGCCGTATTCATCCTGTTTACCGCTATACAGGTTTTTGGCCAAAGAAACGAGATATTTGAAAAATCGGCCAAAGCGCCACAGTTTGAATTTCCCAGGTCGGGGCCGCTGCTTTTCAACCAAATGACCAACCCGGGAACGGGATACATTATTTCGCATCATTTTTCCACGGCAGCCAATGTCACCGAAACAAGTGCCGCTGCCGACGATTTTGATGTTCCCGAAGGCGAAACCTGGGACATCTGGTCCGTGGGTATTGTGGGCTCCTATTTTCAAAACAACCCCGGAGGCGGCGACACGCTGAACATCTTTTTCATGGCCGACAACGACGGCAAACCGGGTGACACCATTCAGGAATTCTGGGCTTACACCGGATTTCAGCAACAGATTGACACCATTGATCAATGGATTCGCACCTATTTCGACATCACGCTCCCCGGGGCCGTCACACTGGAAACCGGTACTTACTGGCTCTCGGTACAGATGTATTCCGATTTTAACGTGACCGGAAAATGGGGATGGATGGAGAACGTGTACAGCTCGGCCATCAACGGCGCCGAATGGCACTGGATCAATCCCCTTGACGGCTGGGGCATGGGATGTAC
This sequence comes from Bacteroidales bacterium, assembly GCA_029934065.1. Classification (GTDB taxonomy): domain Bacteria; phylum Bacteroidota; class Bacteroidia; order Bacteroidales; family 4484-276; genus 4484-276. The sequence continues at coordinate 998 of JAOZMX010000188.1, forward strand.
CGACTGGACCCCGGCAAGTGTTGTGGTAGGCCCCTGGCTGACATGGGAACTGGCCTTTGCGCTTTACGGCCAGCCCCACGAAAACGACCTCTCCGTGAAAACGATCCTCTCTCCCGACAGCTATTATTACGGCATGCCCACCGATCCCATTGATGTAACGGCGATCATCAAAAACGAGGGACTGAATCCCCAGACAGGGTTTGATGTGAAATATGTGATGAACGGAGTGGAAGTGGTGGAAAATATCGGCCCGGTGACCCTCGGCTACAACGAAACCTACGAATATACCTTCAGCCAGCAGGTTGATCTTTCCATCCCCGGCAACTACGAATTAGCGGTTTCCACCCTATTGCCGGGAGACGAATATCCTGAAAACGACACCAAAGTCCTTAACATTTTTGTGTTTGATCCCACGATTTACACCATGCCGTCGGAGGAGACTTCCTCCATCACAGCCTGTTCGGGTACCTTTACCGATGCGGCGGGACTGGAAGGAGACCTGATCGTGAGCGACTGGGGCGTGTTGACACTGTATCCTTCAACCCCCGGCACCAAAATGCGGCTTAAATTCATTGAATTTGATATCGGATGGTCGGATTTCTGGATCTATGACGGTGAAGACGATAATGCTCCCTTGCTGGGATTCTGGGAAGACACACTGAATCCCGGTACCCTTACGGCATCGTATCAAAACACCACGGGTGCCCTGACCGTTAAATTCGAGGCCCAGTCATGGACACCTTTTGAAAAACCCGGCTGGTCGGCCAACATCACCTGTCACGAGGAAGTGGAAGATGATTTCGAAGTGATGAAGGTTGAATCGGGCTATCCCGCAGTTTTTGCCAAAGATTACGTTCCGCTTTATGCTTACGTGAAAAACGTCGGAACGGAAATTCTTGACAAAGAGGTAACCTTTACGGTGAACGGCGACACCATTGCCGTCGTGCCGACAGGATTGGTCACACAATCGGATACTGTTGTTGTGCAAGCCACCTGGCATCCAACCACAAGTGGAGACTACGTAATTGTCGCTTCGGTGCCGGAAGACCAGGGTGGCGACGACAACAATTCGGCAACCCTGTCAAAATATGTTTATCCCTTTGATTATTTCTACGAAGGATTTGAAGCCGAATCATTCCCGCCCGACGGCTGGTCGCAATCTTCCACATTCTGGGTTCGCAAAGATGCCTGGCCTGCCGTTGGAGAAGCACACGCTTTTTGCGACGCTCCTTACGGGATGTTCGACACCTTGTACACCCCGCTGCTGCACATTACGGACACTGCCAAGCTGAACTTCATGGCTTTCAGCAGTGCATGGTGGCCCGGCGAGCTTGATCTGGTCTGGATCAATGCCGAAACGGGAGAATCGCAATTGATAGAAAGCATCAACCTTCCCTTTATCTGGTACTCTTCCTTTGAAATAGATGTCTCCGTTGCTGAAGGGAACAACTACCTCGGGTTTGTGGGCAGATACAACCCCGGCGGAGGCGACGGCGAAGTGAAAGTGGACGAAGTGGTTGGTGACGGAATTTTCAGGTTTTACAACCAGAATGACCTGAAGGCCTACATTTTGTCGGGAAACAACACTCCGGAAGTAAACGCTCCCACCACATTTGAGATTGACATCAAAAATGTGGGCTCCGAATTTCAATCCGGCTCCGAATACACCCTGAAACTGATGAAAGAAGGCGGTGTGGAGCTGATGTCGTATCCCGGGCAGGATATTGACGGAAAGGAAGTCATTCATTTTACCCTTGACTATACTTTTGAAAATACGGGACTTAACGTTTGTTATGTGGAAATTGATTTTCCCGAAGATCAGGATCTCTCCAACAATGCCTCCACACCTCTTGATGTTTATGTTCAACAGGAGGGCACCGAGCAAATCCAGATTGGCGACGGCAACGACTTCGAGTCCAACTGGTTCCATCCGATAACAACTTATTCTCCGGCCTACTATACCCAGACCCTTTACCTTGCCGAAGACCTCGGCGAGCCCAATACGATCACGGGCATTATGTATTACTATTTTTGTGAGGACAACTATCCCATTGAAGATATTCCCGTTGAAATGTGGTTTTCCGAAACAACGGAAACGGACATGTCGGGCGGACTGGAAGCAGCAAATGATTACACCAAGGTTTTTGACGGAACGGTTACTTTCCAGCCCGGCATTCACGGTGTTTACATCCCGCTGGATTATGTTTACAGTTACAGCGGAGACAATCTCATCGTAACAACATACAAAGAGAACAACACGCCTTTCCTTGGTTTCAGCCGCATGGGAGTAACGCACGTTGCCGATACCATGGTGAGGTACTACAACGGATACAACTATCCCATCGATCCGTATGACCAGACAAGCCTCGATAATGCTTATCAGTTTCATAAAACGGAGTTCGCCAACACTAAATTTTTCAAAATAGACCTCAACGGGCAGTACTGCCTGCCGCAGACGATTTACGGCACCGAAAACGGTGATTACATCAACAGTGTTGAGTTCAACGAAATTGAAAACCTCAATACCGGCTCGCAGGGCGGCCCGGCATATACCAATTACACCAACCTGAGTGCAAATGTGGAAAGGGGACGCACCTACCTGTTGACCGTTCAGGCCGAAACCAGCGGTGAAGAAGGATCAATCGCCGCATGGATAGATTTCAACGGCAACAACAATTTTGACGATGAGGGTGAACGGATCGTTCACATCCGCAGCAACGATGCCTCACAGGAGATATCGGTTCTGGTCACCATCCCCGACGATGCAGCCCTCGGGCTCACATTGATGAGGGTGCGCAACAGCGCCGACCCCGACCTTTTTGCAAGTTGCGAAGCGGTCACTTACGGTGAAACGGAAGACTACAGCATCAACATCATCGAAACCATCCAGGTTTACAGTCCCGTCCCATCATTTGAAGCCTCACTTCTTGACGAAGGCAATGTTGATCTTCAATGGAGTGTTCCGGAAAATCCCGGAATGGCCACTACCGAAGGATTTGAAATGAACATCTGGCCTCCGGCAGAGGGATGGGAGATCAAACAAAGCACAACCCTCAACGGAAACCTGAATGATCCGGCGGGAAGCACATGGTTGCAATACGGTGAGGACTGGGATTTTGTGTACGACGGGGAGTTCTCGGCCTTGTGTCCCGATACCGCCATGGATTTCAACTGGCTGATCACACCTGAAATACTGTTGTACGGCAACGACGAGATCAGCTTTATGCTGCATTACACTTCCGATCCCAACGGTTATTCGAAATTTTATGTTCGTGCATTTGCCGACGGCGAATGGAATACGGTACTGGAATACACCGATGAGATCACCATGTCAAATCACTTTGATGAACCCGTATCGGTTGATTTAAATCCGTTTGCGGGAAAAACAGTCAGGATTGCTTTTGTCACCCAGTACAACGACGCCTATCCGGTGGCCCTTGACGATATTGTCATCAAAGGGACAACAGCTCCGGGAAAAGAAGTAGCCGGACTGACGGGTTATCAGATCTATAAAAACGATGTGCTGCTCACCGAAATTAACGACCCGTCAGTTGTGGAATTTTCCGATACGGTCACACAAACCGAAAATTACCACTATTGCATCAATGCCGTATATGCCGACGAAGGGATATCGGAGGCCCTTTGCGACGAAATCTTTTATCTGGTTCCGCTCACACCACCCGTAAACGTGGTGGCCTCCACCGACAGCAATCATGTTCTGGTTCAATGGACCGCTCCCGACGGAGGCATCATCCGTTTTGCAGATCAATTTGACGATTATACCGCCGGCGGGCAGGTGGCCTGCCAGAATCCCGACGACTGGACCACATGGACCATGGAACCCTGCGCCGTAAACGACCCTTATGTTTCGGATGAAATGGCATACAGCGGCGACAACTCCGTGGATATCACCGAAGAAGCCGACCTGCTTTATCTGACCGATGAACTGCTGACCATCGGAAAATACTCCCTGAATTTCAGAATGTATATCCCCGCCGGATATAACGGTTATTTCAATGTTTTGCAGGAGCACAACCTTTCCACCGGATCACACTGGGGGATTCAGGCATTTTTCGACGAAAACGGCATCGGCATCATTGATGCCGGAGGTACCGGGTCGGCATCATTCTTTTATGATTACGACGAATGGATGTACGTTGATGTGGAGGTGAACCTCGACCAGGACACTGCCTTTTTCTTTATTGACGGCAACCTGATCCACGGATGGAAATGGAGCACGGGCATCAACGGCCTGGGCAATACCAATTCGCTGGAAGGCTGCGACTTTTATGCATGGAACACCAATAACACCTGTAAATATTACATGGATGATTTCCAGTTGATCCAGCGTTACGATCCTTCAGTGACATTGAACTATAACATCTCCCGCGACGGAGAATTCCTTGCCAACACTTCCGAAACGGATTTTCTGGACACATCCGTTGAACCCGGCTATCACACCTATTGTGTCGCAGCAGTTTACACCGAGGGGGAATCGGAAGCGGTCTGTGATTTCGTAACACTTTATTCCGCCCCGGAGAATTTTGCGGCGGAACTGCAAAACGAAAATGATGTTTACTGCACCTGGGATGAGATCACCGGTGCTGTTGACGGATATTATGTTTACAGGGACGGCGTAAAAGCTTCGGATTTGCTGACCACCAACGAGTGGGCTGACCTCAATGTCACGGGCGGCACACACGAGTATTACGTTACGGCAGCTTATACCGGCGGAGAGTCCATGCCCTCCAACGCGGTCACCCTTGTCATCCTGATCACGCCCAAAAACCTTGTTGCCAATGCCGACGGAGAGGGTAACATTGTCCTGAACTGGGATCCGGTAGGAGAAGTGATCACCGGGCAACTGGTGGAACTTTTCCAGCACGACGGAACACCCGATAACGGGCTGTACGAATGGTTCGACTTCGGCTACGGTGTGGTTTTCGACCTGTCGGCCTACCCCGGTGCAACCATCGAGATGGCTGATTTCTTCCACGAATCCTGGGGACTCTCAGGCACATGGACTTATATATTCCACATCATTGACTGGGAAAACCTCGTGGAGATCGGTTACGCCGGCCCGTTCCAGACAACGGGTGACGATCAGTGGGAAGTGGAAATCCCGCTGGGCTCGCTTTCTCCGACAAGTACACAAATCGGCATCTTCCTCGAACCCATGAGCAACGATCCCGAAGATGCTTATCCCGTGATCTCCATTGACGACGGGCAGGAAGGAAACTCGCTGCAGGTGAGCCTGAACGATTACACACAAAACAGCCCGGCAGGCGGCGACTTCCTGCTTGACCTCTGGATATGGAATCCCATTACAAAACAGATGGTCAAAGCCAAAAAGGTTAAAATCGACAATGCGGGACTTTCCAATGTCAGGAAGCCGTACAAGCCTGTGAAAGGCAGGTTTACCATTGACCAGCACGATAATAACAAAGGAAGCCGGGTACTGACCGGGTACAATGTTTATCACGCCCTCGAATCCAATGCATTCGAAATGATCGGCAACACCATCGACACGACCTTTGTTCATGCCGGAGCCGGATGGGTGCCAGGTGCACACTATTACTATGTTACTGCGCAATATGAAGAAGGCGAATCCAATCCGTCGGATACGGCTGTGGAAGTTATTTCCGGCATTTCGGAAGAGGCTTTCAACAAATTGAGCGTTTATCCCAATCCCGCACATGATGTGGTACAGATCAATGCAGCAGAGGAAATTCAAAGTATCCTGATGATCAATGCCACCGGCAGGGTGGTTCTGCACCAAAAAGAT
>JAOZMX010000189.1 GCA_029934065.1 Bacteroidales bacterium
GGGCCGCGATCGGTGATCAGGATATTGTTTTCGATGCGGATGCCGATGTTTTCCTCTCTGATGTAAATGCCGGGTTCGCACGTAAAGACCATCCCCGCTTCGAAAGGCTTGTGACGGTCATGGACATCGTGAACATCCAAACCGAGATGATGTGCCGTACCGTGCATAAAATATTTTTTGTAAAGCGGCTTTGCGGGATCCTGATTCCTGACCTCCGATCTGTTGAGCAGCCCGATTTTGATCATTTCCGTTTCCATCAGTTGATTGACAAAGGCATTGTATTTTTCCGGTGTGTTTCCCGGATAAAATTGCAGGATGGCCTGCTTCTGAACGCGAAGAACCAGATCGTACAACTGGCGCTGGCGGGGAGAGAATTTTCCGTTCACGGGAATGGTTCTCGACACATCCGCCGCATAATTGGCATACTCGGCACCAAAATCGAAAAGCACCACATCGCCGTCGCGGCAAACCTTGTCGTTTTCGATGTAATGCAGCACACAAGAATTGGCTCCCGAAGCAATGATGGGAAGGTAGGCGTTGCCCGTTGCGCCGTTCATGGCAAATTCATGTTCCATTTCAGCCTGTATCTCGTATTCCTTAACACCCGGCCTGACAAACTTCAGCATCCGTCGAAACGCCTTACCGGTGATCTCCACCGCTTGGCGAATCAATTTGATCTCTTCGTCGGATTTTATCATTCGCAATGCGGTAACCAAAGGAGCCGAACGCCGGTATTGATGCGCCGGATAGTTGGTCTTCAGTTCATTGGCAAAACGTTGGTCGCGGGTCAACACATCAGAACGATATTTGGGATATTCGTAGGTATTGAGATACACTTTTTCGGCCCATGCCATCATGTCCCGCAATGTCAGTTCAAATTCGTCGAGCCATTTGATGTTTGCTATTCCCGATATTTGCCTTGCTTCGTCAAAGGTCAGTTTGTGGCCGTTCCAGATGGCGATCTGTTCGTTGGTCTCTACCAGAAAAAGTATTTCCCGCAATCTGGAGTCGGGATGGTCGGGGGCAATCAACAGAATGCTTTTTTCCTGATCAATACCCGTTAGATAGAAAAAATCGGACTGCTGCCGGTAGGGAAAAAACTGATCGCCATTACGCGGATATTCGTCGTTGGCGTTGAATACGGCAACGGATTGCCGCTCCATTTTTTCCGAAAACGCCTTCCGGTGTCCGGTAAATAACGAATCTTCAATAGGTTGATATCTCATTTTTGATCAATTTTTCAATTATTTAAAAACAATACAAATTACGTAAACCGTAAAATTTAGAATGGTTTCTAATATTTTTAACCCTAATTTTGCCGGTCAAAATACAAAAGAAACTATTTTTTGAAAGAACGGTAGAGCTTTCATAAAAAAATTTGAAAAAATAAATCTTATGAGTAATTACACACTACATTATTCATCGATCACCAAGAAGATCATTATGTCGTTGGTGGGCCTGTTTCTGATCACTTTTTTGTTTCTCCATCTGGGCATCAATTTGACGTTACTTGAAAAATTCCGTCCGGGAGGCTCAACGGACACTTTCAACATCGCAGCCCATTTTATGGGAACCAATATTGTGATCAAGGTCTTCGAAGTTGTTTTGTTCGGTGGTTTCCTCATTCACATCCTGTTCGGGCTGATCCTGCAAATCCAGAACTGGATGGCAAGACCCGCGAGGTATAAGATTGAAGGATGGTCGCACACGTCGCCATTTTCAAAATTTATGATCCACACCGGAGCACTGATTTTTATCTTTCTTGTGATCCATTTGCTGGATTTTTATTTCAAGGCAAAAGTATTCGGAGACATCGGGAGTGTGACGATCGACGGAAAAGAATATCACGACATGGGGGCTTTGGTACTGGCAAAATTCCAAAGCATCGGCTTTGTGATTTTTTATGTGGTATTGTTTATTTTCCTCGGATTTCATCTGCACCACGCCTTTCAGTCGGCTTTTCAGACACTGGGGCTTAACCACAGCAAATATACACCGTTCATCAAAGGTTTAAGTACGATCATTTCCATCATATTGCCCGTGGGATATGCCATCATCCCGCTGGTCATTTATTTCAATTCATAATCCTGCATAATCAGATACACTATGATAAAATTAGATGCTAAAATACCGGAAGGACCAATAGCAGAAAAATGGACCAATTACAAAGCCACGCAAAAACTGGTAAATCCCGCCAATAAAAGAAAACTTGAGATCATTGTTGTAGGGACGGGGCTTGCAGGCGCTGCTGCTGCCGCAAGTTTCAGCGAGTTGGGATTCAGGGTCAAGATTTTCGGCATTCACGACAGCCCGCGGCGCGCGCACAGTATTGCCGCCCAGGGAGGGATCAACGCCACCAAGAATTACCCCAACGACGGGGATTCCGATTACCGGTTGTTTTACGATACAGTAAAAGGAGGCGACTATCGTGCCCGTGAAGCCAATGTTTACCGGCTGGCCGAAGTGAGCAACAATATCATTGACCAATGTGTGGCCCAGGGCGTACCTTTTGCCCGTGAATACAGCGGCTACCTTGCCAACCGTTCCTTTGGCGGAGCGCTTGTTTCCAGGACTTTTTATGCCCGCGGGCAAACAGGTCAGCAGTTGCTTTTGGGAGCATACGGTGCTTTGAGCAAAGAGATTCACAGCGGTAAAGTGACCATGTTCACCCGCGAGGAGATGCTTGATCTGGTTATTGTTGACGGCAGAGCAAGGGGTATCATCACCCGGCATCTGATCACCGGCGAAATCCGTCGCCATGCAGCCCATGCCGTGGTACTGGCAACAGGCGGTTACGGCAACGTATTTTTCCTTTCCACCAACGCCATGAACTCCAACGGCAGTGCCGTCTGGAGGGCTTACAAACGGGGAGCGCTTTTTGCCAATCCCTGTTTCGTGCAAATCCACCCGACCTGTATTCCCGTGCACGGTGATTACCAGTCGAAGCTCACGCTGATGAGTGAAAGTTTGCGTAATGACGGCCGTATCTGGGTACCCAAGAAAAAAGAAGATGCACAAAAGATTCAGCGGGGTGAACTGAAACCGACGGAAATTCCGGAAGAAGACCGCGATTATTACCTCGAAAGAAGGTATCCGGCATTCGGGAACCTGGTGCCGAGGGATGTGGCTTCGAGGGCAGCCAAAGAACGTTGCGATGCCGGCTACGGCGTTGGCAATACGGGACTGGCGGTTTACCTCGACTTTGCCGATGCCATCAAACGTCTCGGACGTGATGCCATCGAAGCACGTTACGGCAACCTTTTCCAGATGTACGAAAAGATCGTTGACGACAATCCGTATGAAACCCCGATGATGATCTATCCGGCCATCCACTACACCATGGGCGGCCTTTGGGTTGATTACGAATTGCAAACCAACATACCGGGACTGTTTGCCGCCGGCGAGGCCAATTTCTCCGATCACGGCGCCAACAGGCTGGGAGCTTCGGCACTGATGCAGGGGCTGTCGGACGGCTATTTCGTCTTGCCCTACACCATCCAAAGCTATCTTGCCGATCAGATTACGGTTCCGGATTTCAAAACCGACCTGCCCGAATTTGACGAAGCCGAAAAACGGGTTAACGATGAACTGAAAAAACTCATCGGCATCAAAGGTTCGCAAACCGTGGATCATTTCCACAAAAAACTCGGCCATATCATGTGGGACCACGTGGGAATGGCGCGCAGAAAAGAAGGGCTGGAAGAGGCCATCAAAATGATCAAAGAGCTGCGCGAAGAGTTCTGGAAAGATGTGAAGATTCCGGGCGACCTTTCGGGTAAAAATACCGAACTGGAAAAAGCGTGGCGTTGTGCCGATTTTCTGGAGCTCGGCGAACTGATGGCCCGCGATGCCCTGATGAGGAATGAATCCTGCGGCGGACATTTCAGGGAAGAATACCAGACCGAAGAGGGTGAAGCCCTGCGTGACGACAAAAACTTCACCTTCGTGGCCAACTGGGAATTCAAAGGCGTGGACAAAGAACCCGAATTGCACAAAGAACCTTTGAAATACGAATTCATCGAAGTAAAAACAAGAAACTATAAAGAATAATCAACGTGTTCCGGATAGAACAACATTTGGTTGTTCGCGCCGGGACGCCCAATCATAAATCGCACGGTTATGGATTTAACATTAAAAATCTGGCGTCAGAAAGATTCCAAATCAAAAGGTGGTTTTAAAACCTACCATGTAAAAGATATTTCACCGGATGCCTCCTTTCTGGAGATGCTCGACATCCTCAACGAGGAGCTGATTCACAAGGGTGAGATGCCGGTAAATTTCGACAACGACTGTCGTGAAGGGATTTGCGGGGCATGCAGCCTGTATGTCAACGGCCGTCCTCACGGGCCCGATTCGGCCATCACCATTTGCCAGGTGCACATGCGTAAGTTCAAAGACGGCTCCACGGTCACCATCGAACCATGGCGTTCGAGGGCTTTCCCGGTCATCAGCGACCTGATGGTCGATCGTTCGGCCTTCGACAGGATCATCCAGGCCGGCGGTTACATCTCGGTCTCCACCGGTGGTGTCCCCGACGCCAACGAGATCCCCATCAACAAAATGAAAGCCGATGAAGCCATGGATGCCGCAGCTTGTATCGGATGCGGTGCCTGTGTGGCCACCTGCAAAAATGCTTCGGCCATGCTCTTTGTTTCGGCCAAGGTATCGCAACTCGCCCTCTTGCCGCAAGGACAAATAGAAGCCAAACGAAGGGTACAAAAAATGGTGAAACAAATGGATTACGAAGGCTTCGGCAACTGCACCAACACAGGTGCCTGCGAAGCGGAGTGTCCCAAAGAGATCAAACTGACCAACATCGCCCGGATGAACCGCGAATTTATCGGTGCCAAGCTGGGCGCACAAAAAATGAAACTATAATTCTGAAAAGAAGGATTTGATGAGAAGCCGGCTTTGTGAAAACGAGCCGGCTTTTTTTGTGGATTGATTTTTAAATTAAAATCGTTTTTTATAATAAAATAATGTATTATCTTTGCAATTATTACGAATATAATACATAATATTACCATGGCGGAATTGCAAAGAAAATTTATTAGAATGTTGGATGATTACGGTTTTGATGTTTTTAATTTGGATATGATAAGGGAAACCGGATTATTTTCGGATCAACAAATTACAACCGCTATTTGGTCGTTATCAAAATCAGGCTATATTGAACGTTTAGAAAGGGGAAAATATGTAAGAAGCAGTTTTTCCGATGACTTTGTTATTGCATATTTTATGGCACCGGATGGAGGAATTGCTTATTGGACGGCGTTGAATGCTCATGGACTTACGGAACAATTTGCAAATAAAATTTTTGTTCAAACGGCTATGCGTAAAAGAAACATTTCGGGGAAAGGCAGATATTATAAATTTGTTAAGGTTAACAAAGAAAAATTGTTTGGTTACAAAACATATGGCAATGGGAATCATAGTTATAAGATGACTGATATCGAAAAAACAATTATTGATTGTTTCGATTTGCCGCAGCATGCCGGTTGGTATCAGGAAACGATAAAAGCTTTCAATAAAGCTAATATCTATCAAGGTAAAATGATAAAATATTGCAAAAGAATGCAAAACGTTTCGTTGATAAAACGCCTTGGTTTTTTAATTGAATTATTGGGTAAACCGGGAATGAATGATTTTATCAATTATGCACAAGGCGCAATAGATAAAAATTATTCTCTATTTGAAATGGGCGGTGAAAAAAAAGGGGAATATAACAGTAGATGGAAACTTATCATTAATATCCCAAAAGAGGAAATTATTGAAATAGCAAACTCGTAATGATGAACCAGCGTGAAATAAAAACCATTTCCTTTATTAAAGGTGTAAACACTTCTATTATTGACAAAGATTGGGTTTTGGGACATTTTCTCAACGCCTTTTATTCGTCTTCAGAAGTAAAAGAAAACTTTATTTTTAAAGGCGGAACTTGCTTAAGGAAATGTTATTTTAAAGATTATAGGTTTTCTGAAGATTTGGATTTTACCCTTACTAATAGCAAATTTAAAGTAACACAAGCATTCATATCAAAGATAATAAGAAAGGCGGAAAGCAATAGCATAATAAAATTCCATTTGCAGGATATTAAAGAACAATTTTTTAATGACATACCGCAAGGTTATGAAATAAAAATAAAATATTGGGGAGCTGACCACAGGCCCAACTCGCCCATTCCTCTGTCAAACAGATGGCAAACCTCAATAAAACTTGATATTAGTTTTTCGGAAAAATTAATATTGAAACCCGCATTAAAGAAAATATTTCACTCTTATTCCGACAAGCATTTAATTACCGAAGAAATACCTGTTTATCAATTGACGGAAATTATGGCTGAAAAGCTTCGTTCACTGATCCAAAGAAACAGGCCAAGAGATATTTTTGATGTTTGGTATTTATCAAAGAATCCCGAACAAATAGATTTTAAGACTATTAAACCTTTACTTTTTGAAAAAGCAAAAGATAAAAATATTGAGATAATAGGTCCTGACCAATTTGTAAACAAACAAAAATATCGTAAAAACAAAAGAGCATGGGATAAAAGCCTTAACCATCACCTGCCGGAAGGTAACTTGCCTGATTTTGATACTGTATATCAAACTTTGAATAACCTGATAAAAAATATTTTAAATAAATAATTTATTGAAAAGGCAATTGAAGTAGAGGTAATTTAGCCGATGCCATAGAAAGAACATTCCAAATGATAAAGGAAGAAATA
>JAOZMX010000041.1 GCA_029934065.1 Bacteroidales bacterium
GCTTTGCTTTGGTAAAAGCCGGCGAATCACCGGTTTTCAATTCAGGATCAAGGGTTGTCGGAATATAAAAGTACGGTATCAGACTCACATTTGGCTTTCGTCCTTGAAGCTGTAATATTTTTCTTTTCCGACGATGATGTGATCCAGCACGCCGATGTCGAGTACTTTACCGGCATTGACGATCTTTTGCGTAAGGGCGATGTCGCTGTTGCTGGGCTGGAGGTTTCCTGACGGATGATTATGTCCCAGCACCATTGCCGATGCGTTGTGGTCCAGTGCGATCTTGAAAATCTTTCTGATGTCGGTGACGGTGGCTGCAAGACCTCCTTCGCTGATGTTTACCACTTTGATCAATCTGTTGGCATTATTGAGCAAAATGATCATAAAACGTTCGTAGTGTGCATCACCAATGTAGGTTTGAAACACTTCGAAAGCGTCGTTGCTGCATACGACTTTCTTTTTTCTGATCACTTCGGCACCGCGGCGTCGCCGGCCCAGTTCCATTGCCGCAACGATGCTGATCGCTTTGGCCTCTCCGATGCCTTTGTATTTCGACAGGTCGCCGACGGTGAGTGCCGATAATTCGATGAGGTTGTTCTGCACATCGTTCAGTATCCTGCGTGCAAGGTCAACGGCGGTTTCGTCGCTGCTTCCCGAACCGAGCAGAATGGCGATCAACTCGGCATCGCTCAACGCTGCTTTCCCTTTCAGCATCAGTTTTTCCCTCGGGCGGTCATCTTCCGACCATTGGTTGATGGGTGTCTTGTCGGAATGGTTTTTCATCGCTGTAATTTTCGTGTTGATGCAAAGATAAAAAAAACAGGCCCTTGCGGGCCTGCCTTTTAACAGAGCAAAATAGAAAAATGTTACTTCCCCCTTTTTTTACCTTGCCCTTAACAGGTCATAAACGTTCATTTTAATTTTAGCCATGCCGGCGAACGGTTCATTTTAAATGTCCGTCAACCCAATGCGGCAAAAGCCTTATCCAAGCAACTGCCTTACGATGGCCGAGATGGATTTGTTGTCGGCTTTTCCGGCCAGTTGTTTGGTGGCCACGCCCATCACTTTCCCCATATCTTTCATGCTCGTGGCGCCAACCTGCCCGATGATCTCCTTCACCTTTGCCAGCAATTCTTCCTCGCTCATTTGCTCGGGAAGATAAGCCTCGATGATGGAGGCCTGGTAAAGTTCCTCATCGGCCAGGTCATTGCGGTTTTGCGATTGATACACTTCGGCCGACTCTTTCCGCTGTTTGACCAGCCGTTGCAAAAGTTGCATTTCAACAGTTTCTGGAATTTCGCCCGAAGAGGTGTCTTTTCCGGTTTTGGCCAGCAACAATGCAGCTTTAATGGCCCTTAACGCTTCAAGTTTACGCTTGTCTTTTGCAAGCATTGCCTGTTTCAGGTCGTTGTTGATTTTTTCCGCTAAACTCATGTGATTTGATCTTTAATGTTTACTGTCAATATTAACAAAAGCGAATGGATCATTTTCCGGTCCGTTCATTCATCAGTCCGGATTGTTGTGCAGGTATGGATTCTCACGCGGTGTTACCGAGCCATCCTTATTTTCGTCGTCACTCAAAACATAGCGTGCACTAACGGTTTCGGACGAGGGTACCACGGGATTGAGTTCTACGTTCTTTCTGACGTATGCAGGCACTGCTTCAAGTTCTTCCAGCTTTTGCTTTGATTTATCGAACTGGAGGCTCAACTCCTTCAATTTCCTGACCCTGTCGTCGGCTTTCTTTTCCAGCTCTTTTTTACGAATAGTCTGGTCTGCCTGTGGTTCTTCCTCACTCCGGCCGTTTGACAAGTCGTCCAGTGTGTATCTGATCTTCAGGTTACTTTTCGGCTCCGTTTTGCGGACGACCACCGGCTTGTCTGCCGGTTCTCCGGATAATGTGTCAGCCTTTGCCACATTGCCGGTAGCAAAATCCTCATGATCGAACCGCAGCAAACCATCCGTTGCCGCCGGTTTTGCCGGAGGGCTGGCTTTTTTTGTATTTTCGGGTTTGTCTTTCTTGATCAGGACAATCTCGCTGATCTCTTCTTCAACCGTATCTTTGGCCTCGCCGGCATTTTCATCTTCATTTCCGTCATGATCGTCGGGCAACTTGTCGTCCAATGTGTAGACTTTCTTTTTCTTTTCGCGGTTGAACGTGATCTGCTCGATCTCTTCGGGTGTTTTAAATCCCGTAGCGATGAGGGTGATGCTGATCTTTCCGTCGAGGGATTCGTCCATTCCGTTGCCCCAGATGATCTCGGCTTCCTGTCCGGCTTCTTCCATGATGTAATCCGTGATCTCGGTGACTTCATCAAAGGTGATCTCGTCCTTTCCGGAAGCGATATAAAGCAGAATGTCGCTGGCTCCGGTAATTTTGTTGTCGTTGAGCAGCGGCGACGAAAGGGCTTCCTTGACGGCAATGCGGGCACGGTCTTCACCTTCGGCAACAGCCGAACCCATGATGGCGGTACCGCTGTTTTGCATCACGGTTTTCACATCCTCGAAGTCCACGTTGATATAGCCCGCCACGGTGATGATCTCGGCGATGCCTTTGGCCGCCGAGGTGAGGATGTCGTCTGCCCGTGAAAAGGCATCCATCAGTTTGAGGTTGCCGTACATCTCGCGCAATTTGTCGTTGCTGATGATCAGCAGCGTGTCAACGTATTTGCGCAACTCTTCGATGCCTTCCTCGGCCTGAAGCCTTCTTTTCCGTCCTTCAAACATAAAAGGAATGGTGACGATCCCTACGGTGAGGATTCCCAGTTCCTTGGCTACTTTGGCAATCACCGGAGCGGCGCCGGTTCCTGTACCGCCGCCCATGCCGGCTGTTACGAACAACATTTTGGTGTTCACCTCAATCTCCTTGCGGATGTCTTCGATGTTTTCTTCGGCCGATAAGCGGCCGACTTCGGGGCGTGCTCCCGCTCCGAGCCCTTTTGCGCCCAGTTGTATCTTAACGGGTACAGGACTCAAATCCATGGCCTGTGCGTCGGTGTTGCAGATGATAAAATCAACCCCTTTGATACCCTGTTTGTACATGTGCGTTACGGCATTGCTCCCTCCGCCGCCAATCCCCAAAACCTTGATGATTGAGGATTTGTGTTTCGGCGCTTCAAATGCTAACATTTCATCCTTCATACTATTTTGCTCTTTTTTATTGGTTAATTATTATGATTATTCTTCTTTTTGCTATTCCGGATCGTTTTCAAAAAATTCCTGAATCTTTTTGAAAAAACTCGATTGTCTTCTTTCGCGTTTTTCTTTTAATTTTTTCTTGTCCGTTCCCGGTTCTTCCGATTCTCTTGCTTCTCTTTCCTTTTGTTTTTCCAGGCGGTTGAGGCCTTCGATCACCAGACCGATACCGGTGGCATACATCGGGCTGGCCATTTCGTCGGGGACTTCCTTGGCAAGATGCTCGTTGGGGTACCCGATACGTGTGTCCATCCCGGTCATAAACTCGGTAAGCTGGGCGGCATGCCGCAATAATGCACCGCCTCCCGTAAGGACAATACCGGCGATCATCTTTTTTTCGTAACCCGAATTTTTGATTTCGTAATAAATGTGTTCGATGATCTCTTCCATTCTGGCCTGAACGATGCTGGCGAGGTTTTTCAGACTGATCTCTTTGGGTGGCCTCCCCCGCAAGCCGGGAATGGCCACGATCTCTTCTTCTTTGTTTTCGTTGGCCAGCGCCGACCCGAATTTCACTTTCAGGTCTTCGGCATGTTTGCGAATGATGGTACAACCCTCTTTCACATCCTCGGTGATGATGTCGCCGCCGAGGGGGATGACGGCGGTATGCCTGATGATCCCCTCCTGAAAGATGGCGATATCCGTTGTTCCGCCGCCAATGTCAACCAGTACGACACCGGCTTCTTTCTCCTCCTCACTCAATACGGCGTTGGATGAAGCAATGGGTTCAAGGATCAGGTCAACCACTTCAAGCCCGGCCTTTTTCACACACTTGAAAATGTTTTTTGCTGCCGTTGTCTGGCCGATGATGATATGAAAATTGGCTTCCAGCGAGTTGCCCAGCATCCCGATGGGTTGTTTGATCCCCTGTTCGTTATCAATGATGTATTCCTGCGGGATGACATCAATGATCTCTTCTCCGGGGCTCATGTTGAGGTTGTACATGCTGTGCAACAGGGTGTCGATGTCTTTCTGACTGATCTCTTCCTCGTTGTTCTCACGGATGATGCTGCCGCGGTGCTGCAAACTTTTGATGTGCTGTCCGGCAATGCCGACGTTTACATATTTGATCTCCACATCCGATTTTTGTTCGGCTTCTTCAACCGCAGTCCTGATGGATTGAACCGTGTTTTCGATATTGGATACCACACCGCGCTTCACACCGATGGACTCCGTTTTGCCGTATCCCAGGATCTCAATTTTCCCGAATTCGCTTCGCCGGCCTACGATGGCCGCAATTTTCGTTGTCCCGATATCCAGGCCTACAATGATGTCTGATGATTCCATATATTCTTTTTGTTTGTTGTTATCCTTTCAAATAAAAATGTAATCGCATTCTTTATCAAGTACCTTTTGTTTTTTTCGTCATTTCGATATGCTTCGTCTCATTTACAAACGACCATATCTTTGTACTTTAAATTAACAACTTTCATTTTCCCCGCATCCGTTTTCGGTAAACCTTTCAGATAAAAAGCCTGAAAATTTTCAAATTTCCTTTCCACATCCGAAACATCCCCCAAAAGGATCGTATAATTTCCTTTGTCGGGTATCAGCTCAAATTCTCCGTTTCCATTTACGTATATCTGGCTGATGTGTTCATCCATGAAGGCGTTGCTGCCGATGGCATTGGCCAATAGATAAAGCATTTTCACCTGACCGTTTCCGTTTTTACCGGCGGCAGTGTCCGTCATGTTGGTGTTTTTCAAATCCGCAAACCTTTCGTTGATGTTGCCGCTGGCAATGATCACATGCGGCACATAACGGGTTGACAACGGCATGATCCTTCCCGTTGCACTCACATAAAAGCTTTCGCCATGGCGGTTCACGATCCTGACAAGCGGTTTTTGGCGTTCCACTTCAATATTGAGCCTGCCGGTCAACGAGGTATAAACTTTCACATTTTTTACGTATGCATTGTTTTTCAGCATTTGTTCCATACCTTCGGTATCCAGGCTGTCGATGGGCCTGCCCTGCAGGGAATCGAAGCGGCTGATGATCATTTGTTTGATGTCGTCTGCATCAATAAAACCGCGTTCGTTGCCGTCGGTAATATTTACCGTCAGGTCGTTGCATTTGATGTTCCTTTGTTCGATGAGGGCGAAGCCGAAAATAACGGATATTCCCGCAAGGACGACCACCCAAGAAAGTATTTTAAACAGATTTTTCATTGTTATGTTGATTTTAGGGTTTTTCTTAACATTTGTGTAATGGGTTCTGCCAGCCTGTCGATGTCTCCTGCGCCGATGGTTAACAACACCCCGGGTACTTTTCCTGACAAGATGTCCAAAAGTTCCTCTTTGCCGCAACGTTTTTTATGCTTGAGTTTCATTCTGCTGAAGATCATATCCGACGAAACGCCTTCAATGGGCTTTTCCCGTGCGGGATAAATATCCAGCAGGATCACTTCATCCATCCTGTCGAGGCTCCGGGCAAATTCCTCCCGGAAATCGCGCGTACGCGAATAGAGATGCGGCTGAAAAATGCCGAGGATCTTCTTTCCGGGATACATTTTCCTTACCGAATCGACCAGTGCATTGATCTCGTTGGGATGATGGGCATAGTCGTCAATGTAAACCGTTTGCTCCGAGGTGAACCGCACATCAAACCTGCGCCTGATGCCTTTGAAGGTTTGCAGGCCGCGGCGCAATGCTTCGGGGCTTACACCGGCGGAGAGCGCCACTGCCGAAGCTGCAACGGCATTTTCAATATTGACGATGCCGGGAATACCGAGTGTCAGATCGTTGATCTGCCCCGAAGGGGTAATCAGATTGAAAACCGAGTGACCGGGAAAGATATGAATCCCGCCGGCATACCAATCTCCGGCCGAAAGGCCGTAGTGATGCAGATTGCTGTCGTCAACCGGTGAAATGTCCAGTGCAAGGCCCTCTTTGATAAAAAGTTTACCGTGCGGTTTCAAATTGCGGATAAAATCACCGAAAGATTGTTTCAAGGCCGACTGATTGCCGTAAACATCAAGATGGTCGGCATCGGCAGAAGTAATGACAGCCATGTCGGGGAAGAGATTCAGAAACGACCTGTCGAATTCGTCGGCTTCGGTAACAAAATATCGCGACGATGCAGCATGCAGGTAATTGGTGTTGTAGTTTTTGGAAATCCCGCCGAGGAGCGCCACGCAACCTGTATTGCTTTCGTGGAGCAAATGAGCGATCAGTGTGGATACCGTAGTTTTTCCGTGGGTTCCGGCAACGGCAATCAGCGAATGACCGGTGGATACCTCTCCCAGTACCTGCGAACGTTTCATCACCCTGAAACCGTTGCTCCTGAAATACGAAAGCAACCGGTTGTCTTCGTTCACCGCCGGGGTGAATACAACGAGCGTTTGTCCGGAATGGGTGAAGGCTTCCGGCAAAAGAGCCTCATCATCCCGGAAAAACAATGACATCCCTTCGGCGGTCAATTGTCGCGTGATATCGGAAGCGGTGCGGTCGTATCCGGCAACGTTTTTTCCTGCGGCCATAAAATACCTCGCCAGGGCGCTCATTCCTATTCCGCCGGCACCGAGAAAAAAGACATTATGGTATCTCTTGTCAGTCATCCTTTTTTATCAGTTTAATCACCTCATCCGCGATTTTACCTGCGGAATCGGGTAACGACAATTTTTTGATGTTTTCGGTCAGTTGTTTTCTTCTGTTTTCATCTTTCGACAGATCAATGACGATACGTGCAAGGTTTTCCGGCGCATCGGCATCCTTAAGGTGAATGGCGGCATCGTGCTCGGCCAATGCCAGTGCATTTTTCGTTTGATGGTCTTCGGCGGCAGTGGGCAGCGGCACAAGTACCACCGGTTTCCCCACGGCACACAACTCCGAAATGGCAATGGCTCCGGCGCGCGACACCACAATGTCGGCTACCGCATAGGCCAGATCCATTTTGTTGATGAACGGGTGTACCTTCACCATTTTTTTCGTGTTTCCGTTGAGCTTTTCCAGAATGACTTTCCGTGCCTCATCGGCATAATTTTTTCCGGTTTGCCAAAGCAACTGAAGGTTGTTCATCACCAGCAGTTCAAGATTCCGGCTCACACTCTCGTTGATGGATCTGGCACCCTGGCTTCCGCCTACGATCAATACGATGGGTTTTGATTTGTCCAGTTCAAAATGTTCGTAAGCCGCTTTTTCTTTTCCTTTAATGTCGATCACATTTTGTATTATGGGATTTCCCGCAAGGATCAGTTTATCTTCAGGGAAATATTTTTCCATCCCCTCATAAGCGACAAAAATTTTAGATGCTTTTTTTGCCAATAATTTATTGGTGATCCCGGGGAACGAATTTTGTTCCTGCAATATCAGCGGAATGCCTTTGCGGACAGCCATTTGTCCTATGGGGCCGCTGGCATATCCTCCCACGCCGATTACCACATCGGGTTTGAAACGGCGGATGATGCGTCCGGCAGCAATCAGGCTGACGATGAGCTTGATGGGGAACAATAAATTCTTCAGCGTAAAGCTGCGCTGAAATCCGCTGATCCACAACCCTTTGATCGGATAACCGGCCAGCGGTACTTTTTCCATTTCCATCCTGCCCTTTGCCCCCACAAAAAGAATGTCAACATCCTGCAATTTCCTGCGGAGTGCATCGGCAATGGCAATGGCCGGAAAAATGTGTCCTCCGGTGCCGCCTCCCGAAATCAATATTTTATATTTATGCTGCAGCATACTGATATTGTGGTTGAACTTCTTCTTTTTCTTCTTCAACGTTCCGGCTTACACTCAAAATGATCCCGATCCCGATACTGGTAAACCAAAATGAGGTGCCGCCCATTGAGATCAGCGGCAGGGTTTGTCCCGTCACAGGCAATAAATTCACCGCCACTCCCATATTTATCAAAGCCTGAAATACCAGCAGCAAACTGATGCCGATGGCAAGGAAACTTCCGAATTTCATGTTGGCCCTCCGTGCTATTTTTATGGATCTGAACATCAGGATCAGGTAAAGCAAAACAATTGATAAGCCGCCGATTATTCCGTATTCTTCAATGATGATGGCAAATACGAAATCGGAATAGGGGTGAGGCAGGAAATTGCGTTGTGTGCTGTTGCCGGGCATCTTTCCGATGAGCCCGCCGGTGGCAATGGCAATTTTCGACTGTTCCACCTGCCAGACCTGTTCGTCGTCGGGATGGATGAACTGATTGATGCGATGCACCCATGTGGTACTTCGTTTGATGAGATCGGGATGATTTGTTCCGATGTAATACAAAATCCCCACACTCAATCCTCCCACAGCGATCAGGATCAGGATATGGTAAACATTCGCCCTGCCGATAAATAGTAAAATAAGACTAATGAGAAACACCATGGCGGCAGTTGAAAAATTTCCCGGAAGGATCAGTCCGCAAACAAGAATGATCGGGATGATGATGTAGAGAAATCCCGATTTGAAACTTTTGATCTGTTCCTGGTTTTTAGCGAGAAAACGTGCAATGAACATCATCAGCACCAGCTTGGCCAGGTCGGAGGGCTGAAAGGTAAGCCCCGTTCCGGGAATGGGCAGAAAACGCTGGGCGCCGTTGATCCTCGGGCCGAAAACGACCGTAAAAGCCAGCAACAGCACGGCAAAAACGTAGAGGAACGTTGAGGGTAACGAAAAATATTTGTAGGGGATCATCTGTGTAAAATACATCAGCATGAAACCCAATGCAACAATGATCAGTTGTTTGGTCAGATAATACTCCGTGTTGCCTCCCTGCCGGAGATACGCCAGGGAACCGGTTGAGCTGTACACAACCAGCAGCGATAATACGGAGAGCAGGATCGCAATGATCCAGATCACTTTGTCGCCTTTGATTTTTTCAAACATCATGGTTTTGTGGTTTTTTTTGGTTATTGATTAATTCATGGTTTTTCAGTTTAAAGATTGAATACGGCATTGCGAAAGCGGTTTCCGCGGTCTTCGTAATTGATGAACAGGTCGAAACTGGCACATGCCGGCGAAAGCAATACCGTATCGCCTTTGCGTCCCAGATGATAAGCAACGTTGACGGCTTCTTCGGCACTTTGCGTTTCGATGATGGCTCCCACATGTTCCGAAAAGGCCTTTTTGATCTTTGTGTTGTCTTTGCCGAGACAGATGATGGCCTTGACTTTTTCATCAACAATGGGCACAAGCGAGGAATAATCATTTCCCTTGTCCTGTCCGCCGGCAATCCAGATCACGGGCTTTGACGCATTTTCCAGCGCATACCATGTGGAGTTGACATTGGTGGCCTTGGAATCGTTGATGAAGTCGATACCACGAATGGTGGCCACGTACTCCAAACGATGTTCAACACCCTGAAACTCCGTCAGGCTTTGCTGGATGTTCTCCTTGCGGATGTCGTTGAGCCGCGCAGCAATCGCTGCTGCCATCGAATTGTAAACATTGTGTTTACCCGATAAAGCCAGTTCTTGTAAAGTCATTATCATTTTATCATCTTTTATGTTAACAATCATTTGACTGTTTAAAAATTCATCTTTGTCCTCTTCCAGCCATGCGGCAAGATGTTCATCCTTACGCCGGATGGAAAAAGGGTAACATGTGGAACCCACCGGATTGCCGTCGAGCATCTTCCTGATCACCGCATCGTCGTAGCAGTAAACAAATGCGTCATCTTTGCCCTGATTGGCGGCGATCCTGAATTTTGAAGCGGCATACTTTTCGAAGCTGTTACCGTACCTGTCGAGGTGATCGGGGGTGATGTTGAGCAATACCGCAATATCGGCTTTGAAATCAAACATCCCGTCCAGTTGAAAGCTACTGATCTCCAGGACGTAAATGTCAAAATCGTTTTGCGCCACCTGCAGTGCGAAACTTTTGCCCACATTACCTGCCAGTCCTGCGTTCAACCCGGCGTCTTTCAGCATTTTGTACGTCAGCAACGTGGTGGTCGTTTTGCCGTTGCTTCCGGTGATGCAAACGGTTTTGGCACGGGTGAACCTGCCTGCAAATTCAATCTCCGATATCACCGGGATCATTTTTTGCCGGGCTGCTTTCACGATGTCAACCTGCCCGGGTATTCCCGGGCTTTTCACGATCTCGTCAGCATCCAAAATCAGCGACGGCGTATGCTTTCCCTCTTCAAAACTGATCTCATGTTGTAAAAGAACTTTTTTATATTTTTCCTTGATCCTTCCCGCATCGGAAAGAAACACTTCAAATCCTTGCTGTTGCGCCAGCACGGCTGCTCCCACGCCACTTTCTCCCCCTCCGAGAATTACTGTTTTTGCAGCCACTTTCCATCCTCCTTTATCTTATCTTTAATGTGATCACCGTAAAAACGGCAAGCATGATACCCACAATAAAAAAACGCAGAACGATCTTCGGCTCTTTGTATCCCAACAACTGATAATGATGATGCAAAGGAGCCATTTTGAATATTCTCCGCCCGCTGCCGTATTTTCTTTTGGTGAATTTAAAATATCCCACCTGCAACATCACCGAGATGCTTTCGGCAAGAAATATCCCGCAAAATATCGGTATCAGCAGTTCTTTGCGCAGCATGACGGCAAACACGGCGATGATCCCGCCCAGAGCCAAAGAGCCCGTGTCGCCCATGAAAACCTGGGCCGGATAAGCGTTGTACCATAAGAATCCGATGCAAGCCCCCACGAAAGCACTGATGAAAATCACAAGTTCTCCCGAATTGGGGATGTACATGATCTTGAGGTAGTCGGCGAAAAAGATGTTGCCCGACACATAGGCAAATACCGCCAGGGTAGCGCCGATGATGGCTGAAGTTCCCGTCGCCAGCCCGTCCATGCCGTCGGTGAGGTTGGCTCCGTTGGAAACGCCGTTGATTATGAAGATCAAAACAGGGATGAAGATCAGAAACGTCCATTTTTTATAGCCCTCGCCCATCCAGCTTAAAAAAGTCGAATAATCCAGTTCGTTGTTTTTGAAGAACGGAATGGTGGATTTTGTTGACTTTACCGGAACGGGAGAAAACAGACTGGGCACTTCGCCAAGATGTTCCTGTGTGAAAGCCTCATCGTTTCCGATGATCTCCTTTTCGGAGATGCGCTCACGGACAACAATATCGGGGCTGAAATACATCACCAGCCCGACAAAAATACCGAGCATCACCTGACCGAGTATTTTGAATCGTCCGGCAAGGCCCTCTTTTTCTTTTTTGAATACTTTGATGTAATCGTCAATAAAACCGATAAAGCCCAGCCAGATGGTAGTGATCAAAAGTACAGCAATATAGATGTTGTCGGGTTTGGCAAACAACAAAGTGGGGATCAGAATGGCTCCGAGGATGATCAACCCGCCCATGGTTGGTGTTCCCTGTTTTTCCATCTGTCCTTCGAGGCCGAGGTCGCGGACGGTTTCGCCCACCTGTTTCCGTTGCAGGAAGCTGATGAGCCGCTTACCGAAAAGCAGGGTGATGATGAGTGAAGTGATCACCGACATGCCCGCCCTGAACGAAATGTATTGAAACATTCCTGCCCCCGGGAAATTAAAAGCTTTGTCCAGATATTCAAACAGATAATATAGCATGGTTCTTTATTCCGTTATTTTTTGTCCGGTTTCGTTTAAAAATTCGTTCAGCACTTCTCTGTCGTCAAAATGAGTTCTTGTTCCGTTCACCTCCTGATAAGTTTCATGGCCTTTTCCGGCCACCAAAACAACATCACCGGCAACAGCGATCATGCAGGCTGTCCTGATGGCTTCCCTTCTGTCGATGATCGAAACGGTTTTTCGTTTGTCCACCGGGTCGAGGCCGGCAAGCATGTCGTTGATGATCTCCTGCGGGTCTTCGGTGCGCGGATTGTCGGAGGTTAAAATCACATGATCGCTCATGGAACAGGCGATTTTTGCCATCACCGGTCTTTTTTGTTTATCGCGGTCGCCGCCTGCGCCAATCACCGTACAGAGCTTTTCGTTTCCCGTCCGGAGTTGCGCAATGGTCTCAAGCACATTTTTCAGTGCATCGGGTGTGTGGGCATAATCCACAATGGCTACAATACCTTGTTGGTTGGGGATAAACTGAAATCTTCCTTCGGCGGGGTCAAGCCGGCTGATGGCCTGCAAAACCTCTTCCTTGTTGCGCCCGTCCAGTATTGCCACGCCGTAAGTGGCCATCAGGTTGTAAGCATTGAATTCCCCTGCAGGTTTGCACCACACCTCCGTATCGTCAATCCTCAAAAGTGTTCCGTCCAGCCTACTTTCGATGATCCTGCCCTTGAAATCCGACATGCTCTTGATGCTGTAACTTGCCTGGTGCGCTTTGGTGTTTTGCAGCATCACCCTGCCGTTCTTATCGTCAACATTGACCAATGCATAAGCCGTTCCGGGCAGACGGTCGAAAAAACGTTTTTTCACCTTCAGGTATTCATCAAAAGTATGATGGTAGTCGAGATGATCATGTGTGAGGTTGGTAAATACCGCCGTTTGAAACCTGATGCCTGCAATGCGTTCCTGATCGATGGCATGGGAACTGACCTCCATGAAGCAGTACTCACATCCGGCATCCGCCATGGCCTTCAGGTTGCTGTTGATCTGAACGGCATCGGCTGTGGTGTGCGTCGAAGCCTTCTGTTGGCCGTTGATGCGATTTCCGATGGTGGAGAGCATCCCGCAACGGTATCCCAGCCGGGTGTAAAGCTGATAAAGGAAATATACGGTACTGGTTTTTCCGTTGGTCCCCGTAACGCCGACCACTTTCAGGTTTTGGGAAGGATGGCCGAAAAATGCGGAAGCGATCAATCCCAGTGCAACGGCCGAATCGGGAACGACAACAAAGGTTACGCCATCGGGTAAATTTTCCGGCAATTGTTCGCAAACAACAGCCGCAGCTCCCTTGGCAACGGCAGCGGCGATGTATTGATGCCCGTCAACGTGTTCGCCCCGTACTGCAACAAAAAGATCGCCGGCGGCCACCTTGCGCGAATCGAAACCAACATGCTCCACGTCAATGTCTGTTGACCCTTTCACTTTCGTGACCGAAACACCGGTTAATATGTCCTTTAATCTTTCAGGCATCCTGTTTTTACATCTCCAACGTTAATTGTACGACATCACCGCGCCTGACGGGAGCCCCCGCCTTGACGGACTGACTTTTTACATGTCCTTTTCCGGATATCTTTGTTCTTAATCCCAGGTTCTCGAGAATAAATACGGCATCCGAAACTCCAAATCCCGTAACATCCGGGACGGTGGTGTTGCTGATAAAGGTTTTGAAATCTTTAGCCGAAGCATCTTCGATAGGTTTTTCAATCCCGAATTTTTTCAGCCATTCCTCATCCGACAAAGTTTTGTGTTCGTTGCCGGCAATGGCATCACCGGCCACCACATTGTCTTCGCCGTCGGGATGGATGTCGAGCTGGGTGGCGTAAACCACATCGGCAATCTCCTTGAATACCGGAGCAGCTACCGTAGTGGCATAAAAGCTGCCGCCGTCGGGCTTGTGGATAAGGACGATGCAGGAATATTTGGGGTTGTCGGCAGGAAAATATCCGGCAAACGAAGCATTGTATTTCCGGATGTATTTCCCGTTTTCATTGATCTTTCCGGTGCCTGTTTTCCCGGCAATTTTGTAAACGGCATTGCTGATGTTGCGTGCGGTTCCTTTTTCAACCACACCTTCGAGATACTTTTGTGCCGTGTTGAGGGTCTTTTCCGAACAAATCTTTTCGACAAGCACTTCAGGCTCCATTTTCATGATGGTTCTGTTGGCATCGCGGATTTCCTTTACAAAAACCGGTTTTACCATTTTGCCGTCATTGGCCACGGCATTGTAAAATGTGAGCAGGTGAAGCGGTGTTACCGTGAGTTCGTAGCCGATGGACATCCACGGCAGCGACACTTTCGACCAGTACTTACTGTCGGGGGTGTGCATTACCGGAGCCTTATCACCTTTGATGTCGATCCCGAGGTTATCGAAATAAAACATCTTGCGCAGCGGGTTGACAAACGACCACGGGTCTTCCCATGCGTTGTCGTAAATAATTCGTGATACGGCCACATTGGACGAATAGATAAATGCTTCGTACGGTGTAAGCCAACCGTCGGCATCGATCAGGTGCGAATCCTTCATGGTGCGGTTGTGGTACTGTGTCCACCCGTCGCCGATGGGTACCGAGTCGGTTTTGTCGATCCATCCGTTTTCCAGCGCCACCATCATTGATGGAAGCTTAAACGTTGATCCGGGCTCAAACAATTCGCCCACAGCGATGTTGTATTGCTCTTTGTATCTGCCGTGTTTATCTTTTTGAAGGTTGGCAATGGCCTTGATCTCACCTGTTTTCACCTCCATCAGGATCACCGTTCCTTTTTCCGCCTTTTGTTTGATCAGGTGCCGCATGAGGACACTCTCGGCCACATCCTGCAGATACGGGTCAATGGTTGTAATGATATCTTTGCCGGTAACGGGGTCAATATTGTTTTGGCTCGGCACGGGTTTCCATGCGCCGTTGGCCATACGCCGGTTAAGATGGCGGCCTTTTTTCCCTTCCAGCAAACTGTTGTATGCGCCTTCGAGTCCGATATAGACATTGGACTGGGGCTTGACATAACCGATGGTTCTCCTGGCAAGCATTCCGTAAGGATATGCCCGCCGGGTTTTGCGTTTGGCGATCAATCCTCCGCGGTATTGCCCCCTGTTGAAAATGGGGAATTTTTTGATTTCCTGCAGCTCCTGGGCAGTAACTTCCCTGTGAATCAGCAGGTATCGGTTCCCTTTTTTGCGTTCCCGGATGAGCATCTGCTTGTATTCCCACTGGGTTTTGTCGCCGAATTTTTTCGACAGGCTCCGGGCAAGCCATGTTACACTGTCGTTGAACAGTTGCGGATCAACAACACTGGTGTCAAGATCCATCCGCAACTCATAAACGGGGATTGACGTTGCAAGCAAGCTGCCGTCCGAAGCGTAAATGTTGCCCCGCACGGCATCGGTATCAAAAAAACGGAATTCCTGCCTCACCGCACGTGCTTTCAAATCTTCGCCTTCAAACAGTTGAATGTACACCACTTTAATGATTACCGCCACGGCAAACAGGGTTAACAAAGTGAAAATAAAATAGGTGCGCGCCATCACATCGGCGCCCGGCCCGTTTCGATCCTTTCTTTTTGTTTTGTCAGACTTTTTCATTTTGGTTGGTTTTTGGTTTTAAGAAATATTTTTTCGGGTGGTTGGGTCAAGGGTTTAATGCCGTATTTGTTGAGTCTTTCGGCTACGACCGACGGACGGGATATTTCCATCAGCGAGGCCCGCGTTTGAACAAAATCAAACTTCAACTCTTTGATATGGCGGTTGATCTTTTCTATTTTCCTGATCTTCTTTTCGGCAAGGTAATTATTGGAGATGTAAAACAAACCGAGAAGCGCAAGTACAAAAAACACTTTTAGCCAACCGTTGCCGTGCCGGCTAAAAAAAGCACCGTCAAGGATCATGTGGGTGCCGCGGGCAATTTTACGTCCTGTATCGCGACGCTTTCCAGCATCTTTTTTGGTCTCTTTTAATGTATTTACCGGTTTATTCATCGTGCAATAACTGTTTATTGTTTTTCGGCCACTCTCAACCTGGCGCTTCGTGAACGGCTGTTAGTACTGATCTCTTCGCTTCCCGGCACGACAGGCTTTTTGGTGATCATTTTGAAAGGTGAATGTACATTTCCGAAAAAATCCTTTTGTGCAATGCCTTCAAAATTGCCGGTTTTCATAAAATGCTTCACCAGACGGTCTTCGAGCGAGTGGTACGAGATTACCACCAGCCGCCCGCCCGGCTTGAGTACCTGAAGAGCCTGCTCCAGCATTTCCTTCAAAGCATCCAGCTCGTTGTTGATCTCGATGCGCAAAGCCTGAAAAACCCTCGCCCAGAACTTGTTTTCCCTGCCGGGATGCGCAAAACGCGAAAGCACGGTACGCAGGTCGTCGAAGGTTGCGATGCTTTTTTCCGAACGTGCCTTGACGATCCTTGCTGCGATGGAATGACCATTGGTCAGCTCGCCGTAATCCCGGAAAACCTTTGCAAGCCGCTCCTCTTCGTATTCGTTGAGCACACGGGCTGCCGTCAGGTTTTGTCTGCGGTTCATCCTCATATCGAGCTCACCGGAAAGCCGGATGGAAAAACCCCGCCCGGCCACATCAAACTGATGCGAGCTTACGCCGAGATCGGCCAGAATACCGTCCACAGGCAAAGCATTGTAATATGTCAGGAAGTTTTTCAAAAATCTGTAATTATGATTGATCAATATCACCCTATCATCATCAATTTTATTGGCGAGGGCGTCTTCATCACGGTCAAATCCCAGAAGCTTTCCGCTCTTTCCCAGTCTTTTCAGGATTTCCTGCGAATGACCTCCTCCCCCGTAGGTGGCATCCACATAGATGCCGTCGGGCCGGATGTTCAAACTTTCGATGCTTTCCGTTAGCAATACAGGCTGATGGTACATCACTCCGTATTTTGCGTGTTACCTAAACTTCCCATCACATCTTCGGCCAGCAATTTGAAATCATCATCCATCACCTGATCGAGTTCATACTTTTCTTTGTCCCAGATTTCAATCTTGTCGATCATGGAGGCCATCACAATGTTTTTTCCGATGCCCGCAAACTCGATCAAATGTTTCGGAATGAGCAGCCGGCCGCTTTTGTCGAGTTCCACCTGTTTTACGCCTGCAAGGAATTTCCTGATGAACCGGATGTTTTTCTCCAGGTAGCGGTTCAGTCTGTTGATTTTTTCAAGTTCCCTGTCCCAGTAACTTTTGGGCCACAGTTCGATGCACTGGTTGAAAATGCTCCTTTTGATGACAAACCCACCGGGCATCACATCACGGAGCTCTTCCTGCAACCTGGTGGGAAACAAAACCCTTCCTTTTGCATCAACCTTACATTCGTATGTGGAAGCAAATCCCGACATTGTTTTTCTTTTTTTACGGGTCAAATATAGTACAAAAAGAACACAAAATTACACTTTGTTGATAACTTTCCCCACAAATCCCCACCGATAAATGAAAAAAAATGCGGTACTGTACTCGAAATCAATTAATAATAAAATTTTTAATAAATTCGTTATTGATGTAAAAAAAAACACCATTTATTTTGATGACTCATCATATTTTTTCCCTTTGACCGCATGTTTTCACAAAAATAATTATTTTTACCTATCGAAAGAAATTAAAGCGCTTAAATTCGTTTTATAAAAATAACAGATGACGACGACAAGTAACGATACAAGATCAACGATTGAAATCACAAAAAACTTTATTGACATCGAAAAAGTTTTTTCGGAGAAGAACCCGAAACTGGCCGGGCTAATTCCGGGATTTATCTTTTCGTACCTGAAGCGTGTAATCCATCAGGAAGAGATCAACGATACAATTTACACCCACCGGGATAAATTCGGATTAGCGTTTCTGAATGAGATTTTGGACAGATTCGGTGTGGAGGTGGTGACCATTGGATTGGAAAATGTTCCCGAAAAGGGGCGTTACCTTTTGGCATCCAATCATCCGCTGGGCGGGCTGGACGGCATGGCGCTGATGCGTGAAATCGGAAAGGTCAGGAAGGATTTTTTGTTTCCCGTCAATGATCTGCTGATGAACCTGCCCAACCTGAAAGAACTTTTCATTCCCATCAACAAACATGGCAGCAATGCCGAAAACATCAGGATATTCAACGAAACTTTTGCCTCCGACCACTTGTTGCTCTATTTCCCGGCGGGGCTGGTGTCGCGAAAACAAAACGGAAAGATCGTTGACCTGGAATGGAAGAAAACTTTTCTTTCGAAAGCCATACGTTACAAAAGGGACATTATCCCGGTTTTTATTGACGGAAGAAATTCAAACTTTTTTTACAACTTGTCGAACCTGCGCAAAAAGCTTGGTATAAAAGCAAATATCGAAATGCTTTACCTTGTGGATGAGATGTACAAACAGAAGGATAAAACAATTACGATTATCTTTGGCAAGCCGATTCCGTACACTGTGTTCGACAAACGGCATTCGTACGGAGAATGGGTGGACATACTGAAACAATACGTTTATGCCATGGGGAAGGACAAAGACATTGATTTTGACGACTTTTTGAAAAAAACCGAAACGAACCAACAAACATCAAACAGATAAAAATGAAAGAGATCATTCCGAAAATTGATACCGCAATTTTAATGAAGGAGTTGACCGCCGACCGTTTTGTCCGTTACACGAATTTCGGAGGGAACGAAATTTATATGGTGAACAGTAAAAATGCGCCTAACGTGATGCTGGAAATCGGGCGGCTGCGGGAGATCACCTTCAGGGCAGCAGGCGGCGGTACGGGAAAAGAGACGGATATTGACGATTACGATCTCGGCGACAATTCCTTCGAACAGTTGCTGGTTTGGAACCCCGCGGATAAAGCCATCATGGGGGGGTACCGGTTCATCCATTGCAAGAATTTGAAATTCAATGATGACGGAACAGTAAAAACACCCACCTCCAAGTTGTTTTCTTATTCTGAAAAATTCATCAGGGACTATTTGCCGAAAACCATAGAGCTGGGAAGGTCGTTTGTTCAGCCCGAATACCAGCCGACGAAAAATATGCGGAAAGGGCTTTACTCGCTCGACAATCTCTGGGATGGTCTGGGTGCCATCGTGGTGGCCAATCCCGATGTGGAATATTTTTTCGGCAAGATCACCATGTATCGCAACACCGACTTGCTTGCCCGGGAAGCCATCATGTATTTTCTCAACCGTTTCTTTCCCGATCCCGAGAAACTGGTAAGGCCGCATCATCCTGTGGAGATCGCCACCGACACGGAAGTTTTCGAAAGGCATTTTACGGGCAGGACTTATGACGAAAATTACAAACTCCTCCAGCAATTCGTCAGGAAACGCGGGCAGCAAATCCCGCCATTGGTGAATGCCTACATGAACCTTTCTTCATCCATGAAGACTTTCGGAACGGCACTCAATCAAAATTTCGGCGATGTGGAGGAAACAGGCATTATGATTGCCATTGCCGACATCTATCCCGAGAAAAAAGACCGCCATATTAAAAATATCCGGAGATAAGCGGTGGAGATCACCAACAAAACAACTTCATGCAAATTACACAGGCAAAATTTATTATCAGTAATACCGATCACAGAAAATGCCCCTCTCCTGACCGGCCCGAATACGCTTTTATCGGCAGATCAAATGTGGGTAAATCATCGCTCATCAACATGCTTTGCGGGCGGAAAAAACTTGCCAAAACATCGGTCAGTCCCGGGAAAACACAATTGATCAACCATTTCCTCATCAATAACGAATGGTACCTTGTTGACCTGCCCGGATACGGGTATGCCAAAATCTCAAAAAAAGAGCGGGAAAGGTGGAGAAAGATGATTGACGGATACCTGTTCAACCGGCAAAATCTGATGTACACCTTTATATTGATCGACCTGCGGCACCCTCCGCAGGCCATCGACACCGGGATCATCAACAATTTCGGGATGAACCGGCTTCCGTTGGCCCTGGTATTCACCAAATACGACAAGCTGAAAAAAACCGAGGCAGAGGCCAACCTTGACCGGTACAAAGCACATCTGCTCGAAACATGGGAAAAACTGCCCCCGCTTTTTGTTACATCATCAAAAACGGGAATGGGAAGAGCAGAGATACTCCGGTTTATTGAGGAGAACAATCCTGTCTTTTACCGCGAACACCCCTGAAACCGGAATCCCCCCGGAAGGTCAAATTATTTATAGGTTATCAACGGTGTGTTCTTGGCAACCTGCTGTCCGGTTTTTACATGCACCTCTTTAATCACCCCATCCATGGGTGCTGTGATGACATTTTTCATTTTCATGGCTTCCAGTATCAGCAATTCATCGTTTTTACTGACTTTGTGCCTGCGCTTGGTCATGACCGAAACGATGGTGCCCGGGATAAAAGCTTTGATCACTTTCGGGTTGTCGGGTTCATAGGGCTTCCTCTCGGCATATTTTTTTGTGAAGGTCGTTCGGTATCTCACATCGTCAATGACGAGGGACCTCATCTTTGTGTTATTATTGTCAAATGGCATAATTTTTCGGATTTTATTTTCATCAAATCTTTAGAACGGAGGAACACCATGTTTTTTCTCGGGTCTCATTTCCGATTTGTTGCTTGCTATTTCGATGGCATGACACAGAAAATGGCGTGTTTCGGCGGGTTCGATCACCGCATCAATATAGCCGTAGGCAGCAGCCACATAAGGATTGGCAAATTTCTTTTTGTATTCCTCCACTTTTTGTTTTCTCACCTCGTCGGGGTTGGGTGCTTCCATGATCTCTTTTCTGAAAATGATGTTGGCAGCGCCTTCGGGTCCCATAACGGCAATTTCGGCCGTTGGCCATGCAAACACGAAATCGGCCCGGAGATGGTGCGAGCACATGGCGATATAACCGCCGCCGTATGCTTTGCGCAATATCACAGTGATCTTGGGAACCGTAGCTTCGGAATAGGCATACAGTATTTTGGCCCCGTGACGGATCACCCCGGCATGTTCCTGATCAACACCCGGCAGATATCCCGGCAGGTCCACCAGTGTAACCAGCGGAATGTTGAAAGCGTCGCAGTACCTGATGAATCTGGCGGCTTTATCGGACGAATCCACATCCAGCACGCCGGCCAGTACCAGCGGCTGATTGGCGACAAAACCCACCGTTTGCCCTTCGATGCGGGCAAAACCGATGATGATGTTTTGGGCAAAAAATTCTTGTATCTCGAAAAACTCGGAATCGTCCACCAGCGCTTTGATGACATCACGGACATCGTAAGGCTGACGTGCATCCGACGGAATGATGTTGTCGATCTTGTACTTTCTTGTTTTGGGTAATTTTTTGGGAAACGGATCGGCCTTTTTCACATTGCTCCAGGGGATGTAACCCACCAGTTGCTTGATCTGGTCGAAACATTGCTGTTCGCTTTCGGCAAAGAAATGGGCGTTGCCGGTAATTTCGGCATGAACCTTTGCGCCGCCGAGATTTTCCATCGAAATATCTTCGCCGAGAACGCTTTTGATCACTTCCGGGCCGGTGATGAACATCTTGGATATCTTGTCAACGACAAAAACAAAGTCTGTCAGTGCCGGGGAATAAACAGCACCGCCGGCGCAGGGGCCGAGGATCACCGAAATTTGCGGGATCACTCCCGATGCCATGGTATTGCGGTAAAATATCTCACCGTAACCGGCCAGCGAGTTCACCCCTTCCTGTATGCGTGCTCCGCCCGAATCGTTGATGCCGATCAAAGGCACTTTCATCTTCATGGCATGATCCATGATCTTGGTGATCTTTTTGGCATGCATGTAGCCCAGCGAACCTCCGGCAACGGTAAAGTCCTGTGCGTAAATACAAACAGGATGCCCCGAAATGGTGCCCGTTCCGGTGATTACGCCGTCGCCCGGAAGATACTTTTTGTCCATATTGAAATCTTTTGCCGCATGCTCGACAAAAAGATCATATTCGTGAAACGATTTGGGATCGAGCAGCGCAATGATCCGCTCGCGTGCCGTGAGTTTTCCCGTAGCTTTTTGCTTTTCGATGGCTTTCGGGCCACCGCCTCCCAAAGCGTTGCGCATCCTGCGCCTGAAATCGGAGGTTTTGGATTTTATTGACATATCTTTTCAGTTAAATTAGTTTTCTGTTCCTTTTAGAATGAATGCAAAGGTTTGCAAAATTAATTTAAATCTCCAAACAGGAATTTTACCGGTTGAAGAGTGTGTGTGATTCTTTTTTAATCATCTGTTTTTCAAACAAAGAAAAAGAACGATACCTTTAATCTTACCTTAAATTTGCAATTATTATCAGTTGCCCGTAACCAACAAAGGTAATAAAATTTTCATTCATCCCAAATTGCAGTAAAATTTGTAATGGCCATTGATGAAAAATCAATAGCCACCACATTTATGTGGTGGTGAAAATAATGCGCCAACCACCCAAACAGGGCTTTAGCCCAAAATTTACAATGATTGTTTTTAGGTTTGGGCTAACCCCCGTTTTTTTAGCCACAAAGTCTCGAAGGCACAAAGGGGCACGAAGATTTTTCTACAATGAGAAAACAGACAATCCCTGTTGCATCGGCTTCGTTAGAAGGCATCCGCCTTCGATGGTTTTGCTTACAACGCATTCCGAAGCATCATGTGCGGTGGGCGTTCGCCGTAATGTTTGAAAGAAGTATCCGTTTTTGCTGAAGTTACAAGAG
>JAOZMX010000042.1 GCA_029934065.1 Bacteroidales bacterium
CCCGCAGGTTGTCGACGAACCCTGGATCACGGATCAGCCCGCGTCCCATCTGCACAAAAGAAAATCCCGCATCGAGAACTTTTCGGATATCCTCTTCCGTAACTACACCACCGACATAAACGACCGGAATGTCAATAGCCTGCAGGATTTTCATTGCATCCTCGAAGTGAAACAATCGCCTGTAAGGAATCTCCCTGACAATGAATTTCCCGAACAGGCGCAACCCCACTTTCGTCAAAAGCTCTTTTTGATTGGCCACCATCTCCCTGACGGGTACGTTGCCGCGGAGCATCATAAACGGTGTTTTCGACGTAAATCCGCTGCTGGGAATGACGGCGCTGGCGCCCGCAGCCTCGAACATTTTGGCAACTTCAACCGCTTCGTCAAGCTCCAATCCTCCTTTAAAACCGTCGTACAGGTTCATCTTGACCAAAACGGGAAACCCGTCACCGAGACGACGGCGAATGCTTTTGATGACCTCCATGGGAAAACGCATCCTGTTTTCAAGCGACCCGCCGTATTCGTCTTTCCGTTTGTTGGTATATGGCGAAATGAACTGACTGATAAGGTAACCGTGTCCGGCATGGATTTCAACGGCATCAAATCCTGCTTCACGAGCCAATTCGGCCGCACGGGTAAAATCCTTCGTTTTTTCGCTGATATCCCGGTGAGTCATTGTCCGGCAAAACGATAATCTGAACAAATTGAACTTTGCCGATGCCCCCACAGGCCTTTGCCCGATCACCGACCGGCTGGCAAAATAGCCGCAATGCCCGAGTTGTATTGACGCGGCCGCTCCCCGGCGATGTACCGCAGTGGTGAGCTTTTGCAGGTCGGGAACAAGCTCCTCCCGCATCCACATCTCGTGTTCGTAAGCACGTCCGTCGAA
Source organism: Bacteroidales bacterium (assembly GCA_029934065.1). Classification (GTDB taxonomy): domain Bacteria; phylum Bacteroidota; class Bacteroidia; order Bacteroidales; family 4484-276; genus 4484-276. The sequence goes on from JAOZMX010000042.1 coordinate 890, forward strand.
ACTTACCGAGCAGTAGGCCACCGTGGTCATGGCGACCCTTCCGGCGGCCATTTGTGTATGGTGATCAATCAGTGCCTGCGAAACGCCGCCGCCCGGCGACATGCCCTCGAAGCAGCCCGATTTGATGATCCTGTTCTTTAATTCCAGATCAGCGATCTTATGTTTTGAAAAAATGATATCTTCGGATTGTCCCATGATCACACAATTTATTTTTATCCCTGAAAAAGGAATTGATCCGCTAAACTAACAAATGATTTCAAATTCTTTTATTTTTGTGGCGAAAAATAGGGTGATGTTTTAACGGCCCGTACATAAGAATTTATTTGCGGGTTTTTTTGATCAATCACAAATGCATTAATATAAATATGAGATTATGAACATGCGAAGAAAATTATCTTCCGGTTTACTGTTGATTTTTATGTTTTTGTTCATGGTGCAGGGTTTACGGGCACAAACGAATTATTATGTGGATGCAACGGGAGGGGACGACAGCAATCCCGGGACGGAGGCCCAGCCGTGGAAAACCATATCGAAAGTAAACAGTACGGCCTATTCGGCAGGGGATCACATCAAATTCAAACGTGGCGAATCGTGGGCCGAATTTATTTACCCGACCTCTTCGGGAAATGCAACCGCCGGACATATTGTTTACGAGCCCTACGGCACCGGGGCCGATCCTGTTCTTCAGCACGGAAGTTACGGGATGTTGCTCGATGCCAAAGATTACATCATACTTCAGGGATTTGACATCACGTCGCCGCAAGCAGTGCTCATCATGGACGGTGATGATGTGAACGAGCCGGACCATATACAAATCTTGAACAACACAATGCACGGCAGTTCCATACCACCGGCCTATTCCAACGACGGAGGAGTAAACATCAGGCATGAAGCACATCATATCACGGTGTCGGGAAACGAGATATACAACCATTACACAGGCATCTGGTTGGGCGAAGATGCGGCATGCAACAACATCATTTCCGGCAATACCCTTTACGATCTTTCGGGCAACGGCATCGGTGTGGATGAAGTATGGTGCACACAGGGAAACGAGACCGTGATATCGGACAATACCATTTACAACGTCAGTTGGCACGGCATGGAGCTATCGGCCAACCGCCATATCATCGAATACAATACGGTGCATCATTCGGGCACCGGCGGCCACAGCGGCATTCATCTTTTTGCGAGATACGACGTCAACGACCCGGACAAAGGCGGCGACTTCAATATCATCAGAAACAATATTTGTCACACCATTTACGATCACGATCCCAATTCGGGCTATCGTACCGACGGAAACGGCATTCAGGCCGACCAATGGTGCGACAGTAATTTTATTTACAACAACATTGCTTACGGGAACGACGGTGCCGGAATCAACATTTTCGGCTCCAGCGGGAATATGATCTTCAACAACACGCTTTTTGACAACGGGCACGATCTCGGCATCCGCTACGGCAGGTTTGAACTGGTAATTGCCGAAGATACCGATTCGCCGTGCGAGGACAATATCGTCAAGAACAATATCGGCTTTGCCGCCGGAAGCGATCATTTTGCCGCCGCCATTGATGAGATTTCACAAAACAAAAACAACAGGTTTTCAAATAATATGTGGTACAACTCGCAGGGGGCCAATGTGGTCGGGATCGTCAAATATGCCACGCATCAAACCGATGCCGTTGCCTTTTCCACATGGCAGGGATATTCGTGGGCCTCGGGCGAATTGTCGGCCGATCCTTTGTTTGTTGATCAGGCCAATAATGATTTCCATTTGCAATCGGCCTCACCTGCCGTGGATGCCGGACAGGATACGTTGCTGACTTACGATTACGAAAACAACCCGCGCCCGCTCGACAGCACTTTCGATATCGGCGCATACGAATACGGAAAGTATTGGAAAGGTGCAGCAAGCAGCGACTGGACAAACAGCAACAACTGGAACGACGGGGTAATCCCTTCGTCGTCTTCATCGGTAAACATTCCCCCTCCCGGATTTTACAATTTCGTTCCCCATATCCAATCGTCGGTAACCATTAAAAACCTTTACATTAAAGAAGGTGCAGGCCTCGAACTGGACAGCGGAGCAACGCTTGAGGTGAAATAATCCGTCTTACGCTCTTATTCTGCTTTCTTGATTACAAAACCGACCTGCTTCGTTGCCCGGGCATCGGGCGGAATGGAATAGATCCAGTTCATCATCTTGTTGAAAGTCACCTCACCCATCCAGGGGATGTTCTCTTTGGTGAACACAAACATCAAAATGTTGAACTCCTGTGTCTTTCCCGGCGTGTCGATTTCAAGTGTATATCCGTCGCTAAAGGCAGGATTAACAGGAAACCGTACCGTTTCCCGTTTTTTGAACAACCTGTCGGGATCATCGTTCAAATAGGGATGATCGTTGTCGATGTATGGATAGAGCAGGTAAGTGATTTCGTCGGTGATGTTGAAAATCTTCAGGTAGCCGTCCTGTGCCGGAGTGAAGCGAAATCGCAACAAAGCGCCGTTTTTGTAAACTTCATCAATATCTTCCACTGAAAAGACAAATTTCCGGTCGGCTTTTTCCTTGTACCGAAATACCGTGGCCTCTATCTCTACGGTGACGACCATGTTGCCGAACTCATTGAACGACTTCTCCTCTTTCAGTATCTTGTCAACAATGATCTCGCCGCCTGTTTCGATGGTGGAGATGGCCTGGAAGATTTCTTTGAATCGTTCGTTATCTTCAAACTGATACTGGTAATCGGTAAAAGAGACGGTCTCCGTAACGCCCGCTTTCTGCAAAGCATTGCGTTTTGCTTCCTCAATGGCTTTGGCCTTTGTTTGCTCGGGAGTAAGATCGTGCGAAGCATAACTTCCCGTTGCTCTGACCGTGATCTTTTTTTGTGCGGCGGAGAACATCGGGAGAAAGAACATTCCCGCAATCAGCACCCGAAAAAGCATTTCCTTTTTTATCATTATGGTTATCGGTTTCAAATTAATTTAAAGTCCAGTTTTCCCAGTCATTTTGTACCGAAACGCTCACCTTTACCACAGGGTCTTGTTCTTTGTTGTTAATGCGCAATGATTCTATCGAAACATTTTCTTTGATGTATCCGGCCAGGTCGCCGTAAGTAAGGTTTCCTTTGGTTTCCTGGAGTTTTTTCAGAAGGAAATAGGTGAACATGCCGTGTTGTTTATCTTTGTAAGGCAATGAAGATTGCTCGCCGCTGCTGGCCGAAAACACCACCATGTTCCCGGTGATCATCTCTTCTTTTGGTTTTACCTTCACCGATCTTGCCGCAAGCAGTCCGGCATCACGCCCGCCGCCGCTGAAACAGGCATCGAGAAACATTGTAATGCGTTTGGCACCCGTTTCGCTGAAATTTTTGTAAACATCGGCAAGTTTTATGGCGGCATGCAGGTTGGTACCCGAAACGTCAACAGGAATGATGTAAGGTTCTTTGCTCACTTCATCGGGCAAGCCATGACCTGCATAATAAAAAATGATTTCGGCATCCGCCCCCGTTTTGGCTGCAAGTTTCGATATCAGGTCGATTTTTTGTTCCATCTCACCGGCGGTGGCATCGGTAAGGAAAAACAAATTCTTTTCTTCAACGCCCAGTACCCTTGTTGCGTAATCCTTGAATGTGGAAGCATCGTTGCGGGCAAAGGCCACATTGGCTTCGTTGTTCAACCCGTGCTGAAACTTCGAATAGTCTTCGTTGCCGATGATGAGGGCATACCGGTAAGGGTGGTCCGATAGGTTGAGGGGGATGTTCTTGTCCACATCCGATGTGAGCGAGGCGATCTCGATATCGGTGGCTTGTGTGGCAATCCCCGTGATCACCACTTGATTTTTGGCTGTCAGGTTTTCTTCAAGGCTTACGGATAATGTTGTGTCAACGCCGTATTTTCCATAATACTCCGAAATGGTGACCCTGACGGGGATGGAGGATTCCTGGTACCTCCTTGAGGCAGTGAACAGAAAATCCAGTTCCTTGGCTTCGCCGCGCTTCATGAAATTCAGGTCGTATTGCGTGTATTCGCTCAATGGAAAACAGTTGGCGTTGGGGAGCTCGAAATTGATCTGCACATTTTTGGCCTCCCCGGCGCCGATGTTTTGTATCAGCACTTTGAGGTTGATGGGATAATTCAGCTTGATCTGTCCGCCGTCCTCGGTGCTGAATACCGCATCGGCAACCACAATGTTGGGTTTGGCAAACCGGCGGGTCTCGATCTTGAATTCCAGTGGGAACGCATCGAAACCGCGGGCTTCGCGTACTTCGATCACAAACTCGGCATAGCCGTCCTGTGTATCGATTTGCCCTTCGATGGGGATCGTTACCGTTAAAGAAGTATCTCCCGGCAGATCACCCAACTGAATATCATCGGCAAAAGTAACGCCTGTCATGTCCTTGTTCTTCAGATAGGCTCTCACCTCAACGTTTTGTGCCGTCCCTTTGCCGATGTTCTGCACCTTAAAGGATATCCGGCATTTTTCGTTGGCATCAATAAAATTGTTTTTGTTTTCGTCGGCAAATTGCTCGTCTGTAATGATCAGGTCAGGCAATTGCCTGATACCCGTGGGTTGCTTTTTCTTAAAGGTGATCTTTTTGGGTTGGCTCTTTCCCGAATGGACCTGCCCGAAGATCGTTCCGCTGAAGAAAAAACCCAAAACCAGGAAAAATAAATATCTTTTCATCTTCATTTTGATTTTAAATTCATTAATAATCTAAAAATGATAGGTTAGTGTCAACATGGGTTTTCGGGGTATGGGATCGTAAAGCATTCCCATATCCACTTTCGATGCCCTTGCCTTTTTGTTGATGTGTCCTGCCTGAAAGCCCGTCCAGATCAAATCCGCAACCCAAATCGTGGCAGCAGTGAGCATAAATATCTTTTGATTATTGTAATAGGCTTCGGCATCATCGTACAAACTGTTCCGCTCCTCATAATCATCCGAATTCAAATAATCCTCATATGTATTGTATGATTTGTTATTAAAGTAAATAGCGCTGCCGACACAGCCGTATCCTGCAACCCCGAGCAACCATTGTGCTCCCCTGCCTTTGGCTGCATGGTTTCCCCATCCCGGGAATATTAACGATCGCCACAATGCGCCTCCCACACTCACACGTTTTACCGTTTCGCCCGTTTTTGTTTTGTTTTGCACTGTTGCCGTTTCCGGCTCAATAAATACTTCCACTACGATCTCATCATCGATGTAAACATTGTCTTTGTTAAGATCCCAGATGATCTTTTTGCCGTCGCCGCCATGTACTCCAGGCCCGATATCACCGCTCAAAGCATTGGCAGGGATCTTTTTTCCTTTGGTGGTCGTTATTGTCACGCTGACGTTAAACGTTTGCGATGCTTTGCTTTTGACGATGTCGTAGGTGATGATCAGATTTTCGTTTTCAAGGTTGAAGTCCACGTTTTCAACCTTCGCTTTTGACTGTGCCATGGTCGTGCCCGAAAAAAGCACAATGGCCAATAACCCGATTATTTGAATAATAATGCTCTTTTTATTCATTTTCTTTTGATTTTCATTTTAACGATTTGACGGATTGGCTGCCGAAACTTTGATTTCGTGTGAAGGATTTTCTCCGGTTTGATGCTTCTGTTTCGGGGTTTTTACCGGGATCATTTTCGTTTCGCCTTTAGCATTTGTAACAAATATCTGGAGGTTCCAGTTAAAATCCAGGTCGGGATTGATCAGGGAGAGGGCTTCCCAGTCCGATCCGCCCACAGAGATCAGATCACCCTTTCCGGTAATGGCGGGGCCTCCGTCAGTACCGGCCGGATAAACATTTGCCGGTTGATTTTGTACCCAGTAACCGGGATACAATGTTTCGTTGGCATTGATCACCCAGGGTTCATCAAGGATGACCTCATTCCATTCCCAAGGGGTCACCGTTTCAACATCCTGAATATACTCCAGCAATGATCCGGTTGGTCCTGTAAAAATCTCGATGCTGAAATGAACCGGATCGCCGACCACGGGAAAGAATCTGAACTTGGTTATTTTCCATCCGTCATAAGGCTGAAGCTGGGACGGGTCGAGCCGGATGGCAACATCAAAATCACCGCCATCGTTTAGCCCGATGGAATTGGCGTTTCCGCCGTCGTCATAATGCAGCCATTCATTTGCCGGGCCTCCGCTATTGGTTGTAAACGATTGCTGATTCCCATAGGCCACTCCGACCACGTTGAGGGCATAGGCTCTGACGAAGTAGGTTGTGTTTTCAGTGAGTCCCGCAAAATTATGGGTAAACTCCCCTGTTCCCGAGCCGTCGCTGGTATGCAGGCCGTTCACCGTCGGGTTGGGTTGCTCGCCGATACAAAATCCTCTTTTGGTTACCGGACTGCCTCCGTCGCTGGTCACATCACCCTTGCAGGTAGCCGAAGTCCCTGTTATGTTGATGACGGGAAAGGTAGCCACATTTGGAAGGGCAGGCGGAGTAAGCGTTTTGAAAGATTTAACTTCACCGTAAGTGTTGATTTCTACGTCCGCCTCCTCGACAAATGCCATGTAATAATAAGTTTTGTCGGGCTCAAGATTTTGTGCTCTTGCGGAATATTTGCCGATGTAATTATCGCGTCCTGCTATAATTTTATGATCATAACCCATTGGAGGATTGCTTTCCGAGTAAATGAAACCGTATTTTGAAATGGAGCGCTCACCCACATCAACAACTTCTCCTTCAAGCGTAGCCATTTGACTCCCCAAACTATCGGTTTCCATGGTGATTACGCGGATCTCTCTTTTCAGGTCGATCTTTTTGCAGGAATAATACATGCCCGCTATCATCAGTGCTATTCCCGCTAAAATCAGTGTTTTTGTAAATTTTCGATCCATAGACGATTGATTTTTTGAGTTATTCTTTTACCAAATTAAAAGCCAAATCTGATTACCCAAAATTACAATTTTTTGGAAAAAAAGTATAAAGTTTGTGAATTAAAATATTTTTTTTTATATTTGTACGACTATAATTTAAAAATGTAATCGGTTACTTGGTTATGATCAGGGCTTTAAGGCAAATTTTACAAGGAGCGTTTTTTTTATTGCTGATTACTGGCAATATGATGTGTGACAAAGGAAAAGATTCTCCTGAAATGTTGCTGACGGGGAAACAGTGGACATTAAATGACTGGTCCGTAAGTCCTCCTTATGAGGTGGATGGCGAAATGATTACGGATCTCTATGCGCTGATGCCGGAATGTGCCAAAGATGATTTTATGGTTTTGAATAATGACGGTACGCTGGTGAAAGATAACGGTGATCTGATGTGTAGCGAAAATGACCCGCAGACAACCGACGGTACATGGAATATCAGTGCCGACCGTTCCATATTGAGGATCAATCTTGAAGGGGATGAAACAGAATACTCAATTGTTGAGATTACTGATGATTCAATGATCTTGTCGTTGAAGAAAGTGATTGATCTGCCGTCAGGATCGACAACTTACGTACAAAGTTTTACTTATATGGATATGGAATGAAAAAAGGAACGTTCTTTTTCAGGCATAAAGTTTGCAAATCATCAAAAGAATCAAATTTAATAATTCATTAACGTTTAATTAAAAATTTCACACTATGAAAAAAAATGCACTACCATCGTTTTTAATGTTGGTTTTGGCCGCACTGATCATTGTACCGGCCATCCAGAGTTGTAAATCAAAAAAAGAAGCTCAGGCGCCAGATGACGAAGTTTTGATCCAAACCTATTGCTCCGGGCCTGATTATTTTTCGGACAATGAGTTTTTCAGAGCTAACAGTGTCGGTGAAAGTACCGATCAGGTGATGTCGAAAAAGAAAGCGCTCAGCAATGCCAAAGCTGAATTGGCCGGCTCCATTGAAACGACCGTTAAATCGGTAATTGACAATTATTTCTCATCCTATGAAGCCAACAATGTGGAAGATATCCGTGAGCGATATGAAGGATTATCAAGAGAAGTAATCAAGCAGGAGTTGTCCGGTATCAGAACCATTTGCGAAAAGCAAACCAAAACCAAACAAGGTACCTATAAAACTTATATTGCCATTGAACTGGCCGGTGACGAGATACTCAACGGCATGAAAGACAGGATATCGAAAGATAAAAAACTGGAAATGGATTTTCAGTACGAAAAGTTCAAAAAAGAACTCGAAAAAGAAATGGAAAATTACAAAGAGGGTAATTAAGTATTCTCGTCAAGTTTGGATGTGATTTTCATTCTTTGTGTGGTATAAAATCTACCGGCTCCGTTCAATATTAACTGTAAAAAGTGTAAGACTCCAAATGTGATCTGTAAAAAAATCACTTCCGCCTGGATGGAGCCGGTTTTTCTCCCATTTAATGACTGTTTGGGCAATCACCAATTACAAAATAATAATGAAGCAATTAAACCTGTTCATCGGATTGATGCTTTGCAGTTTGCTTGTTTTTCCACAAGCGGAAAGAGGCAAATCAGCCGGGAATAGTGAGTCGGAAATCGAGATACAATATGATCATTTTAGGCAGACCTTTGAACAGGAGATGGGCAAAACGAAACCGGATACACTACAGAAAATCCAAACGAAACGGGAGCCTCCTTTAGCGCCAAGTCTGCTTCCCGGATGGATATTCAATTTTGATTCGATTACCGGAACGGAAGGGGCGGTTGTTTTGGGGATCTCCGATCCGGGATTGGATTCAGCCACTGCATTGAAGCAAGCAAAAATAAGAGCTCTCGGATTGCTCGCAATATTCAACGGCGCTGTTGTTCGAAACCTGACCGATAATTATGCGACCGAAACGGTGGATAACGATGTTTTTGAAAAGTTTTCTTCTTTTTCGCAGGTCATTGCCGAAACCAAAGCAGGGCTGAAACAATTGAAGGTGTTGAGGGAAGGTTTTACAGCATACGGCGAAGCCATTGTAATGGCAGGGTTTTCCGATACGTTATCATTAACGGAGAATAACCCCACCAAAGTAACATCCGATTATTTTATGTGGGAAGAGGGGGATCAGGATGCTTTGAAAGTTTACAACACTTATCATTTTCAGGTAACTTGTCCCGGCGAATTCTCGACAGCCTTTGCATGTTACAATACGAAACGAAGCATCCTTATTTCCTCGGTAATGGATAGCGTGAGGCTTGAGTTTGATTATGGCAGGTTCAAATATTTTACCCGAAAAACCGGGCACCCGGATGATGAAACTTTGCTTGAGTTCACCGGAAGCAAAATGAGCGAAGGACTTTGGAATGCTTATCTTTCTGCGGTGCTCCGGCAAATTGAAATGTCGGAAAAGCAAACATCGGAGATGAAAAGAATAGATGACCAGTTTAAAGGTAAAATGAGGGAACTCAACAGAGAGATCTCAAAGATCCGGTATCACTTCAACATGGCGGGCATTGACATCAAAGACGATGAGCTCTTTGTAAAATTGTCCGTTTTTAAATAGGCGACACGGCTCGGTTTTCTATCGGAACAGAAATATTTCTAAGACAGATCAAAATGTTACGGCTTGTCAAATACATCATATCAGTATTGCTTATTGCCGGAGTTACGGGCAACGAGTTGCTTATTGCCCAAACATTTGAGGAATATAAAAAACAACGGGAAGCTGAGTTTAAGCAATTTAAAGAGGCCTATACGAAGCAGTATAATGAATTTGCCCGCAAGGAGAAGGAAGGGATCGAAAAGCTGAAAAAGGAACTTGCACAGTGGTGGGGAGAAAACGACATCAGGATAAGCACCCAAAAAGAATGGGTGAATTATTCCGGAGACAAGAAAACCCGTACGGATGTCAATTTTGAGGAGGGGATTGTGAATGTTGAGTTTTTGCTTGACCCCAATGCTGCTGAAAACAAAAGTGAAGTTAGAAACAGTATCAAAAGTGCGGTCAGGACCATGGTTCTGCAAACATGCAGCACTTATGAAACAGGCAGCGGTGAGGGTACCCTGCTGGGAGGGCAGTTGAAAACGCTGGACGGAAAACCGGTTAGCATCCGAAATGCCGAAATATTTGCCGATGAATTGGCGGAGTCGAACCGGGTTTTACTGGATACGGTCAGAGGAGCTGACGGAAAAACACGGGTGAAAGTTAAACTGGAGATACCACTGGTGCCCGATCATCTTGTTGTGAGAGCCAAAAAATTCCGGCCAACCATCCAAAGTTATGCCCGACAATTCGGGATGCCCGAAAACCTTATTTTTGCCGTTGTTGATGCGGAATCAACTTTTAATCCGCTGGCTCGTTCGTATGTCCCGGCATACGGCTTAATGCAAATCGTTCCGAAGTTTGCAGGAAGGGATGCTTTTTATTTCATTTACAAAAAAGACACCATTGTCACAGCCGGATATCTTTACAATCCCGAGAACAATATCAGACTGGGAACAGCTTATTTCAAACTGTTGACAACACACTATTTTAAAGGCATCACCAATACAAAAAGCAGAATATTGTGTGCAATCGCAGCATATAATACGGGAACCGGAAATGTGTACAGGGCCTTTAAGGGTATTGGCAATAAATCCGCCATATTCAACCGTATCAACAGCATGGAATACGATGAACTTTATGATTATCTGAAAGAAAACCTTCCTTCAACCGAAACCAGAAATTATATTGAAAAGGTTATCCATAAGATGCAACAATACGATACGTGGTTAGCACGCGAAAAATAAAATCAAAACGGATTGTAGTTTTTATGTTGACCATTAAAAAACATTTACATATGAAAAAAGAAATTCAAATAGCGGTGTTATTATTTACGGTCATGTTGGTTTCTTTCTCGGTTGATTCAAATGCCCAGACTTTTGAAGAGTGGAAAAAGCAACGGGAAAAAGAGATGCAACAATTCAAGCTGGACCGTGAAAAACAGATTCAACAACTGGCCGAACAATTCGACAAATATGTGGAACAACGCGACAAAGAGTTTTCGGATTATCTCAAAACGCGTTGGAAGCAGTTTCAGGTATTTCAGGGACTTGATGTTCCCGAGGAGCCCAAGCCGGATGTCCCGCCGGAATATGTTGAGCCCGAAATGCCTAAGCCTCCTGCGGCACTGCCGGTAATCATCCCTGAAAACATCCCGAGTGAAAAGGCCCCCAGGCCGATCCTTCCCCGCATCACAAAACAGGAACCCGATCAGTTTCCCGTCAACACTTACGATTTTGATTTTTACGGTTACACCGTTGTTTTCGATTGCGATAAGGCTTTGGAAGAAAAATTTAAGGGCGATGTTTCCGAAGTATCCATCAGCGATTATTTTACATTGATGAGCAAAGCCAATTACAATCATCTGATCGAACAGATGGTGGATTACAGGAACAGCATGAACCTGAATGACTGGGCTTATTATTTGTTGATAAGAAGGGTGGCCGAAAACATCACCGGTCAGGATGAAAAAACATCGGAATTGCTGACATGGTTCATTCTGTTAAGATCGGGATACAGGGTAAAGATCGCCTTTTTTGAAAATGAATTGTACCTGCTGATCCCTTCGATCAACCAGATATACGGAAAGAACTTTTTCCAGCTTGATGGATTCAACTATTATTTACTCAAAGGCGAACTGATGGAACTCTATACCTATGAAGCGGATTTTCCTGATGCGCAGAAAATTTTCGATCTTAATATTTATCATCCCATTTCGTTTGGTGAAACAGAGGGGCAACGATCTTTAAACTTTTCATATCAGGGGCTTGAAACACCTGTTACCATTACTTACAACAAGAACGCCATTGATTTTTACAACGATTATCCGCAGGCTGATATCAAAATCTATTTTGATGCGGCGGTATCACCATTGGCCAAGGAATCGCTGGCATCGGCACTTGTTCCTCTTATTGAAGGTAAAAGCGAATTGGATGCCGTCAATTTGTTGTTGAATTTTGTACAAACCGCTTTCGAATACAAGACGGATCAGGAGCAATTCGGTTATGAGAAATTCTTTTTCGCCGAAGAAGCTTTTTATTATCCTTATTGTGATTGCGAAGACCGCTCCGTGCTTTTTTCGTACCTCGTGGAAAGTTTGCTGGGGCTTGAAGTTATTGGCCTCAACTATCCCGGACATATTGCAACAGCGGTGAAGTTTAATGAGCCTGTAAAGGGTGATTATGTTACATTTCGGGGCAAGGATTACGTGGTGTCGGACCCGACTTATATCAATGCTCCGGTGGGATTGACCATGCCGCAATATGCCGATGTTACGGCCAATATCATTCCTGTGGACAACAATTACAGTATTCGCCGGTCGGAAGGAAACATCTGGCAGGAGATCATTGCTGCCGGAGGCAACAGAGCTGCAAACTCGGGAGACATCATTGTGGATGATAACGGTGAGGCAACGCTTACGGGTTATGTGTCGGATAATTTTTCATATTCCGGCATCACTGCCAATGCCGGTGGAAAGCCTTCTGCTTTTGTGATTCATCTCAACAGCGATATGAGTGCCACATGGTTCGCATGGGCCGAGGTGAATGATATGGCATACGGATACAGTATTGTGCAGGATGTAAATGGAAATACCTTCGTCGGTGGTACGTTTCGTGGTGAAATGAATATGGGAGACAAAAAGCTGGAATGCGGTGAAGTACCTGATGTGTTTGTTGCAAAATTTGATGATGACGGTGATTTGTTGTGGATGGAAAGAGCCAATATTGATACTGTAAATCAGAACAATTACCTCAACTTCGTCAGCAGGTTCGGCACAACAGGCGAACACCTCGGCAACGAACTTTTTTTCGAGACGGGTGATTTTAACAATTACGGGCTCCACATTTCCCCCGAAGGGGAGATATGCTTTGCCGGTGCTTTCAACAAAACCACCGGGATGAACATCAAAGAGATGTCAACGGCTTCTGCCGGAGAGTTTAACATCATCACAGCCATTAAAGAAGAAAACGATAAACTGATCAGTGAAAATTACGACAGGGCGATTGCCGGTTTGTTTGCCGTCATCAATCTGATCAAAAACAGCGGCATTTCCATTCCGGGATCTGATGCTCAACTAGTGTTGGATAAATACAACCCGCAGTTTAAGACCAAAGTCCCGGATATTTACAAAAATATCGGACGTATTCAGTTTTTAAAAAACAGCGAAGGAATTGTTACGGTGCAAACCGAAAAGGAAAAAGATATTTACTTTGACATGATGCGTGTGCAAAACAATTCGAAAATTAAAATATCGTATCTCGAAAACGGTGATGCGCAAGTGGATATTCTTTCGGGTGTCAGAGTGGGTAAAGCATTTATTTGGTACCCCCTCAACAGAGTACTCCTTTACAAACAAAACGGCAACATGTTGTTCGACTACGATTCGGATCATACACAACGCGTATTAAATATTCACGACGACATTTTATATTAATTGATCAAATACTTTGCAATATGAAAAAAGGACTGTTTTTTTTAGCGGCAATACTTTGGGCGGCAGCCGCATCTTTTGCGCAGATAGATAAAATGAAGGAGGTGTTGGATGATGAAATGGATACGGAAAATTTCACGCTTCGATTTTTAAATGCCCTGAACGGAGAGCCCGTAGAGGGAGCAGTAGTGGAGCTGGACGATATCGGAAAATTTGAAACCGATATGGACGGCAAAATTAAATTCCCGCGTACGCCGGACGGTCAGATCGGCGTTCATTTCAAAGCGGACGGGTACATTCCCACGGATATGTTTGTGGAAGTGGTGGCCGGAAGTATTTTCAACAACCATATCTCCGTATCGCCCGAGATGGCAATGGAATATTTCAGGATCATTCTCGACTGGAACAGGCATCCGCGCGATCTTGACGCACATTTCACGAAAGACGACGATTATCATATCTCTTTCAGGAATATGAAAGTTTCGGACGACGGAACGGCTACCCTCGACCGTGACGATACCGACAGTTTCGGGCCAGAGACCATTACCGTCAAAGAGATCGCCTCTGATGCTCATTACACGTTTTGGGTGCAGGATTTTACCAACCGCGACAACAGCAACTCCAAAGCGCTTTCCAGATCAGGTGCAACCGTAAAGGTTTATGGAAACGGTGAATTGCTTGATGTGTTTACGGTGCCGCAGGACGGAAGAGGAAACAAATGGAACGTGTTTGAAATCGTTGACGGAAAGATCAACAAGTTGGACAATATTTCCAGTAGATAGATAATTGTAGCTCGTTTCAAGACCAAACATGGAATGGAATACCGTGAAAAATTGATACACGGCCGTTTGATCAGGCGGTATAAACGTTTCCTTGCCGATGTGAAACTGGACGATGGAAGAACGGTCACGGCTCATTGTACCAACTCGGGTTCCATGAAGAGTTGCCTTGAGGAAGACGCCGAAGTTTACCTTACTCCGGTTGACGACCCCAAGCGCAGGACAAAATTTACCTGGGAAATGATCAGGATCAACGACGGCTGGGTGGGTATCAATACAGGTGTTCCCAACAAACTTGCTTACGAAGCGCTTGTCAGTAATTCGATTTTCAGCTTACGCGGATATACCACCGTTCGCCGGGAGGTTAAATTCGGCAACAGCCGCATTGACCTTTTTGCGGAAAACGACCGGGAAAAATGTTTTATCGAAGTAAAGAACGTGACGCTGAAAGAGGGGCGTTTTGCCCGTTTTCCCGATGCCAGAACGGAAAGAGGGCTGAAACATCTGAACGAACTGATGGAAATCCGCCGGCAGGGCATGCGGGCTGTGATGCTTTATGTGGTTCAACGCACCGATGTGGAAATTTTCGGGCCGGCATGGGACATTGACCCGGCTTATTCAAAAACACTTTTGCAGGCCTTTGAAAACGGAGTAGAGGTCATTCCCGTCATGGCGCACGTGTCACCCGAAAAGATTGAATTCGGGCGGGTGTTGCCCTTTGACCTCGGGAAATAAAAAAAAAGCAGGCTTTCGAGCCTGCTTTTTTTGTGATTGTTTTCCCTTACAAAAGTATTATCTGATGATTACCTTTTCCATAAGGGTTGACGTTTGATTGGTCATGTGAATGAAATAAACGCCGTCGGGTTGTCCTGTCAGATCAAGCGTACCGTTTCCGTTGATGTGTGTTGTCATCACTTTTTGCCCGTGGGCGTTGGTTACGGTCACATCATACGAGCCTTCCACTTCAATGTTGAACAATCCGTTGCCCGGATTGGGATAGATACCGAAGGAACTGGTTGATTCACCAATGTTCGTGGCACCCATTTTCAGCTCGCGGATAACGGAGAGGCCGTTTTCGGTAAACATGCCGTCGTGATTTGCAAAACTCAAATCATACACCGGAACCACATCAATGACTTCACCGTGGCGGTAAAGCTTCATCGTCATGTATTCCCCGCCGGCCATACCATCTTTGGTATCCGTAGTTTGATCATCACCGAATACGACAAGTGTCAGCAGGTCTTCATTACCACTGTAGCTAACCATGCCGGTGCAAACACCTTGTGTGTTGAAAACTCCGATAACGTCTCCCGCTTCAAGATTTCCGGTGGCAGCAACGGCAATTACATGTTGTGTCCCGGTCTTTGCAACATCATTCCATGTGGTAGTGTTTTCCATTGTGAAAACAGGCATGGGCTGATGATCTTTAGGAGGTGCACCGCCGAAATCAATGGTTACCGTATTGTTGACACGGATCAGGTATCCGTATCCCGGATAGAGCGTTTCGAGTGCATTCTGAACCCCCGGAACAATCCCGCCGGCAGGCCAGTAAACCAACGTATTCACCAGATCGTACATGAATTCGATGTCGTTACCGAGTGGAACGATCAGCTCTTCGACTGATGCAGGCCCTTCACTCAAAACGGGCAGGTAGTGAATTCCGGGTTCGAGTGTAACCGTGAGGTCCTCGGGAGTATCACCATAAGCCACAAAGTAAGTGCTTCCGTCGAATTTTACTTTATAGCCTTTGTAAGTATCCCAGTCGCCAATGGTGTTTACATTCTGACCGGGCCAGAAAATACCGTTGTCACTGACCATGATGATAAAATTGTGCATTGCAGCAGCGAAATATTCTTCCAGCGATACCTTTGCCGGTATCAGATTACTGGAAATTCCGACCCAACCCGAAGGATACCACGTAGGCAGTGCTATCTCTTCGGAACACCCTTCCAGGGGTGTACAATAGATGCCTTCGCCGTCGGCATTGATGGCTGCAAGATGGATAGATACCGACCAGTTTTCAGCAGCGTTATTATCCAAATTGGGATCGCAGAATGTCAGCGAGGGCCCTTCGCCATCTGGTTCTTTAGGCCAGTCACCGCCATCATCGTAATCAACATAAGCTCTGACGATGCCCGAATTATCCGTAAGTTCAATGTCTTCACCACCGTTACTTAAACTTCCGCCGTCCCATTGCAATACCTCCAGTCCAAATGTATTGAGGAATGCATCGGCGCTTTCGCAAACGATCACATAATCGCCCGGATTAAGTACATAATCGGGGAAAGTAAATCCCACGCCCTGTGTGATCTCCCAGTCTTCCAGATTGACCACGCCTTCGCCGTTGTTGTAAAACTCGATGTATTCCAGCGAGTCGTATCCCGATTCGGGCGGGTTGTACATGATCTCGGTGATGACAATATCAATGGGCGGAACGATGGAGAATACGGCATCGCTTTCGTCGTAAATATCTTTGGGCATTTCGCTGCCGGCTATCCCGATCAAATAATTGTCGCCGTATGTTTGTGTAACACTCCAGACATACGAGCCGTCCATTGCCGGAACATCTTCGGCAAGGATTTCAAAATAATCGGCATCTTCGGTAAACAAGGCGATATCCAGATTACCTTCGTAAGCATAGACATCCCATGTAATTTCAAAATCAGTACCTTGTTCGATTTGTTCGCCACCGTTGGGTGATACAACGATCACAGTGGGTGGAATATCAAAATCTTCCAAACTGCGGCTCGTGATGTATTCGCCGTCGTTGCGCGAATTGCAGAGTCCCGTCACGCTGTTGAAATAGGGAGCAATGACCGAGCCGATATAATCCACATTGTAGAAGGAAGTTCTGAAATACCCGGTTGCTTTGCTGTCGTCGGTGATCTCATAGGCTGTTCCGTTCTGGAAAGTAGCGCCGGCATCGGCAAATTCTACATCTAATATCTTGACCAGTTCGGCCTCATATTCTTCGAAATTGTTATTCAGTTCATCAATTGTAATTACTTCGGGAATGATTTCGTTGCCGGTTGATGTGGCAGCTCCCGGATCGGCAGCAGGAACAAACTGTAACATGTTTCCGTATTCCGATAAGGTGCCGGTAAGGCCTGTGATTCCGTCGCCTATATTGTAGGAAGTAGTGATCACACCGCCGTTGTCGTCGATAAGGATACCGGCAGTGGTGTCCTGAACGTACTTTTGATTCCTGAATGATTGTTGATAAGTGAGGAAGACTTCGCCCGTAATCTGATAATAGGTGGCATCGGAGCCGAACATATCCCTGAGCTCGCCCAGATTGGCAACAAAAACAGGGAATTCGTATGTGGCTGAAGCAATGGAACTGGCACCATACCCCGGAGCATAAGCAATGGCTCTCACCGTAGTGGTCGCATCAATGTGGATAGGTGCGGTATATTCGGCGGCCATGAAATCCGGATCAGAGCCATCGAGGGTGTAATAAATAACGGCACCCGCTGTTTCACAGGTAATGGTCAGGTCGAAAGCTGCCGTTACCAGGCCGGGATTTTCGGAAAATGCCGGTGTGGCAGTAACAGGCGATCCTCCGCATACTGCGGTATGAGAACCAAGGTCTTCCCAGAAATTTTTTGCTTCGACAATCCATTCCGAATTGTTGACATCCGTACCTGCCGAGCTTGCCCAGTCGGCATTGGGGCTGCAAACGTTTTCTTTTCTGATTAGCGTATGGTCCTTGGTGGCATTTGCCGTTCCGGCAACAGCCCATCCACTGCCGGGGTCTTCGCCCAGAATACCGATAACATCGATGAGCGTTTCACCGTTGAAAAGTGCCAGTGCATCATCGCCGTTGAAATAGGTAATGGTGCTGGTAATATCGGCACGATCGAGGATGTATTGATTAGCGCTGGAATTGGCAATGACATAAACGTTGCCGTCGGCCAGTTCTCCGCTGAGATAAAGCGTGTCGTCCCAGTCAGGATGTCCGTTGTTGGAACGGGTCATCATGTAAGCCGAAAGATCAACGGTAGCTCCCGTACCATTGTATAACTCGATGTATTTGTTGCTTGATGAGCCTTCGGCATATTCGGAGATGAACAGATCGGTGGTACCTCCTTCGCATGCCTCACAACTACCGTAACATACGGGATTGAGTATCGCATCCACACCGGGAACCATCAGAAAACGATTGAATCCCAATGCACATTCGGC
Organism: Bacteroidales bacterium; assembly: GCA_029934065.1. Classification (GTDB taxonomy): domain Bacteria; phylum Bacteroidota; class Bacteroidia; order Bacteroidales; family 4484-276; genus 4484-276. The sequence goes on from JAOZMX010000042.1 coordinate 19,177, forward strand.
CGGCACACTTTCATCTTCTCCCCACTCGTCACCATTCACGAATTTGTATTCGCAGCAATAACCGACAGGTAATGTTTGTGTAACAGTAAACACATTATTGCCCATATCGGTCATTTCGATGGCTGCCGGATCCCATTCCGCGCCGGGGAAATTCCCGACAAGATGCACGCCGTCGGTGGCGTTCACATCGGTACTGGACATGTCAACCTGGAATGTGATGTCAACGGTTTCGGAAGTGCAGTCGGTGCACTGGCCGAAACAAACCACGTCGAGTGTTGTCAGTTCATCGGGAACCGTAAGGAATCTGTTCCCGTTATGGTTGCAGCATCCGGGTACCGATTCGTCAGCGCCCCATGCATTGCCGTTCACAAATTTGTATTCGTAATATTCACCAACCGGCAACAAAGCGGCGTAAGTATAAACGGCATCGTGAGCCAGTGTCATTTCCGTTGCACCGGGATCCCATCCCTGGAAACTCCCTGCAATATGAACGCCATCTTCCGAGACCGTTTCGTTGGCCATGTTTACCTGAAAGATAACATCAACCATTTGGCTTGCACAGGCATCACAACTACCGAAGCAAACAGCCTCCAAAACGGTGCTTTCCGTTAGATTGATGAATCGGTTTCCGCCAGCGGCACATTCTTCGGGTACATTTTCATCCTGTCCCCAGGAATCACCGTTGATGTATTTGAATTGATAATCGCCTGTTGGTAAATCTACCGTTACGGCATATACGGATGTTGACCCCACCTGGGTGAGGAAGACTTGACCCGGAGTCCAGTTGCTTTCGTATCCGGCTGCTTCCTGGAAATTACCGGCTACGGAAACACCTGCAGGGTTTACCGTTTGATTGGCCATGTCAACCTGAAATGTGAGTTGAACATTCTGGCTGCTTGCCGTGAACACGACAAACGCCATTGCCATTAAAAAAAGCATAAATTTTTTCATAAGCATAAATTTTAATTAATAAATCGAATGAATTGTTCTTTACATTATTTCAATTACTCGTTCGCATGATATTTGCAAAATAGTTGACCCGTAAAGATCATCTTTTGATAAAGCTCAATGTTTGTTGTCTGCCTGAAACCTCATCGTAAACTTTCAGGAAATAAATCCCTTTTTGTAAATTGCTGATGTTGATTTGGATTTGTGCGCCGGCAGTTTCACCCGTATAAACTTTTTGTCCGAGTGAAGAATAAATTTCAACCGTGTTGGTTACCTGACCGTTCAGCACTACATTCAATACATCACTTGCCGGATTGGGATAGACACGAACGGAAACAGCTTCATAATTTCCAAAACCGGTACCCGACATTTTAAGGCCGGTTACGTAGGAAATGCCGTTGACGGCAAATTCGCCCTTATCGGAATAGCTCATGTCATATTCGGCAGTTACTTCAAACGTTTCGCCCGAAGCGGGACGGTAAACCTTAAAGTTCAGCTTTTCATTCTCGCCGAATCCGTCGTTTTGCAATGTGTAAATGTCATCGCCCCAAACCAGCATGGCTGCATTTTCCTGACCAACGGTTGTCATTCCTGCGCAAGTACCGTTTGCCGTAAAAGCGCCGATCACATCACCCTCGCGCAGCATATTCAATGCCGACGGTGAAAAACCTATGGCATGTGAAGTGCCTGTTGGAATGACATCATTCCATGGTGTGGAGTTGAGTGATTTTGCTTTGATAGCAGGAACGGTTTTCGTTGTGCATTCGGGGAAAGTCAGTGTTATTGCGGCGCTTACTTTAATAAAGTAAGCATGTCCCGGTAAGAGAAAGTCAAGTGAGAAAATGCCGCCATCAGGCCAATAGATCAAATTGCTGTTGAGGTCTTTCACAAAAACGATCTCGGAGATACCGGAGAAAAGATCGTCGGCATTTACTGCACATTCACTTAATACCGGCAGGATATCCCATCCTTCGTCAATGTAAACGGATCTGTCCGTAATGGTTTCACCGTTCACTACAAAATACCTTGTGTTGATCATCTTGATCTGATACCCCAGGTCATTGTCCCAGTTTGCAATGGTGTTGATGCCGTATGACGGCAGATAGAGCTGCCCGAAATGCTGCATCATAAATACGCTGTCTGCAATCTTATCGATTACGGTGGTCAGGGTCGGGTCGGCGGGAACGGCATAGCTTGAAACGCCGCCCCAGCCTGCGGAGAGCAATATCCCCTGGGCGGCATCGGGATTGTTTTGTGAGCCGGGAGTGCCATAAATACCAATCATCACTGCATTATCGGTGGCAAAATGCGTTTCGACATACCAATTTTCCGGTTGGTTGTTGTCAACCGACGGATCCGTTAATGTTAGGGATGGCCCCCAACCGTCGGCGGCAGAATTCCAGTTTCCTGCATCGTCATAATCTACATAATCAATGACAACTCCACCGGCATTTGTTAATTCTATGTCTTCGCCGCTGTTTTTCAAGCCGCCGCTTGTCCATTCCAGAACATTAATCCCGAATGTGTTGAGCATGGCCATTGAATCGTATGCAATGACAAGATACTCGCCCGGCAAAAGTTCGTAATCGGGGAAAGTATAGGAAACGCCTTCCGTAAAGCTCCAGTTTTCAAGATTAACAGCCGTCGCATCGTTATTGTAAAGTTCGATGTATTCCAGGGTATCGGTACCCGATTCCGGCGGATTGTACATGATCTCGTTGATGACGATATCGGGAAGATTCATTTGCGGGATGATCGAAAATACCGCATCGCTTTCGTCAGCCGGTTCTCCGGTGGTTTCATCCGAAATCTTGATCAGGTAGTTATCCCCTGTATTTTGGGTTACGGTCCATGCAAAAGTTTCGTCGGAAACCGGTACTGTCCCGAGAACTTCTGATGTTTTACCCGTAGTGTTGTCTATGAGCTCAATCACAACATTTCCATCAAAGTTGGAATAGGACCAGGTAATGTTATAAATGGTGTTTTGTTGAATTTCTTCGCCGCCGTTGGGCGTAAGCACATTGATCGTTGCCGTTGTGGGGAAATTCTCTGCGCCGGGCGTCCCGTCGTTCTGGAGGCTGGCAGCCCAGTTTTCGGGCAGGCTGTTGTCCAGTGCGGGATCGAGCAGCGAAAGGGTTGGTCCGTCGCCGTCGGGTGCTGTGGGCCATGGTGAACTGTCGTCGTAGGCTACATTGTCA
>JAOZMX010000043.1 GCA_029934065.1 Bacteroidales bacterium
GCCGACGTAAGTTCTTCCGTTTTGGCATTCCAGAATGTAAATGTATTCAACCTTTTGTTCACCCTGGCGGACCTGTCCGCCGAAGCCCGCATTATCCATAATAAAAAAGCATTTAGACAGAAAAAATTAAGCCCGCCTTCGTCCGGTTGTCACCGGACTTCGGCGGGCGGAGGCGGAGAGTAAGGGATTCGAACCCTTGTTCCAGTTGTCACCGGAAAACGGTTTTCGAGACCGCCGCATTCGACCACTCTGCCAACTCTCCTGAACGGGGCGGCAAAAATAATGTTTTTATTTAAAAAACTTCGTTCGGAAAATTAAAGTTTTTAATCCTGCAAAAAAAATGTCCGCAAAAGTTTTAGCGAAAGACAGCCTGCCTGCTTATTCCACGAGGTTCATTTCGTCCACGAGATGCCCGGCGCCGGCAAATTTGTCAACGATGAACAGGAAATACCGGATGTCGAGCATAATGTTGCGGCATTGGTCGGGGTCAAACATCAGGTCGCTCATTGTGCCTTCCCAGTCGCGGTCGAAATTCACCCCGATAAGCTCTCCGTCGGCGTTCAATGCGGGGCTTCCCGAATTGCCGCCGGTGGTGTGGTTGGTGGCGATGAAACATACCGGCATCCGGCCGTCTTCGCCGTATTTGCCGAAATCTTTATTGGCATAAAGTTCCTTCAGTTTATCTTCCACCACATAATCGTAAACATTGGGGTCTTCCTTTTCCATGATACCTTTCAGCGTGGTTTGGTATTCGTAGAAAACGGCGTCGCGGGGGTAATAGGGCTTTACTTTACCGTAGGCTACGCGTAGCGTTGAGTTGGCATCGGGATAGAACCGCTTGCCGGGTTCCATCTCCATTTGAGCCTTCATGTAAATCCGCATAAGGCTGTCGAGTTCGGTATTGAGCTGTGCGCGTTGCGTTTGAATGTTGTTCCGGTAATAAGTTATGAAGTCGTTGGCCAGCTGGTAGCCCGGGTCTTTCAGTATTTTTTTGTACTTCTGTTTTTTGTATTTGGCTAAAAATGCATTGACCTTTTCTTCGGAGCTGAACATTGATTTGTCAAATACCTCCCCGGCATATTTTGCGATGTCGCCTTTGTATTTGGTGTCGATAAGTTCGAATACTGCCGGACGGTTCTCTTCCGGGGCATTATCCCCGTATGTTTGCAGCATTTTTACAAATACTTTCTGGTCGATTGGCTGGTAGTAGTCTTTGTAAAACTTCCCGATATTCTTTTTGGTTTTGGTAACGGCTTTTTCCAGTTCTTCATCCGTTACGCCGGGTTTTTGTGAGAGCTCAACCAGCGGTGTCAGTTGCCGTGCGGCTTTTACAATTTCAATGCCCAAACCGGCTTCCAGCAGATAGATGAATTGTTTTTGGACATCTGTCGTCCGGTTGTAAACGTCATTCAATTCATTGAGCAATTCTCCGTATTCTTTTTGTCGTTCGGGTGAGGCGTCAACCCATTGCCTGAATGCTTTTTCGTAATCCTGTTTTTTTTCGATACCGTTGAGTTTCCTGATCCCTTTGTCTTCGCCTATCCATTTTTTCCAGCCGTTGGAAAGGCTTGCATATTTGGCCGAATACTGGATCCTTACTTTGGGATTGTCAATCATAAACGACTCGTAAATATCCAGTTTTTGCCTGCGGAGTGCAATGCGTGTGGGGTTTTGCATTTGAGTGATCATTTCGATGGCGTAGGACGGAACGTATTCCTGTGTGCGCCCGGGGAACCCGAAGATGAAGGTGAAATCGTCTTCTTTGACGCCTTTCAGTGAGATGGGAATGGAATATAGCGGTTTGTAGGGGACGTTATCTTTGCTGTATTCGGCAGGCTCGTTGTCTTTGTTCACATAAATCCTGAAAAGGGAAAAGTCGCCCGTATGCCGGGGCCACATCCAGTTGTCGGTGTCGCCGCCGAACTTGCCGATGTTCGACGGAGGAGCGCCCACCAGCCTGATATCTTTGAAGACCTCGGTGACAAACAGGTAAAATTCGTTGCCGTAATAAAATGCGCGCACATAAGCTTTGTAATGATTTTCCTTTTCGGCTTCCGCCTTTATTTTGTCTCCGTTGATCTTCAACACCGACTCCCGCTCTTTTTCGGACATGGATTGCGTTATTCCTTCGAGCATCTGCTGCGTGACGTCTTCCATCCGCACCAGGCGGGTAACGGTCAGTCCCGGATTGGGCAACTCCTCGTTGCGGTTCATGGCCCAAAAGCCATCGGTGAGGTAATCGTGCTCGATGGTGCTGTGCGACTGAATGGAGCGGTAGCCGCAGTGATGGTTGGTGAGCACCAGTCCTTCATCCGAAATAATCTCGGCTGTGCATCCTCCTCCGAACAACAAAATGGCGTCTTTGAGCGACGAATGGTTGATGTCGTAGATGTCTTTCGCGGTAATCCGCATGCCCATATCCTGCATCTCTTTCTGATTGAGTTGTTCAAGCAACATGGGTATCCACATGCCCTCTTTGGCTTGCGCCGTCTGAATTTGTGCTGCAACGACAATGGAGATGAATAAAATTCTGTAAAGATTTTTCATGTTATTCGTTTTCTTTCAAATTACAAATGGATTTATTTCATGGCAATGGTTTCGATCTCGACCATAACGCCCAGCGGCAGTTTCACTACGCCAAAGGCAGCGCGTGCCGGCGGATTCTCGGGGTAATATCTGGCATAGACTTCGTTCATGGCTGCGAAGTTGTCCATGTCGTCGAGCAGACAAGTTGATTTTACCACATCGTCAAATGAGTATCCTGCTTCGGCGAGGATGGCGCCGATGTTTTTCATCACCTGTTCCGTCTGGGCCTGTATGCCGCCTTCCACGATTTTTCCTGTGGCAGGGTCAATGGGTATTTGTCCCGAGATGAACAATGTCCCGTTATTTTCAATGGCCTGGCTGTAGGGCCCGACGGCTTTCGGCGCTTTTTCGGTATGAATTACTTTTTTCATCGTTGAGGATTTTTTGTTGATAATTTAAGATTTAAATATTGCGACAAAGTTAAAGCGTTATTTTTGTAAAAAAAATTAATCCGATGAAATTCAAAATAGGCGATAAGGTAAAATTTCTGAACGAACACGGCGGGGGAGTGGTCAGCAAGGTAATCAGCAGCAATCTGGTACATGTCAGGATCGAGGACGGATTTGAGATACCCACCCTGACTTCGGAGCTGGTGAAAACGGAAGAGCCGTCCCATCAGGCCGGGGCGATGTTTGTGGATAAGTTTTATGCAAATACCTTTGAGGAAAAGGCGGTTGTTGAAAAACCGGATGAAGACGACGAGATCATGTACGACGACCGTTGCAGTCCATTGGAGATTTTCAGGGCAAAAGGTGATGATAAAAAGGGTATTTACATGGCCTGGGTTCCGCAGGACCAAAAGTGGTTGCTCACGGGATTGCTGGATGTTTACCTGATCAATTATACGGATTACGATATTTTGTTCAGCCTGTTTTTGCGAAAGCCCAACGGTGCCTGGGAAGGAGTGGATTACGATGCGGTGAAGCCGAATACAAAAATATTGCTCGATTCCATCGAACGCGAAGAGATTGAGCGCTGGAGTTACGGCCTTGTGCAAATCCTCTATCACAAGGATTTGTCATCCAAAGTGCTTTCGCCCGTCAATGCCGTGTTTAGCTTCAAGCCTGCCAAGCTTTACCGCGAAAACGTCTATCGCGATACTTCGTTTATTTCCGAAAGGGCATTTCTGTTGAAGGTTAACGAAATTGACCTTCAACCGGCTGCGGCGGAGTCGGAATTGAACGAAAAATTCGATGAGGAGATCGAACTGAAAAATGCCAAACCGGTCAAACCCGAAGAAGTTATCAACAAGCATCAAACAAGTCCGAGGGAGGCTGTGGTGGATTTGCACATCGGTGAACTGGTGGATGATTATGCCAAAATGAGTAATGTGGAGATGCTGAATTACCAGTTAAATTATTTTGTAAGATGCCTGGAAAGCGCTATTCGTGCGTATTTGACGAAAGTGACCTTTATTCATGGTGTGGGCGACGGCGTTTTGAAATCCAAGATGCTGGAGATACTCGACCAATATGACAATGTGAAAACCCGTGATGCATCGTTGAAAAATTTTGGCTATGGCGCCACCGAAGTTTTAATCTGGCATCATAATTTTGTGGAGTAACCAAATTTGCGTTTGAGATATGTGGGAAAAATTGAAATTATGGCCGCTGATAATTTTTTTGCTTGTTGGTGTGGGTTTAGCCTTAAATGCCGAGCAAACCTGTTTTTTTCAGGAAAACGGCAACTCTGAAGACGACGGTTTTCGCGACACGCTTAATCCGGAGATTGTTATCCAGCCCGATAGTTTTTATGTGGTGATCAAACCCGATACCGTGCTGCACTTTCAGATGAGCATCCTCAACGAAGGCAACGACACGCTGGATTACAACATCTTCAGGACGCCGCAATCGGGCAGCGGAAACTCCGGGAATCAGGGGAACCACCGTAGTGTGGAAGGTTCGACACTTACTTCCGATATGGTCAGCTATATTCCGGGCGAGGCATTCGATTACACTTTCAGCCTTTACAACGGCAGCCCCGACAACGAATGGCTTGATACGCTCATCATTCATTTTCCCGACGGGATGATGCTGAACTATGCCACCAATTTTACGGGGGGGACGCTCGGGCCTTTGGTTTTTGACGGGACAACAGGCAATGGTGTCACGGTTTCGTGGAACGACGAAAACGGTGGTAACGGAAATGTCCTTCCCGGTGAAACCGCCCTTGCACTGATCAATATCGGTTTTGATGAAGGGTTGGATGATACGTTGCGCATTCCGTACGAGATATCGGGAGATGTTTACGGCGCCGAACCGCATACGGTGTACGATACATTGATATTACAACCCGAAAATGTATGGCTTATTGCCGACCCCGACACGGGAAACATACCTCCCGGCGGTGAGCAGATCGTTGACCTTTATTTCAACTCTGGAGGGATACCTATCGGCTATTACAGCAAAAAGTTTTACATCCAAAGCAACGACACTTCTGACCTTCTTATGGATGTTCCCGTTACTTTCATCGTCTTTCCGTACAATATCACGCAAACCATTGATATTCCCGCAGGCTGGAGCGGTATCTCCGCCTGCGTTTTGCCTTTCCATCCCGAAATGGAACAGCTGTTCGATACGTTGAGCAACAAGGTGGAAGTGCTTCGCAGCCAAACGGGATTGTTCTGGCCCGGAGAACAAATCAATACCATCGGCAACTGGAACACTTTTGAAGGCTATGTCATCAATGCAAAAGAACCGTTTCAACTGGATGTTGCGGGGTTGTTCGAAGTTTCGCAAACCTTATTCCTGGAGCAGGGGTGGCACATCATGCCTGTACTCACTACACAGGTGGCTTCCACGTTTGTCGTTTTCAGGGATATCGAAGAAGATATTGACGTGGTGATGGAAGTGGGGGGTGACAAAGTGTACTGGCCTTCGCAAAACATCTATACCCTGACCCATCTCGAACCTGGAAAAGCCTATTACATCAGAGTCCTGAACGATTGTTCCATCCATTTCCCAAGTCCTGTGAAATAACAGGAGTAGTGATGGTGCGTGTTTTGTGACTTTTGCAGCGATGCCGATTGATGCCATTTGCGAAAGCTGACAATGAACATGACAGTGTTTTTCCGGCATTCACAATTTGGGGTGAAACCCAGATCACGCAATTGCAGTTCATCCGTATTTTCATTCAAAATTTTATGAACTGCTTTCAAATTATACCAAAGATTGGTGTCTTTGCAGTAAATTTATTAAACATGGCAAAAAACACATCAATTTTATTAAGCGATTATTTTGATAAATTAATCAATGAGTTGAAAAAAGGAGAAAATTCCGGTTTTATAAAAGATTTTGACCGAACATCCTTTTTAAAAAAAATTCACAAAAAATACAGCACACGCCCCAAATAGTTGCAATTTAAGGGAAAGAAAAAATAAAAAAGCTAATTCTCACATTATCCAACATTCTCCCCTTCCGGCAATATTCGAATTTCCTTTCCGTTGAAACAAAAGTTTTGTTCGACTGTTATCATTTAGTTTGATAACAGTTTTTTATTTACGACCACATGAAAAAATTGCTGAAGATACTTGGAGTGATCCTGTTTTTATTCGTGGCTTACCTTGTTGTGTTGCAGGTTTACCCCAAAAATGCCGGCAGATTCCCGTTTCTGGCCATACTGTTCTTCGGCGACGTTTACCTGTACGCTTCGGTCAAAACATGGATAAAAGGGCGTAAACGGTTTTACAGGAATATTTTGAGGATATCGTACTGGATTCCTTTGGCGTTGCTTGTATTGGCCGTTTTGGTGACGATGCTGGATCCGGGAAGCATAAACGATCAATTGCGGATTTACCTTTTCGGGTTTGTGTTCATTGCCTATGCCGCCAAACTGCTTCCCATCATTTTTCTGCTTTTTGCCGATTTTATCAATGGGGTGAGATACGTTAATCACAAGGTGAAAAAGTCGGCCGAGAAATCCGGAAGCATAACGGCCAAAGGTGAAAAAATGACGAGGAGCCGGTTTTTGCAAAAAGCAGGGCTGGTGTCGGGCGGGCTTATGTTCGGCGGATTGCTGACGGGAATGCTGAAATGGGTCTATGACTTTAAGATCAGGCGCGAAACCATCCGGTTACATCATTTGCCGGTCTCATTCAATGGGTTGAAGATTGTTCAGATATCGGACATTCACTTGGGAAGTTGGGCAGCCACGCATCCGTTGGAGGAGGTGGTAACGCTGATCAACCGTTTGCAACCCGACCTTATCTTTTTCACCGGCGATCTGGTGAATTACAAGACCGAGGAGGCTTATCGTTTCGAAAACATCCTGAACAAGCTGCATGCAAGATCAGGCATCTTTGCCACACTGGGCAACCACGACTACGGCGATTATACGCGTTGGCCGTCGCAAACCGCCAAAATGAAAAACCTCACCGACCTTTACGATTTCTTCGGGCGCATGGGATGGAAAGTGCTGAATAACGAAAATCACCTGATTACACACAGCGATGGGCAACTGGCCATTATCGGCGTGGAAAACTGGGGTGCTTACAGCCGCTTCCCGAAATACGGCGACATCGAAAAGGCAGCCGCCGGCACCGGAGAGGCTTCCGTCAAACTGCTGCTCTCGCATGACCCCACGCACTGGGATGTGATCATCAGCAAAAAATACACAGACATTGACATCACCTTTGCCGGGCACACCCACGGTTTTCAGTTCGGTATTGATACGCGTCGTGTCAGATGGAGCCCGGCGCAATGGGTTTACAAACACTGGGCAGGCCTGTATCAAAACCCCGCCGCCACCGAAAAGCTACAATACCTTTATGTCAACCGCGGGCTGGGCACCATCGGCTACCCGGGGCGCGTGGGTATCCTCCCCGAGATCACGCTTTTTGAGCTAACGTCCTAAAACAACGAAGGGAGGCCCTCGCCTCCCTTGTCTTTCTCAAAACCGAAAAGACCTTCATCTTATCCGATCTTGATCATTTTTTTGGGTTTTTCTTTTGCTTCTTCCTTTTTCGGCAGCGTGATCTTCAGCACACCGTCTTTGTAACTGGCTTTGATCTTGTCTTCCTGAATGGTTTCAGGTAAGGTGAACGTACGCTTGAACGAACGGTAGCTGAACTCTTTCCGGGTGAATTCGCCGTCCTGTACCTCTTCGTTCTTTTCCTCTTTCTCCGAAGAGATCACCAACAGCGAGTTATCCAGTTCGATTTTGAAATCATCTTTGCTCATTCCCGGTGCGGCAACCTCAACGATAAAATCGTTTTTGGTTTCCTTGATGTTCACTGCCGGTAAGGTAGAATCGCTAAAGCTGGTATTTGCCAGATCAAAAATGTCCCTGTTGAAAAACTCGTTGAAGAGTGTCGGGAACAAATTTCTGTTTTCTCCAAATTTTACTAATGCCATGGTTCTTTCCTCCTATCTTTTTGGTTAAACTTTATTTTCAAATTCACCCTCCCTTTAGCAAGACAAATGCCAAAATATTTTCAATTCAAACCATCATTGGCGTACATTTTTTAATTTTGGAAAATGAGCATGGCTAAAAAACAATCAATCAATTATTTTTCGAAGTGTAAAAATTTTTGACATGAAATAGAGAAGGTAAATCCAATTTTTACTACCCCGAAACGTCAGCCAACATGACAGTTTTTTTCCATAATGGAGGCATTATAATTCTGTCAGATTGACATAAGGCTGAATGAAAATCTTTATCGACAACAGGCGGAAAATGATTTTTGGATTTTTGCTTTTTTGTAAAAAATTATGTGGATGTTGACAAAAGAAAAAATTAAGACTACCATTGATGCGCTTCCGGAAGACTTCACAATTGAAGATATCATTGAAAAGTTGATTTTCCTTGACAAAATCGAACAAGGACTAAATGATGTCAAGAATGAAAAAGTATATACTACCAAAGAAGCAAAAAAAGACTTGGCCGATGGTTAAAATAGTCTGGACCGAAAGATCTTTAACTGGTCTGGAAGAAATTGCACCTACCTTGTAAAAGATTCCGAAAAATATACAAGTTTAACAATTGAAAAAATCTTAAATCAGACCCTGATCCTGGAAAAACAACCACTCATCGGCCGAATAGTTCCGGAATTGAATAATAAACGATTCAGAGAGTTGATAATTGGAAATTATCGGGTTATTTACGAATACAGCAAATTGGCCGTCAATATACTTACAGTTCACCACTCAAAAAGAGATTTGATAAAAAGTTTTTGATAAACCCGTAATTCTATTAATATGAAGAACCGACTTACTTATTTCGCCACACCTCCCAAAATGTTTTTCATCATCTTCAGCGATCTGATCCTGCGAAAAGCAATCCAGGCCATCAGGCCGATGACGATAAAACTGATAATCTGAAACAGCACCGACCAAAGAATGGAGATCAAAGCAGAATCTCCCCGCTCGTAAAAATAAACCCCGACAGCAACCGATACAAAAAGCCACAACACCGAGAAAAAGACGAACAAAACGCCCATCATCCCCATGATGAAGGCATACAAACGGGCATCTTTCTTCGCAAAAGTGATGGTCTCTTTCAAAAAATACCTGGCCATGAATTTAAAAGGTGCTTTCATCAAATCGAGAAAAAACGAGACGACCAGTAAAATGATCTCTTTCACGGCACTTTGCTGCTGCTGATCGGTTGATTCGTTGTCCTGTCCGGTTTCTTGAATTTTGTTTTGGATGACCTCTTCGATCTTTTCAATAATTTCCAGTGCTTTCATCTTAAATTGTTTTTATTTTTTCTTATAAAGTATCCGTTGCCCGGGCATGATCCAAGTACGGCTTATCAATCCCTGTCAAAAGTAAACATTATTCCATGAACTGATCTGCTGCGGCTATTTTCAAAATAAATAATTTTTACCCGGAATAATTTCACCCAGAAGATTGTCAAAGTATCAACAAATATCTTGAATGATTTTAAAATTTTTCAATTATCAATCGCTAAACAACTTTACAAAAACATGAAAAAGGTTTTTTCCTTGACGTTACTGTTATTAGCTGTCATGCAACTAACGTATGCTGCAACGGTTGAAGAATTTTCAGCCGGAAAAGTGAAAGGTGTCGTACTGGCGCACAAAACCAAAACACCGGTTGAGTACGCCACTATAGCCATGTATGCCGCAGCGGACAGCTCATTCATCACCGGAACCATTACCGATCATCTCGGCCATTTCAAAATGGAGTTGCCTCCTCCGGGAGACTATTATCTGACGATCTCTTTTATGGGGATGAAACCATTGAAATCGGAGGTTTTTCATATTGACGAAAACACGAAAAATTTTCCGCTGGGCAATTTTTACCTGAAAGCAGACCCGAAAACATTGAGCGAAGTGGAGGTTGTGAGCCGGCAATCGTCCATTGAGTTCAAAACCGACCGGAAGGTTATCAGGGTAGGAAAGCAACTGACGGCAACGGGTGGAACTGCCGTGGATGTACTGGAAAAAATTCCTTCGGTGCAGGTGGATGTGGAGGGCAATGTCACTTTGCGCGGAAGCAGCGGTTTCACGGTGCTTGTTGACGGAAAACCCACGATCCTCGACCCGAGTGACGTGTTGCGTCAGATTCCCGCAGGTACGATTCAGAATATCGAGATCATCACCAATCCGTCTGTGAAATATGAACCCGACGGCGTTTCGGGCATCATCAACATCATCACCAAGAAAAACCGGCTGGAGGGAGTCAGCGGCAACGTCAACCTCAACGCCGGCTCCTTCGGTAACTACGGCGGCGACCTGCTGCTGAATTATAAGGTAAAAAAAATGAATTTCTTTTTAGGCGGAAACTACAACACACGTCACCACCCCGGCACAGCCGAAAGTGAACGAAAGACTTTTCACAATGACACCACATTTTTTGTCAATTCATCGGGTGACCGGGAACGGAACTTCAACAACTACGGTATTCGTGGCGGTATTGAAGTAAATCCTACCGAAAAAGACTATTTTTCAATCAGCGGAAAATACGGCAATTGGAACATGGAACGCAACGCCACTTTGCTATACAACCAATGGAACTCTTCCGCACCGGAAATTGATGCATACAACAGCATTGACAAAACAAATATGGACGGTACCTATTACAGCATCAACGGGGTTTATCAACACCGTTTTGTAAAAAAAGAAGAGCATCCGGCCGGCCCGAAAGGAGATCAGCCTAACAAGGGACGCAAGCCCGGCGGACGCCCGTCCATGCAAATGAAAAGAACCGAGCACAAAATAGAAGCCGAGATCATTTACCAGCACAGGAACAATGACGAATACACCGTTAATGAATTGCGCGACCTTTCGGACTCACTGACCGGCGGTAAAAAAAATATTGAGAACGGGCCTTCGCGGGTACTGCGGCTGAAAGTGGACTACACGCTTCCTGTGGGGAAAAAGGATAAATTTGAAGCGGGGTTCCAGAGCCGGAACGGAAAAAGCACCGACAACACCGCCCTTTATATTTATGACCCGGAAACAGGCGAGCTGGTATTCGACCCGAAATTTCACCACGAAACAGATTATACAAGGAACATTTATGCGCTCTATTCGCTGTATGCCGGCGAATTAAAAGGTTTTGGCTTTCAGGCCGGAATGCGCGTTGAATATACCGACCGCGACATTGCAATGACCGGAGAAGAGGGAGTATTGCTCCGCCGGTGGGATTATTTTCCTACGGTGCACCTCTCCTACAAGCTTCCGGCCGAACAGCAACTGATGGTCAGCTACGCACGGCGGATACAACGCTCAAGGGGTTGGCAACTCGAACCTTTCATCACCTGGCAGGATCAATATAATGTACGGCAGGGCAATCCCGATCTGAAACCCGAATACACCGATTCCTACGAAATGAGCTATCTGAAAAGCTTTGACGAAAATTTCTTTTCGCTGGAAGGATACTACCGCATCACACACAATAAAGTGGAAAGGGTGTCGAGTGTTTACACCGAAGATGTGATGATGCATACTTTTGAAAATGTAGGAAAGGATTATTCCTTCGGAATGGAAGCCATGCTCTCGCTCGGCATCACCAGATGGTGGAGCATGGATCTCAGCGGAGACCTTTACAATTACAAGCTGAAAGGTACCTTGTACGACGAACCGTTCGACCGGACGTCAACAAACTGGAACTCGCGGATGAACAACACTTTTACACTTTGGAAATACGGTCAGATTCAGGTTTCGGGAAGTTACAACAGCGCCTCGATAACAGCCCAGGGTACCAGCGCAGGCTATTATTCACTTGATGCCGCCCTGAAAGCGGGTTTCTTCAACCGCTCCCTTTCGTTAACATTACGTGCCCGCGACATTTTGAGCACAGCCAAACGCGACTTTATTTCCGAGGGGGAAGATTTTTATTCCCACACCGTTTATCAGCCACGCTCACCGGCTATCACCTTTACGGTCTCTTATCGTTTCAACAACTTCAAACCTTCAAAAAGGGGAAGCAATTCCATGGAGATAGGTGAAGACGACATTTAACAAATAAATTTTCTTCAAAAAAATGCAAGCGGTTTATTGATAAGATACTACGTTTTTTCAGTACAAGCCTGAAAAAATTGCTTTACGGGAAAGCATCGGCAGGGGAATCTTATTTTCTTGTTTAGTCACGATTTTTTGATTTTGAACAAAAGCTGTAAAAACCACGAAGTGGTTTAATGTGAATTGCTCCCGTCGTCGGGGGACATAAGTCAAGGGTGGGTGAGAACCCTGAAAGGTTTCAACTCGGGGTTGAAAACGCCGAGTTATTAACGTTTAACCCCTTTCGGTGTTAGTGCGTTTGGCATGATAATGTTTGATGTTCTGCCAAACTTTTGCCTTTTTACTTTTGCCTTTTGCCTATTTACTTTAACTTAAACAGCATGTCAGGCGGTTTTGTTTTCCAAGAGCCTAACCATCCGTAAAGATCACAAATTCCTTTCTCAAAGCTTCGAATCCGGGATGGTATTTGGAAGTGAACAGCGCATCGGATGCTTCGATAAAACGCTTTCCTTTTCCGGTAAGCGAAAGCACACCTTCCTTTTCGGTCAGCAATCCCGCCGACAAAGCCCTAGTAACGACTTTGGCAATAAAAGCATCATCCCAGAGGAAGTGCCGCTTCAGGTGGTTGATCTTCCGTTCCTCAATGTCGTCGTGCATACCGCTGTGATTGTTGATATGCATAACGAGCGTCATTTGTGCAAACTCCGATTTTTGCCGCTCTCTTCTTCGATGGATCGACCACAAGCCTTTGGCTGGCGCAAACAGATAAACCGCAAGGAACAGCACACCTACCATTGTTGCCATTGAGCCTGCGATTGAAACATCGAGCAGGTTTGCCGTCCAGTACCCGGCCACAGCCGAAACAATGCCGATCGCCGCAGCATAGATCAGCATCAGTTTGAGGTTGTCCGTGATCAAATAGGCCGTTGCCGCCGGCCCGATCATCAGTGCCACCACCAGAATGGCCCCCACCGAATCAAATGCTCCGACAGTAGTAATTGAAACAATACCCATCAGCGCATAATGCACCATTCCGGGAAAGAAACCCAAACTCGCCGCCAGCCCGGCGTCGAAAGTTGAAAGTTTCAATTCTTTAAAAAAGACAACAACGAAAACGAGATTCAGCAGAAAGATGATCCCCATTACCCATGCTCCCTGGGGGCCGAGGTCAACGCCGGCAATTTGCAAACGATTAAATGGTGCAAACGCCAGTTCGCCCAGCAACACCGTATCGGTGTCAATGTGAATGTTCCCCGCATTCTTCGAGATAAGGATCACCCCGATGCTGAACATCATGGGAAAGACCAGTCCGATGGCGGCATCTTCTTTCACCAGTTTGGTTTTGTTGAGCAACTCGACCAGTGCCACTGTGACGACACCGGTAATGGCAGCCAGAATGATGAGAAAAGGTGAGTTGAGTGAGCCGGTGAGCAAAAACCCGATAACGATCCCCGGCAAAATGGCGTGGCTGATGGCATCGCTGATCATGGCCATCTTGCGCAAAACGAGAAAAACACCCGGAATGGCACAACTGACCGCCACCAGTGCAGCAATAACTTGTATTTCGATTTGCACTCCTGTCATGATCGTTCCCCTCCCGAACGTTGAATGTGTTTTGCCGTATTGATCCCCTTTTCCGTGAGGCACCACTGTTTTTGATCATCCACATCCACCAGCCCCTTTTCCTGCAGCACTGTCAAGGTATGAGAGCCAAAACCGGGCAGTGCTTTCAAGATTGCCGTTGCATGACGATGATGAATATTTTCATGATTCCGGTAAATGTCGTACATCTCCGATAAGGCCTTGTTGAGTTTCAGTTTCCTGCGGTTGCTTCTTGTGATAAAATAGCGCGCCACCACACCCCGTTTTGGTGCAAACAAAAACGAAACGGCAACCGTCAGAACCGAAAACAAGATGATGGTCGGCCCGGTTGAGATATTGGAACCAGAACTGGAAACCGCCGTTCCTGCCAAGCCCGAAAAAGCACCAAAGGATGCAGCCAGCAGCACCATCTTACCCAGCTTGTCGGTCCACTGCCGTGCTGCCACGGCAGGAGCGATCAGCATGGCGCTCATCAAGACAACACCCACGGTTTGCAGCCCCAGAACAATGGCCAGAACGATCAAGGTCGTAAGCAACACATCCAGCAGCCGCGTATTGAATCCCAAAGTTTCGGCAAACTGCCGGTCGAAGGTCAGTAGCTTGAATTCCTTCCAGAAAATCAACACCAGCACCAGGGCCATCAGACCGACGGCACCCATGGTTACGACATCTTTAAACAGCAGTGTTGCCGCCTGACCGAAAAGAAAAGTTTCCAGCCCCGACTGATTGGCATTGGGCAATTTTTGAATAAAGGTCAACAGCACCAGGCCGAAGCCGAAAAAGACCGAAAGTACCAGTCCCAGTGCCGTATCGTTTTTGATGCGTGTATTTTTGGTGATGCTTAAAATCCATGCCGTTGCCAGCCAACCCGACAAGGCCGCACCGATAAAAAACAGCAAAGGGTCTTTGGTTCCGGTGATCAAAAATGCAATGGCGATACCCGGCAATGCCGAATGCGCCACGGCATCCCCCAGCAGGCTTTGCTTTTTCAGAGTGGCAAACACCCCCAAAATACCGCTGACGATACCGAGCAATGCCGTACCCGCACCAATAATACGCGTGGTGTAATCGGAAAAAAGATCGATAAAGAATTGATAAATCTCCATATTTACTGATCGATGGCCAGCGTGAATTTCACGCCGTATGTTCGTTCCAGATTTTCTTCGTTAAACACTTCACCGCACGGGCCGGAGGCAATTTTTTTCACATTCAGCAAAGTCACCCAGTCGAAATAATCCGTGACGGTTTGCAGGTCGTGATGCACCACAACGACGGTTTTGTTTCGCCGGCGCAGTTCTTTCAAAATATTCACAATTGCTTTTTCCGTGGTGGCATCCACCCCCTGAAAAGGTTCGTCCATAAAATAAACGGCAGCATCCTGCACCAGGGCTCTGGCAAGAAATACGCGCTGCTGCTGCCCTCCCGACAGCCGGCTGATCTGCCGGTGCGACAGATCGCCGAGGCCGACTTTGTTGATGGCTTCTTCGGCCAGGGCTTTTTCTCTTTTCCCGGGGCGCTTTATCCATCCCAGTTTCCCGTAGGTGCCCATCAAAACGACATCTTTCACCGTCGTTGGAAAATCCCAGTCAACAGTACCCTTTTGGGGTACATATCCCACTTCCAAACGCACGTTACGGTACTGTTTTCCCAGTATTTTAACACTCCCCGCCAATGGTTTTACAATACCGAGGATGCTTTTGATCAATGTTGATTTCCCCGCACCATTGGGGCCCACGATAGCCATCATCACCCCTTCGGGGACGATCAGGTCGATGTCCCAGAGTACCGGTTTGAACTGATAGGCTACCGTCAGGTCATTGATCTCTATTGCCGGTGTTTTGCTCATCATTAATCTATTTTAAAGCATTTACAATGGTGTTGATGTTGTATTTGTACATTCCGATGTAAGTTCCTTCCGGCGTTCCGGGATTCCCCAGGGCATCCGAGAACAACTCTCCTCCTATCTTCACCCGGTATCCTTTGGCGTTTACCGCAGCCTGCAGGGCTTCGATGGTTCTGTGCGGCACCGAAGATTCAATGAACAGTGCCGGTATTTTTCTTTGCGCAATAAACGCCGCCAGATTTTTAACATCGGCAGCACCCGCCTCCGACATGGTGCTGATCCCTTGCAACCCCCTGACCTCAAATCCGAACTCCTTTCCGAAATAACCGAATGCATCATGGGCGGTAATCAAAACCCGCTTGCTTTCGGGCAATCCGGAAATTCTGTTCCGGATGTACGCCGTCAATTCGTCCAGTTCACCTGTGTACTTTTCAAGATTTCTTCTGTAAGTCTCTTTATGGGCAGGGTCCATCTCCATGAGTTTCCGGGCCACATATCCCGCCACCATTTTCCAGTTGGAAACACCGAACCAGATGTGCGGGTCGTAATGGTTCGATGATGCATCAACCGGTATGAGTTTCGATGCGGGAATGGTATCCGCCACTGCCAGCGTGTTTTTTCCCTGTTTTTTCATTTTCCCGAAAAGGTCAACCATTTTTCCCTCGAGATGAAGGCCATTGTATATAATGATGTCGGCATTAAACAATTTCGAAACGTCACCTTCGCCGGCTTTGTACAGGTGCGGATCAACCCCCGGGCCCATAAGACCGTTGAGCTCAACTTCATTTCCCGCCAGTTGTTCCACAAGATCGGTCAACATCGTAGTGGTCGTCACCACCTTCACCTTGCCCTTTTTTCCGTCGGCTCCGGCAGTTCCGCCGCCGTTGGAGCACGACACCATCAACAGCAAAATGATAAAAAGCCATAAAACATTTCTCCTGAACATTATTTTTCCCGTCATAATCACAATCGTTTATCGGTTAAAAATCAAGCTAACAAAGATAAAACTATTCGGTTGACAATGACGAAAAAAGATGTTCACGAAAAATCACCGCTCAATTCCTTAAATTTATTTATAATAATATTTTGTTAAATTAAAATTTTAATTCTACTTTTGCAGCCCCTTTTTCGGGGAGGTATAAGTATTTGATAAGAAAACAATTGATTAATAAATGGATACCTTAAGTTATAAGACTGTAAGCGCCAACAAGGAAACCGTAACCAAAGAGTGGGTTTTGGTTGATGCTGAAAACGAAGTTTTAGGACGACTGGCTTCAAAAGTAGCCATGTTGCTTCGTGGAAAATTAAAGCCTAATTTCACCCCTCATGTTGATTGCGGTGACAATGTAGTGATCATCAATGCTGCTAAAGTTCGCCTGACGGGCAACAAAATGGCACAAAAGGAATACATCCGTCACACGGGTTATCCCGGTGGCCAAAGAACGATCACTGCCGAACAGTTGATGAAAAAAAATCCTATCGCAGTTGTTGAAAAAGCGGTAAAAGGAATGCTGCCCAAAAACAGACTCGGCAGCAAACTGTTCAGAAATATGTTTGTGTACGAAGGTGCAGAGCACAAACATGAGGCACAAAAACCAAGAAAAATAAACTTAAACGAAATAAAATAACCGATGGAAGTGATAAATGCATTAGGCAGAAGGAAAACTGCTGTTGCACGGGTTTACCTCAAACCGGGCAATGGTGCCATCAAGATCAACAACAGAGATTTAGAAAATTATTTTCCGCTTGCCACATTACAATATGTAGTTCGCCAGCCTTTAAATCTCACCGATAACATTGACAAGTACGATGTTGACGTTCGTCTCGACGGCGGTGGCATCAACGGTCAGGCCGAAGCTTTACGTCTTGGAATCGCACGGGCACTCGTGAAAATTGACGAGGAATACCGCCCTGTGTTGAAAGCCAACGGATTGCTGCGCAGAGACCCCCGTATGGTTGAACGTAAAAAACCCGGTCAGAAAAAAGCACGTAAAAAATTCCAATTCAGCAAACGTTAATATTCGGATATTGGATTGTTTAGTATCTAAATTGACAAGACTCCGGGAATATCCGGGCTACTTGCCGGTTGCCAAATCAGAATGTAAACATAAAATTAAAATTAAATGCCAAGAACAAATTTCGAACAATTACTCGATGCAGGGGTACATTTTGGCCACCTGAAGAGAAAATGGAATCCCAACATGGCACCATATATCTTTATGGAGCGCAACGGGATCCACATTATTGACCTTTACAAAACAGCAGCAAAGATTGAGGAAGCCGCCTCGGCACTGAAACAAATCGCACGGTCGGGCAAAAAAATCCTCTTTGTTGCCACCAAAAAACAGGCAAAAGAAATCGTTGCCGAAAAAGTAAAACGAATTGGGATGCCTTACGTTACCGAACGTTGGCCCGGTGGTATGCTCACCAACTTTGCCACCATCCGCAAAGCCGTTCGCAAGATGAGCACCATCGACAGAATGATGACCGACCCGAGTTTCACCAACATCTCCAAAAGGGAAAGGTTGCAACTGACACGCGAACGTGCCAAGCTTGAAAAGCAACTCGGAAGTATTGCAGACCTCAACCGTTTGCCGTCGGCGCTCTTTATCGTTGACATTCTGAAAGAACATATCGCGGTAGCAGAAGCCAAAAAACTGAACATCCCGACCTTTGCCATCGTCGACACCAATTCCGATCCCAAAGCCGTCGATTTCCCCATTCCTGCCAACGACGACGCTTCCAAATCCATCGCCCTCATCATAGACATCATGACCAAAGCCATCGAAGAAGGACTGATGGAACGTAAAGCCGACAAAGACAAACGGCTTAAAGAAGAACAGCAGGAAAAAGAACAGGCCGAAAAGATCAAAACACGCTCGCGTGAAGAACTTGAAGAAGAACTTGAAGGTGAGGTTGACGCGAAAGCCTCGGATAAATCCGAAATCAAAAAACTGAAAGAGACCGAACCCGAAGCGAAAACAGCGCACAAACGACCCCGTAAAGGTGCTGCCGTAAGAAAAAAATAATCGCACCGCGATTCAAATAAAATTATTCGACAAAAAGAGATGATGAAGCAACATTCTGAATCTCTTTTTTATTAACAAATTAAAATTCCACTAATTTAAAATATTGATAAAAATGGCAAATATTACTGCTGCCGACGTTGCAAAACTTCGCAAACAAACAGGTGCCGGAATGATGGACTGCAAAAAAGCCCTTCAGGAAAATGACGGCGATTTCGAAAAAGCAATCGAATACCTTCGTAAAAAGGGAGCTAAAGTAGCTGCCAAAAGAGCCGACAAAGAAGCTGCCGAAGGTTATGTCATTGCCAAAACCACCGACGACAAAACTTATGGCGTTTTGCTCATGGTCAACTGCGAAACCGACTTTGTCGGCAAAAGCGAGGCTTTCGTCAATTTTGTTCAAAGCCTGGCCGACCTTGCACTTGCAAACAGACCTTCGAACATCGAAGAGATGAAAGCTTTGAAACTGGGTGACGTCACCGTGGCCGATGCACTCGACGAAATGGTCGGCAAAACCGGCGAGAAGATGGAATTCGACTCCTTTGCTTCCATCGAAGCACCGGGCGTTTACGGCTACAACCACCTTGGGAACAAAATCGGAACGCTGGTGGGACTCAACAAATCCGGAATCGAAGGCATCGACGAAAAAGGACACGACATTGCAATGCAGATTGCAGCCATGAATCCCATCGCCGTTGACAAAAAAGACGTATCACAGGAAACCATTGATAAAGAAATCGAGATCGGTAAAGAGCTTGCCCGTCAGGAAGGCAAACCCGAAAACCTGCTCGAAAAAATCGCACAGGGAAGACTTGCCAAATTCTTTAAGGAAAATACCCTGCTCAATCAGGAATTTATCAAAGACAGCAAAATCACGGTTGGACAATACCTTAAACAAACCGACAAAGACCTGACTGTGACAAAGTTTTATCGTTTTGCGCTTGGAGCATAGTTAATGTGTAGCATAAGCAAATCAAAACGAAAAGGCCGCCGCAAGGTGGCCTTTTTTTATTTCCGGTGCGCTGTTTTTTCTTTCCATCTGCCGTAAACATTTTGCCCGCCGAAGAACACCTCTGGCCGTAACGTCCGGCTTTTTACGGCACAACACCATTCCGCGTTTTTCTTTGTAATGTCTTTTTTTGGGCGCCCGGGCGGGCTTTCCGCTCTATCCCCTTTGTGCCGGCTGTGTGTCCGTAGGCGGTGCGGGGGCTATCCTCCGTCAGCCTCCACCCGCCAACGGTCACATCAGCCGCCACCGCAGGGGGATGCCGCTCCAATCCCTGGCGCAGCGCTGACAAGGTAACGGGAGGATGGCGCACCTGAAACGGAGGCATCAAATCATCGCGTATCTCTTCCCGTCAAATTAAATCAAAGGATATAACCGGCACTGCTTCTCAAGCCGGTTTAGGAAAGTAAAACAAAAAAAAAGGGAGCCATTTGGCTCCCTTTTTTATGTTATTCCATTGAAGGATTATTGAACGATCAGTTTTTCAACCGTCTTACCTGCTGAAGTTTCAAACTGTACAAAGTAAATACCTTTCTCGAATGAAGAGGTATTGATCTGTACAAGCTTGCCGTTGGCAACATCATTGTAAACCACCTGACCGAGGTTGTTCATAATCATCACATGAGTAATGTTCATGTTCGATTCGATATTTACAACTTCGTTGGCGGGGTTAGGATACATAGCTGTTGTAAGCGGTTCCTGTGCTTCATTAATTGAAGTTACGCTAACAGTGATCGGGTCTGAGAATGATTCACATGTTTCGTAAACAGCCGAAACCTGATATTCATGGTCTCCATTCGGTACACCATTATCCGTGTATTCCGTATCCATAATGTTATCGGCAATCATAGCGCCGTCCCTGTAAACATTGAAATAGAGATAATCGCGAAGCGCTTCAACCCATTCCGGATTAGCTGCCTTGGGCAGGAATCCCTGAGCAAGGTCTGCACTCGGATTGCTGATATTGTCGTTCATCACGATAGGCTGAGCCAATGGCAATCCGTCGGCAGCAATGCCGATAATACCGGCAATGTTCCAGTTGTAGTCAAGGCCGTAAGCATTTGACATGGATTCCCATGACGAGCCGTCCAGTGTGATCATGTCGCCATAACCTGCTACGGCAGGACCTGCATCACATCCTGCAGGAAAATCACCGGCAGGATGTTCGGTTTCATAACCGATCCACAATTCCGTTGATGCGTCAATCTGAACAGCAGCATCCAGTTCGATGGTGTTCCACTCTTCAAATGTAAGACCTGTCAGATCCTGGCTGTGGATCAGGTTACCTGCATTGGCGCCTGTCCAAACCTTCAGTGTGAAGGTAGCTGAACCCGATTCACTTCTCGGGAAGATGTCAACATGCGTCAGGTAAAGCCCGTCATACTGTGTAAGCTGACTGGCATCCCATCTTGCAGCTACAAAGAAACTTCCACCGTTGGTCAAACCGATACCATCGGCATTGATTCCGTCGTCCCAGCGGATAACTCCACCCGGGGTTTCAGGAGCCTGCCATTGCAAATAAACCGTATTGGGTGAAATTTCTTCGCCCATCAGGTCTGTTGGAGGAGGATAAGGACATCCGCCGCCGACATGCAAGAGTACCGGAACAACAACTGTCGGGTTGTTCGGGTCATTACTGGTGAAAGTCAGATCACCGTTGTAATCACCTTGTTCCAAACCGTCGGAATTGTAAGTAACCGTGATGGTCATGGATTCATTCTGGTTCAGTGTACCTGATACCGGATCTGCCGATAACCAGCTGCCACCGCTACCGCCGATTTGTGCGGAGAAGTCGCATGCATTACCGTAAGAATAAGTCTCGCAAGGATCCTCAACAGTAGCCTGCCAGTTCGTCCTGTAACGCAACAGGTGCGTTCCGTTGGCTGCTGTAGCCGGGATTGTTACAGTGAATTCATAGTTAACTCCTGCTTCTGCACATTCAACATCATTCAGGATCAATTCGTCCGGATCATAATACAGGTTGTCGTTGAAGTCAATCCATACATCAAAGAAGGTATTGTTGTATCCGGCCTGTACCGTCAAGGTGTAATCCATACCGGCTTCCAGTGAATGTACCATATCTGTGTAATCATGATACCAATCATAGGGATTACCGTTTCCACAAGGAATATCGGGAACGTTAACATCCGAGAAATCCCAGTAGGTGAGTCCGTCACCGAATGAACATCCTGTTGAATAAAGTCCGTCAACACATACAAACGGCTCGATGTTGGTCACAACTTTCGTTTTGCAGTCGTTGTCGGGATTCTCATCACCGGCCAACTGGGTGCAAGCTTCAAAGTTGTAATCGCCATATGCCGACAGGTCGGCTGTGACGGGAAGTGTTACTTCGGTTGATTCACCCGACGCCAGTGTGCCGGCTAAAGTACCGCTGTAATTGCCGCCATCCCATGTTACTTCATAAGGAATGTCGGTCTGATCATTCAGGCCTACATTCTTGATCTTGATCGTAATCGGTTCGGCTGATGTCAACTCAACTCCTGAAACAGGCTCAACGATCGACTGTACCATTACATCATTGTCCGGAGGTACATAGTTGGTTGTTCCCATCTCAATACCCCACAGGCAAACATTTTGTACTAAACCGCCAAGTGTCCAGAATCCGGTGACAATGTCGGGATGCATGAACAAACCACCGGCGATATCACCTGCAACGGGTATTGTCAGGATGCTCATCATATCAAATTCTGACTCGA